>DASRJP010000297.1:0-2020 GCA_035649415.1 Pirellulaceae bacterium | reverse complement strand
TGTCGAATAAAATTCTATTGTCGAAAATCTACCAAAAGATGCCGAAGACTATTGGGCATTTTATTTGTCGTGCTAGCAGCCTGTCGGACTGGGATTTTCGGGCGAGCGCTTGAGTGCAGGTTCGCCGCCGGAAGGTACTGAAGACGCCGTCGGGACGGTGGTGCCGTCCTCGAAACCGTCGGCATCGACCTGCCGCAGTCCGCGTCTGCACCGTGGGCGGCCCTGAGCCCGGTTATCCCGCCGTCATCCGGCCGGGCTCAGGACAAACATCCGCTTCAGGTTCCAGGCCATGGTCACGAGGTTCCACTCGCCGCGAACCTTATCGAGTCCGCGGAGCAGGAACTGGCGGAATCCCAGCACGGACTTGATGATGCCGAACACCGGTTCCGGGGTGTGCTTGCGCTGGGCGTAGAGCTTCCTGCCCTCAAGCGTCTTCAAGCGGTGGACCATCGCTTCGACCGGCGTCGGGTTCTCCGGCGCGGGCGGCGCCTCGGCAAAGCGCTCGCTCAAGGAGGGATGGTGGGCCTCGCGGCCCAGCGCGATCAGCGGCGCGATGCCGGCCGTCTGGCAAGTCTCCACATTGGCCGCGCTGAAATAGCCGGTGTCAGCCAGCAGGGTCTCGGGCTGGCCCAGATCCTCGGGCAGGGCGGCAAGTTTGTCCAGCATCGGCGCGAGCTGCCGCTTGTCGTTGGGAGCCTGGACGACGTCAGCCGCGACCACCAGCAGGCTGCCCGCCGCCACGACGGCCTGGGCGTTGTAGCACTGCTCGAAGCCACCGCCCGCCACCGGCATGATGCGCGATTGCTCGTCCGTCAGATTGATCTGGTCGGTCGGCAGGGGACCTTCGACCGGCGGCTGGGGCGGCTTGCCCCGGGGCTTCCGACCAGTCGCCGCAGCCTTGGCGTCACGCGCCGCAAGCCTGGCTTCATGGTCGGCTTGCTCGCGTTCGAAGCGTTCCTTGGCCCGTGCTTCGATCTTGGCCCGCGCCTCGGCCAGCTTCGCCAGACGCTCCTCGCGGCGCGCCAGTTCATCGGGGATCGACAGGCCGTCGGGGAGGTCCGCCCGGTCCGCCGCCTCGGCCTTGGCCAGCAACTCGGCCACCTCGGCCTTCAACTGCGCCTCGATCTTGCCGGCATGCTCATAGGACAGCGCGCTGTGGCGGCTGGCATTGGCGTGGATCTTGGTGCCGTCGAGCGCCACCGTGCCCATCTTGAGCACGCCCATCTCACGCGCCACCGCCAGCACCTGGACGAACAACCCCTCGATCTCCTGGAGAAACCGGCGCCGGAACGCGGCGATCGTGTCGTGATCCGGATGCTGGTTCGCCGCGATGAAGCGGAACGCCACCGAGTCATAGCTCGCCCGCTCCAGCTTGCGGCTCGAGAACACGCCCGTCGCATAGCCATAGACCAGGATACCCAGCAGCAGCGACGGCGGGTAGGACGCCGAACCCGAGCCGCGGTAGCTCCCCCTCATCACGCTCAAATCCAAGCCGTCGATCACCTCCACCACAAAGCGAGCCAGATGCTTCTCCGGCAGCCACTCATCAACCGACGGCGGCAGAAGGAACCCGGTCTGGCGGTCGATCGGCCGGAAGTTGCTCATGGGGAACGATCCTGGAGAAGCGGGCGAAACGTGCCTTAATTCTATCAGGCCCGCGCCATGGCGTTAAGTCCGACAGGCTGCTAGCTGTGGCCGAAAAAGATGATCCGGATCACCTTAAAGGCCCAGCCCCAACAGTCGTGTCATGAAGGGCCATTTGGCCAAATCGAGGACTGGATGCTTGGGAGCATGGCCACGTGCAAAAATCGTGAATTATGCACAGAAGCTAATAGACTGACTTAACAGCATTTCTTCTGTGCAGATTACATGTGCATAATTTGCCTCAAACGGGATCGAGCACATGGAGGAGGTGGACCATCGCGGAAGCAGGCTTCTAAAATATTGGGCGGTTTGCAAAAATCACAGCGATTTCAACGAGTAAAATAGCTTACCCCTTCAAATGGCCCTTCATGACACG
>DASRJP010000296.1:0-7471 GCA_035649415.1 Pirellulaceae bacterium | reverse complement strand
CGCTCGACTTTCCGCTCCTTGTCCGTTGGGCCAACCGCGAAGAAGGGACCGGTCGCTGGGCCAAGAAGGTTCGCGGGAAGCTCAAGCTGATTGACGCGGCCGAGGCTCAGCTCAAGGCGATGATCCTGCTGGCATCAACTGGGGGTTGCCGAGGCGCCAGCGGGCAGGACGAAGCGAAGCAGAGTTGCGCTCGGACCGCAAAGCGATCGCGCGGGGCGAGAGAGCAACGTAGATTGATTTGCAGCATGCCGTTCGCCATGATGGTGCAGTTCCGGCGACTCAATTCAGTCGTTCGGCGATTCCATGCCCATGACCGGCAACGCCTCGCTGCTGCTGAGCGGCGTGATCGTCACGGCGGCAAGCGGTGTTCCCGGCTTGCTCTTTGGGAGGCGGTCTCAGCTTGGCCAGTGGATTACAACTTCGTTAGCAATCGTTGGCAGCGGCGCGGGTCTGGTCGGGGCGGTGGCGGGGCTCGTGGGCCCGATGACGCCCGTTCTGCGTTTTCCCAGCCCCATTCCGCAGGCCGATGTCGTCCTGGCAGCCGATAGTCTGTCGGCGTTCTTCCTGGTTCCCGTTTTTCTGATCTCGCTGCTCGGGTCGATCTATGGCCTCGACTACTGGCGGCAGACGGAGCATCAAGAAAACGGACGAAAGCTGCGATTGTTTTATGGGCTACTGACCGCGGCCTTGGCCGTCCTGATTTTGGCGCGCAATTCAGTCACGTTCTTGTTCGGCTGGGAAATCATGGCCGTCAGCGCGTTCTTCCTGGTCTCGACGGACGATCAAGACGCTCAAGTTCGCGAGGCCGGTTGGCTGTACCTGGCGGCAAGCCACGCGGCGACACTCTGCCTGTTTGCCATGTTTGCGCTGTTGTACGGACTGACCGGCAGTTTCGATCTCGCGCCGCTGCCTGCCGCGGCCCTGACGCCAGCGGGGACGACCGCCATCTTTCTCTTGGCGCTGGCGGGTTTTGGTCTGAAGGCGGGCATCATGCCGCTGCACTTTTGGTTGCCCAGCGCCCACGCGATGGCGCCGAGCCACGTGTCGGCCGTCATGTCGGGTGTGCTGATCAAGACGGGCATTTACGGGCTGGTGCGGATGACTTCGCTATTGCCGCAGCCGCCTGTGTGGTGGGGCGGGCTCCTGTTGGCGCTGGGGGTCGTGTCGGCCGTGCTGGGCGTCGCGTTCGCGCTGGGGCAACACGATCTGAAACGTCTGTTGGCGTATCACAGCATCGAGAACATCGGCATCATCGTGATCGGCCTGGCGTTGGCGCTTCTCGGCCGGGCTCTCGACCAGGACATCTGGGTGACGCTCGGGCTGGCGGGCTGTCTGTTACACGTTTGGAACCACGCTCTGTTCAAGTCGTTGTTGTTCCTGAGCGCCGGCTCCGTGATCCATTCCCAGCACACGCGTGAGATCGACCACCTCGGAGGACTGGCCAAGGTCATGCCCTGGACGGCGGCGTGCTTCCTTGTCGGCGCGACGGCGATCTGCGGCCTGCCGCCGCTCAATGGGTTTGTGAGCGAATTCTTGATCTATAGCGGCCTGCTCCGCACACTCGGCCTGGGCCGCGAACCGGGATTTCCCGTGGCGGCCTTTGCCGTGCCCGCGCTGGCTCTGATGGGTGCTCTGGCGGTGGCCTGCTTCGTGAAGGTTTTCGGGGTCGTATTCCTGGGCGTCAGCCGCGTGCCGCACTCACATCCGACGCATGAGTCGCCGTGGACGATGCTTTTTCCCCAGGGCGTGCTGGCGGTGTGTTGCTTCGCGATCGGGCTGGGGCCGACGCTCGTCGCGCCCGTGCTTGACCGCACTATTGTGGTCTGGTCTGGCAAATTCGTTGCCGAGCCGGCCTTGGCTCAGGCGGCCGCCCTGCCGCAAATCAGCGCGGCGGCGATCTTCCTCTTGGCGGCTCTGGCGGTCGGCGCCGCGGCCCTCAACTGGCGGCTGCGAACTCAGCCGCTCGGCTGGACAGAAACCTGGGGCTGTGGTTACACCGGCCCCACGCCGCGAATGCAATACACGGCGTCCAGTTTTGCGCAGTTTCTGGTCATGCTGTTTGGCTGGGCGCTCCGGCCTACGGTGCATCAGCCGCGGCTGACCAGCCTGTTTCCGCAAGCGGCCAAATTCCAGAGCCACGTTCCGGAAGTCGTGCTGGATCGGCTGGTGATGCCAACGTTTCACCTCGCGGCGCGGATTCTGTTTTGGTTCCGCGTGATGCAACAAGGCAGCGTGCAGATTTACCTGGTCTATGTCTTTGCGATCCTGGTTCTGCTGCTGCTCGTTTATCGCTAGCGCCCCCGGCGGGGCGGAGGCGGCTCGCGCGGGCCGCGACCGTGACACCTATGATTTACAACGGGATTCACCTGCTGCTGGTTGCTGCCTTCCCGCCGCTTCTCCTGGGCATCATCAACCGCACCAAGGCATTCTTCGGCGGACGCCAGGGGCCGCCGGTCCTCCAGCCATATTTCGATCTCTGGCGGCTGTTGCGCAAGGGTTCGGTACAGAGCACAACCACGACTTGGATCTTCCGCTTTGGCCCCATCGTGAGCCTGACTACTGCGTTCTTCGCCGCGCTGTTGATTCCGCTTGGCCCCGACCGCGCGCCACTCTCATTTGCAGGCGACCTGTTGCTTTTCGCGTACCTGCTCGCCCTGGGCCGATTTTTCCTGGTGCTGGCGGCGCTGGATACGGGGTCGGCGTTTGAAGGGATGGGCGCTGCCCGCGAAGTGACGTTTGCCTGCTTTGCGGAGCCGGCCATGTTTTTCTGCCTGCTCGTCTTGGCCAAGGTCACTGGCTCGCTGCGGATGGTCGAGTTGTTTCATGGATCGTTATTCGCAGGAACAGGCACGACCGGAGCGCCGCTGTTGTTGGTGCTGATGAGCTGGTTCTTGTTGATGCTGGCGGAGAATTGCCGCATTCCCTTCGACGATCCCAACACGCACCTGGAGTTGACGATGATCCATGAAGTCATCGTCCTCGATCACAGTGGGCCGATGCTCGCCCTGTTGCAACAGGGGGCGGCAATCAAGTTGTTTGTGTTTGCATCGCTGCTGGTGCGGCTGGCCGTGCCGCTCGACTTTCAGAATCCCTGGGTGAGCTATCCGGTGTTCGTGTCTGCCGTTTGCCTGGTGGCCGTCCTTCTGGGCATCGTGGAATCGGTCATGGCCCGGCTGCGAATGGTGCTCGTGCCGCACGTGTTGACCGCTGCCGCCGTAACCGCGGCCTTCGGATTTGTCCTTTTGGTGACTTTACAATGAGCCTGACAGCGATCGACCCATTTCTGGTAGCCGTCGTGTTGCTGAATTTCTTCCTGCTGGGGACGGGCCGTCTGAAGGCCCTGATCTTTGCGGTGGCCCTGCAAGGGGCAATTTTGGGAATCATTTATCCACTCGCCCATCAAGGGATTCACCCCAGCGGGTCGAATGTTGTCAGCCTACGCCTCTTGGCGCTAGCGGCGGCGATGATCGTCATCAAGGCAGGCGTCATGCCGCGGATGCTGGTCTATGCCATGCGCGAGGCGAACGTCTCCTGGCGGATCGATCCCTATGTCGGCCTGACGACGTCGCTCTTGCTCGGCGCCGTTGGGACGGGGCTGGCGCTGGTGCTCTCCCGGACGCTTCCGCTGCGCTCCGAGCACGCCAGCCACCTCCTGGTGCCCGCATCGCTGTCCACCGTCCTCACGGGGTTCTTGATCCTCACCACGCGCCGCGAGGCCTTGACGCAAGTCCTGGGCTATTTGGTGTTGGAAAACGGCATTTTCATCTTCGGCTTGCTGCTGGTCGATGCGCTACCGCTGATCGTCGAGGTTGGCGTGCTGCTCGATCTGTTTGTCGGGGTATTCGTGATGGGGATCATCATCCACCACGTGAACCGGCAGTTCACCGCTTCGACGAGCGACCACCTCTCGGCCCTCAAAGAATAACAGTCCTCAAAGCATGACAGCCCTCAAGGAATGACGCATGGCCGAGTTGCTGGTCTGCCTTCCCGTCGTCTGGGCGGCCCTTGCATTTGCCGTGCCGTCGAACCGCTGGCGGCCCTGGGTCTTGCCGGCCGGAGGGCTCGTCCAGCTCGTGCTTGCCACTCAGGCGCTCCAGCAAACCAAATTGACCGGCTGGGACAACTGGCTCAATCTAGACCCGCTCGGCAAGGTCTTTTTGGGACTGATCAGCGTCCTCTTCTTTCTGTGTGCCTGTTACGCGCCCGGCTATCTGGCCCAACGCAGCCAGCGCAACAACCGCGTGCTGTGCGCCTGCCTGATGCTGTCGCTGGCGATGATGACGCTGATCATCCTGTCGCACCATTTGGGCCTGATGTGGGTGGCCATGGAAGCGACAACACTCATCAGCGCTCCGGGGCTGTATTTCAACCACAATCCCCGCTCGCTCGAAGCGACGTGGAAATACCTGCTGATCTGCTCGGTCGGCATCGCCCTGGCGCTGCTCGGATCGCTGTTCCTGGCTTATGCCGCGCTGCACGGTGGCCTGCAAACGAGTCTGCTCTTTGATGATCTGGTGCGCCAAGCGCCGCAACTATCGCGCCCCTGGCTGCACGCCGCGTTCGTGTTTCTGTTCGTCGGTTACGGCACGAAGATGGGACTGGCGCCGATGCACACCTGGAAGCCCGATGCTTACGGCGAAGCCCCCGGCATGATCGGTGCGCTCCTGGCCGGCGGACTGACGAACTGCGCGTTCCTGTGCATCCTGCGGTTCGTCCACATCGCCAACGCCGCCCACGATGTGCAGTTCGCCCACCGCATGATGGTCTTCGTCGGGCTGTTCTCGATGGGCGTGGGGGCCGTGTTCATGGTCCGGCAGCGCGACTTCAAACGCATGCTCGCCTATTCCAGCGTCGAGCACATGGGAATCCTGGTGCTGGGTATCGGCATCGGCGGGGCCGCAACCTGGGCCGCGCTGTTGCACACGATCAACAACGCCATGACCAAGGGGATCTTGTTCCTCTCGGCCGGCAATATCCACCGGGCCTACGAGACGAAGCTCACCGCCGATGTGCGGGGCGTG
Organism: Pirellulaceae bacterium; assembly: GCA_035649415.1. Taxonomy (GTDB): domain Bacteria; phylum Planctomycetota; class Planctomycetia; order Pirellulales; family Pirellulaceae; genus DATKDU01. The sequence continues at coordinate 2,450 of DASRJP010000296.1, read as the reverse complement.
CTCCGCCGGCTGCCGCTTTCCGGCTGGCTGTTCCTCCTCGGATTTCTGGCGATCACCGGCTCACCGCCATTCGCCCCGTTTGTCAGCGAGTTTTCACTCCTGGCCGCCGCATTTCGGCAGGGGCGCTTCATCGAGGGAGCGCTCTTCGCGATCATGCTCTTGGTCGTCTTCATTGGGTTCGGCGCCACGGTCACGTCAATGGTCTTTGGCGAGCCCAGCCCCGCGGCCGAAAGCACCACGATTCGCGACAGCCTGGCGACGTGCTGGCCGATCGTCGGCTTCGCGCTGCTCGTGCTGGTCTTGGGCGTGTACCTGCCACCCCCGCTGGCCACGCTCCTGCGCGAGGCGGCGGCGTTCCTTGAGAATTCGTCCTAGCCTGGTGAGGGTTGCGGATGTCGTCCGTCATGCAGCGTCTGCCGCGCTTGAGCAACGGTCAGGCCGTCGCCTTGGCCGAAGTGCCGCACCTGGATTTTGCCGAGTTCCGCGAAACGGTGACGGCCAGCGTTGGCGGTGGAAAGCGCCTGGCGGCGTTTTTCGGCCAGCCGGGCGCTGGCGGCGAAATGATCCTTTACGCCGTTCTCACCGACAAGACCGAGGGATTACTCTCGCCCTTGGCTACCGACCTGGACGGCGACGAGTTCCCGTCACTCACTCCCGACTGCCCGCAGGCGCACAACTTCGAGCGCGAAATCGCGGAACAATGGGGCCTGGTCCCGAGCGGCCATCCCTGGCTCAAGCCGCTCCGATACCACCATTCGTACCGCGCGGGTCACGACGCCTGGGGACGCACTGTGGGCGACCAGATTCTGCCTTGCGTGACGGAGCACTTCCAGGTCGAGGGGAGCGAGATTCACGAGGTTGCCGTCGGTCCGGTCCACGCCGGCGTGATCGAGCCGGGCAGCTTTCGCTTCCAGTGCCACGGCGAGCACGTCTTTCATCTGGAGATTCACCTCGGCTATCAGCACCGCGGCGTCGAGCCGGCTCTCGTCGGCGGGCCGAACAAACGCACGATCCACTATATGGAAACGCTGGCCGGCGATACGTCCATCGGCCACGCCCTGGCATATTGTCAGGCGATCGAAGGGCTGGCCGGAGTGCATCCGCCGCCGCGGGCCCAGGCAATTCGCGGGATCGCTCTGGAACTGGAGCGATTGGCGTGCCACACGGGCGACCTCGGCGCCTTGGCCGACGACGTGGGTTACCTCCCCACGGCCAACTATTGCGGTCGCCTCCGCGGTGATTTTCTGAACGCTTCGGGCGCGATCTGTGGCAGCCGCTTCGGCCGCGGATTGGTGCGGCCGGGCGGCGTAACGTTTGACATCGAACCAGCACTGGCGGCCAGATTGATCGAACGCCTGAAGCCGGCACTGCGCGACGTCGGCGGCGCCGCGAAGTTGCTGTGGGATAGTCAGACGGTCCTGGCCCGCTTTGAGAACACCTGTGTCCTGAAACCGGCCGATGCCGAGGCCCTGGGCATCGTCGGCCCCCCGCAGCGGGCTTGTGGAATCGAGCGCGATGTGCGACAGGACTTTCCTGCCGGCATCTATCTCTCCTCGCAAATTCCGGTGGCTACGTGGCCGTCGGGCGACGTCTTCGCCCGGGCCTTCATTCGCTGGCTGGAAATCGAGCGATCCGGCGCATTCGTGCTGGAGCACCTGCACACATTGCATCCGGGCCCAATTCGCGCGGCCCTACGCCCCTTGGCGGCCAGTTCGTTGATCGTCTCGCTGGTCGAGGGCTGGCGCGGCCGGATTTGCCACGTTGCCATCACCGATCCGCAAGGCCGCTTCGCCCGCTACAAAGTCGTCGATCCGTCGTTCCACAACTGGATTGGACTGATGCTGGCCCTCCGCGACCAGCAGATTTCCGACTTTCCCTTGTGCAACAAGAGTTTCAATCTCTCGTATTGCGGCCACGATCTGTAACCGCACAAGGTATTCTCAGACCAGAAGGCCTCCGCCATGTTCGACGTCCTCCGCGAGCGACTGCAGCAAGGCTATCGGACGGCTGCTTATCCCGATCAGCCGCCGCCACCACTGCCGGAGCGGTTTCGCGGCTTGCCGCTGATCGATTCGTCCAAGTGCCCGGCGCCCTGCGACGAGTGCCGCTCGGCTTGTCCCACCGATGCCATTCAACTTCTAAACGATCAGCTTCAACTCGACATGGGGCGGTGCCTGTTCTGCTCGGATTGCCTTGCCGCTTGTCCGGCCGGCGCGATCCAATTCACCGGCGACTTCCGACTTGCCTCGCGGACCCGTGAGGGGCTCGTCCGCACGGACGGTGACCTTCTGCAACTCGCCGCGGCCCTCGACGAGCGGCTCCAGAGCCTCTTTGGCCGCTCGCTCAAGTTGCGGCAGGTCAGCGCTGGCGGCTGCAACGCCTGCGAGGCCGATGTCAATGTACTCAACACCGTGGTCTTCGACCTCAGTCGTTTCGGTATTCAATTTGTG
>DASRJP010000295.1:0-29240 GCA_035649415.1 Pirellulaceae bacterium | reverse complement strand
CGAGCATGGGCGGCAAACGCTGGTGGTGCGACTCCCCTTCGATCAGTCCCTTGGTCAGGTCGAGCAGGCGGTCATCCACGTCGAGCTGCGGCAGTGGGCCGCGTGCGACGGGATGGTAATTGGCAGGACTGTCGATCTGCGCAAGGTTGCCGGCGCCCGCGAAACTGAACGTGGCCGGCGCGGGCCAGGCCGCTGGGCGGATTTCCTCAAACAGCCCGCCGCGCGGCCAGCGATGGCGCCAGGAAGTGCTGCGTGCGGCCACGAGAGCCCGCACCTTCCAGGTGGCTGCCGCGCCCAGAGCGACCATCAGTGCCATCGTGAACAGAAGGAGCGGCAGGGAGAGGGTCAGCTCCAACGGCGCCAGACCCTTTCGGCGCAGCGCACGGCGGCAGCGCGTAGGACGGGCATCCCAGCCCGTCCGAAAGTAAACGGGCTCGGCAGCCGTCGCGGTTGGGACGGGCTGGCAAGCCCGTCCTAAATCGCTAGTGCGTTGTAATTCGCCGGATATCGCGTTCATCGATCGGACTGAGGTTCGGCAGAGTCCACGTTCGCGACGTGGCGGTTGTAGTCATGGACGGCAATTGCGGCTGCGTCTGCAGGATCGGGCCGATGCTCTCGTGCATCGCCGGCACGATCTGGAACGACCAGTTCTGCGTCATCAGGTTCCAGTTGCCGCTCGGGACGAACAGCATCCCCTGCGCATAGGCCTGAGCGTCGCTTTCCAGCCGAGTCTGAAAGACTTTTCCCATCGTTGGCGCGATCTGCGGCCGGTAAGCCACGCCGACGAACATGTAATCCTGCCCCAATCTCGACCGATCGAAGCCGACGTCGCCTGGCGTATAGCGGATTACGTAGGGAAGGTTGGTCGTCGGGTATTCCTCTTCCAGCAGGCGGCGGAGTTGGCCGCGGGTGAAGCCGCGCCAAAGCTGCCCAAACTGGCTCATCTTGGCGTACTGGTCGAAGTACTGCATCGCGCGGCTGTTCCAGGCGCTCAGATAGCGCTCGGCCGTTTGCCTGCGCTGGTTCGTAGCGAGCTGCTGATAGCGCACCATGTCCGTCGGTGGGGCCAGGTCGTAAACCGGATCGACAACGGGAAGCGTCCGCTGGTAAGGGTCGTAATACGCCTGCGAGTCTCCCATTCCGGCGACCGGATCGACCGTCGTCCGCCACAAGACGGCACTGGGAACCTCGGGCGACGTCGCTCGCCGGGCTGCAACCGGACCGTGCGTGCGGGCAATTTCATCGGCGGCAAGCTGGGCCATGCCTGGCGTGGCGTTCATCACGTCGCTCTGGAATTTTGGGATCATCTGCTGCGACAGGATCGCTTCCAGCGTCGGCAGCAGCCGATTGGAAACGGCCTGCATCCAGTTGCTGTACTTGAGCACCATGTCCTGCTCGAGCGGAATTTTTTCGTCGATGGCCGGGCCGACCTCGGTGAAGGCCAGCAAATTTGGCGGCGCATTGAGGATCGGCTGCCGGTCGCTCGACGAGAATCCAGAATTGGCCAGCTCGGGCGAGATCCTCCGCCAGGTTGCCAGGATGTCGGGCGTGATGCTCTCGGCATTCCGGTCGCGGGCCTCGCGGAGGAAGGCGGTCATGGCGAACACGTCGCACAGCAGGTGGTTGCTGAAGGAAAGCGTGTTCATGCCGCGGGCCAGGGCGACGCCCCCAGAGTAGGTCGAGGCGTCGGCCGCATTCTGGAGCTTGACCTTGTTGTCCACCTGCCGGCCGACGTTGATCACCATCCCCATCAGGATGGTGAGCAGCAGCAGCGTGAAGACGGAGATCAGTGAGATGGTGCCGCGCTCGTCCGCGTGCAAGCGGCGCAGAAAACCCTCTCCCTTTGGGAGAGGGTGGTCCGCGCAGCGGACCGGGCGAGGGCTCCCCGTTGAGGGTTGCAATTCCGGCAGACCCTCACCCCGGCCCTCTCCCAGAGGGAGAGGGAGATTACCTGGCGACATTGGTCGCGGCTGACTCATTTCCACCTCTAATCCACCAAGTCTGCCTTCGAATGCACATACTGCCACCGCGGAACCTCTCCTTCGTTGGGGAGCATCGCAGTGGCTTTGATTGGAATCGTATAGTAATTTCCGCTACGGCCGATCCGACCGCTGACGGAGTCCGGTCCATTGGGGTTCACGCTCCGTGCCAGGAGCCTTCCCGGGCCCGGCAGCAGCGCATACTGGTGCGTGACGGTCAGGGTCAGATGGTCGCGCCACGACGGCCCCCATTCCCAGCTTCCTGTCGGCTCCCACCACATCAAATACTGGTGCGGCGCGGTCCGGCGGAGTTCGATCTTCGTGTTTTGCAGGCTGTAGGTCAGCTTGTTGGCGATGCGCGCCGGCACCCGCTGGTTGGACGCTGAGCTGGGAGAAAGCGCCAGGTACGCTCGCGTCGCACTGTCGATCAGCGGGGAGCTGGCCGACGGACCGCCGGCGTCACGCGACGGGGCTATCGGCATGCAGGCCAGAGCGGCAGCCCGATGGATGCGGTAGAGCTTGGCGCTGATATCGCTGCCGTCGTTGCCGCCGGGCGGAAACGGCGATGGTTCGATGCGCCACACGCAATACGAATAGCCCAGGCTGTCGTATTCGTGCCGCTCATGCGTCATCAGCGGCGGAATGCCGGTCCAGTTTTCGCCTTCGAACCGCTGCGCGTCCCACTGGACCCGCGCCGGCAGCCAGACCACAGCCGAGCGTGCGGCCGCGAATGCTGCGTACTGCACCACCAGGTTGGCGATCATAACCTGGCTGACCTGGACGATCAGCATTATCACCATCACGAAGATCGGCAGCGTGATGACAAAGCTCAGGCTTTGGACGCCGCCCGTTTCACTCTGGTGCAGGGTGGCCAGCCGCTGCCAGGAGATCGGCGGGCGGCAGAACTTGAGGAGCAGCCACAGCAGAGCCACCAGCGCCACGAGCACGACGAACCAGGGGAGGCAGGCGATGAGTGCCGGACGGAGCATGGGGCCAGCTCGCAGGTCACCAGGTTTCTGACCACGGCCACTGGCCGGGGGTTACCACAATTGCACAATCACAATCGCCACCAAGGCACACGGGGCCAGGAACAGATCGGATTTCATTTCCTTCCGCTCCTCGACCGACAACCCTAGCGACGTCCCCCACCGAACCACCGCCAGAAATTGCCGCCACGCACGCACTAGCAGCGTCCAAGCTCCCAGTCGCCAGACGAGCAGCGTCAATCCCAGGCAGCCTCCCAAAATAAAAGTCCACAGCAGAGCTTCCAAGCCATGTTCCAGCCCGAGAAAGGCCCCCACCATCGTCAATAGCTTGACATCTCCGCCGCCGACTCCAAAAAACACAAAACAGACCAGCATGAACAAACCGCAAACGACCATCCCAGTCAGGCTGTCGCGCCAGCCAACCCAGCCGATCGTTGGCTGCCAGTCGATGACAAACTCTTCCGACAGCCAAATCGTCGCCAGGTTGATTGCCAGTGCCGCCGCAAGCCCAGGGTACATCACCGCGTTGGGTATTTTGCGACTGCGAATGTCGGTGATCGTGGCGACGCCAACCAGCGACAACAGCATCCCGATGGAAATCATCCGCAATAAGTAGTAGGCACACTCCGTGTGCCGTCTTCTTTGGCCACGGCACACGGAGTGTGCCTACTACATTAACTATGTACGCGCGCTATCCGACCCTTGTTCCAGGTCTTGCATACCCCGATTGAAGTAATCCTTCACCTTCGGCCAGCCCACTTTGATCAGGAAGATAAGGATTGGGATGGCGATCGCCGCGATGATCAGGATTGTTTCGATGCTGACCCCGCCGCGCTCGTCCCGATGGACCTTGCGCAGGATCTCGGCCAGGGTAACTTTCCGCTGGCTCATGTTTCGTCCCTCCCGTCGTAGAACGGAATTCATTCCGTTCGCTCACTGAACGGAATGAATTCCGTTCTACTCTTATTCGATTCGGCACTTGGCCGCCAAATTGTTCACTTGCTGTAAGCTAAGCGATCCCAAGGGTTTATTGTACTCTCGCGGCTACAAGAATGGCCAGCCAATCTGTACCGCAATCATGTCGTACACCTGCTGGATGATTCGCGGCCCTATCCACAGGACGAATGCCGCCATCGGGAGGACGACCCCTCCGACCAGGATATAGTCGAGCGAGGCGACGCCACGTCTTAGAACGGCCTTCCTAGGCCGTTTACGTAGACTGGCCATTCCGTTCTGACAAAGACGGGCTGGGAAGCCCATCCTACACTTCATTTCGTCCATAGCGACTGCGATTCCCGGATCATATCGCCCATTCCCTGTTCGCGGGCATTGGGCGCAAACGTAGGCAGGTCGCCGGTCGGCTCGAGGCTCACCACGAGCCGCCCGTCCTTCCCCTTTCCATGATAACGGCTGACCAGCAGGTCACGCAAAACATATTTGTCTTCGGATCCCAAGCCGCAAACCTCGGCCACCTGCGTCACTCGCCGCGAGCCATCCTCTGGGAAGCGGGCGATCTGAACCACCAGGTGAATCGCCGAGGCCACCTGGGTCCGGGCCACGTGCACCGGCATTTCCACGTCCGACATCATCGACAGCGTTTCCAGGCGAATGAGGGCGTCGCGGGCCGTATTCGCGTGAATGGTCGAGAGGCTCCCGGCATGGCCGCTAAGCATCGACTGCACCATGTCGAGCGCTTCGCCGGCCCGCACTTCGCCCAGAATGATCCGGTCAGGCCGCATGCGGAGCGACGCCACGAACAGGGCCCGCAGGGTGCTCCCTTTGCCGTACTCCTCCCGGGCGCGGGCTTCCAGGTAAAGGGTATGCCGCTGGTTCAAGCGCAGCTCGGACGTGTCCTCGATGACGACGATCCTCTCCTCCTCGGGAATCGCCGCCGAGAGCGCGTTCAGGAGTGACGTTTTTCCGGTGCCGGTGCCGCCGCTGATCAGAATGTTCTTGCGCAGCCGGACGCAGATTTCAAGAAATTCACGGGTCGCGGCCGAGAGCGAGCCGAGCTTGACCAGCTCCGGCAGGTTCATCACCCGGCGCGAAAACTTGCGGATCGTCAGATAAACGCCCGTCCGCGCCGTCGGCGGGAGGATGGCGTGCACGCGCGAGCCGTCGGGGAGCCGCGCGTCGAGGACCGGGCGACTCGGATCGACCGTCCGCCCCACCCACTGGGCGATGTTGTTGATCGCGGCAATCAGGGCGTCTTCATCCGCGAAGGACGCGTCGGTCAGCTCCAATTTGCCCGCGCGCTCGATGTAAATCCGATCCCACCCGTTGACCATGATCTCCGTGACGCTCTCATCACGGAGATATTCGCCGACGGGGGCGAGAAAGAACTCGGTGCTGGCTTCGAAGACGGCGGAGCGGGACATGGTACGTAGGACAGGTTTTCAACCTGTCCGAAGACAAGTATGTTGGGACAGGTTGGAAACCTGTCCTACTCTACAACCCCGTGCGACTGGGCAAACTCGCTCCCCTTCAGCGACTTGATCCACTCTTCAATCACTTTCACCCCCTCCTCATCCACCACGCTACTGGCCACGTGTGGCATTCGCCCCAGGCCCAGTTTTTTCATGCGGGCGACAAATAGAGAACGGGCCGGATCGCCGGGGACAATGATCCGGGCATCGGTGATGCCCAGGTCCCCCTGCTGCGGTTTGGCATCGAGGGCCTTGGTGTCCTTGAGCGGCAAATTCGCGAGAATCAAAAAGTCGGCATTGCCGCCCCCCCAGATGCGATGGCAGTGGGAGCAGTTGGCGTGCAGATACGAGCGGGCTCGCAAATTGATGTCCTGCGCCTTGTCGTGATAATCGACCAGCCGCGGCAGTTCCTCCGGCTTCTTCGGCAGCTTCTCCTTGAAGATGCCAATGTGAGAAAGCGTCGCGAGCTGATTGGCGATCACGCCGCCGTAGTCGTGATCCTTGTTCATCTGGAGCGTGTTGACGCCGAGCTGATAGCGGGCGGCCATTGTGTGGCAAAGGGTGCACTCGCCCCGGCTGGGGAAACGCCAGTCTAATTTGCGATTGCCGCCGTCGGCCTTCGGATCCTTGATGTCGTACGTGCGAGTGAGTCCTTTAGCTTCCAGCAAATCGGCATCGGTCTGCTCGTCGTTCCAGACGTACGTGTAGCCGTACCAGACCTGATTGCCGTACTCGTCGTCGTTGCCGGGCATGCGATGGTGCTGAAGGACTCGGGTCTCCAGCCGCTTTTTGCTTTTGGGATTGCCAGGTTCCATTTCGAGCGAGAAGGTTTTTACCAGGCAGGTGCCGTCGGGGAACCGCCAGCCGGGCGGTGCCGTTGGAGGCTTTTCGGGATAGATGACGGCATCGAATTCGATCTGTCCCTCACCAGGGATGGCGAGGAATCGCTCTTTCTCCGCGCCGTCGGACCAGAGGGCCGCATTGACGGAGTACGGAATGATCCCCTTGGCCGGGATGTGATCCTTCGTCGAAGCGAAGAGTCCCGTTTCGCTCAGCTTTTGGGGAAACGGTTTCGCGGGCGCTTCGGGCTTGGGTGCGGGAGTCAGCCGGTGCAGTCCCCCACCGGCAAAATCGACGAAGTAGATTTCACCCTCCAGGTCGGTGGCGATATCGACAATCCGCACCTGCGTGTCGGCAAGCTGGCGGTGCTCGGTAACTTTGCTCCCGTCATAGCGCAGCATCCAGACCTTCCCCATGTCGTAGTCGCCGTAAATGTACGCGCCGGCCAGCTCCGGCAGCCGCTTCCCGTGGTAGACCCAGCCGCCGGTGATTGACCGGAAGTCGGAGTGCGGATGCTCGACGATTGGCTGCTGGAATTCGCCGGGGCCCTTCGTGCGCTCCGGGCGGAACGGGTGTGCCCCCTCGCGGACGCTCCAGCCGTAATTGCCGCCGCGCTGGATCAGCCAAACCATCTCCCACAGGTCCTGGCCGACCTCGCCAGCCCACAAGCGGCCAGTCGTTTTATCAAAGCTGAATCGCCAAGGCTGCCTGTGCCCGAACGACCAGATCTCGCCGCGGGCGTCCTTGCGGCCGACGAATGGGTTGTCCTTGGGAATCGCATACCTACGCCCCTCTTCGCGGCGCGACACATCCAGCCGCAGGACCGCGCCGAGCAAATCGTCGATCGTTTGGCCGGAAAGCACTGGCTCATCGCCGACGGGGCTGCCGTCGCCAGTCGCGAGATAGAGCATGCCATCGGGTCCGAAGCGCATGCAGCCGCCGTTATGGCCGCCAGAAGGCCAGGTGAGGATGATCTCCTCGCTCTCCTTGTCGGCGACCGGGGGATTGGAACCGATCTTGGCGCGGAATCGCGACAGCCGGCTCCCGTCGGGACTCGTCCCCATCGGATCGAGAATATAAGCAACGTAGAAATATCCGCTCTTGGCAAAATTCGGATCGACCGCCAGACCGTAGGTGCTCTTGCCGATGTCCAAGAGCAAATCGGACTGCTTCACATCCGGCCGATTCTCGAATGTGTAAATCTTTCCCGGCCGCGTGGCGACCATCAGCCGTTTCGTTCCCGGGATCGGATCCATCGCGAGCGGCTCGAAGAACGTCACGCCGCGGAACACGCGCTCGACGGTGTAGGGATCGGCCGGATCGGGCGAGCCTTGCAGATTGCTCGTGGTCCACGGCTCGCGTTTTTCAATTCCGTATGGCTTTCGACTCGGCGTTTTCTCGGCGGCGTCGACAAAAGCCAGGTTGGTAGCGGCGATCGCTGCCAGAGCGCAAAGAATGGAGCGGGACATGAAATAGCTCGTTGACGGAAGAATGGCTGAGCTTGCACGCACCGAATGCGGCCTTTCGCCCTGCACGCGGGAGCTGCACTCACGTCAACACAGTCTATCTGCGCCGGCGAGCAAATTCACCTGACTTGCGGCATCACGTCGGCCAATTCGTCCGCCTCGCGAAAAGTCGTGGCCACACCCGGGGCCAGTCCGCGGAACGCCTTGGCGAAGCGCTGGGGGTTGCTGCGGGGGATGTCCATTTCCCGTATCAGGACACGGAAAACCTGGTGCGGGAAGCGGCGCGCCAATGCGGCATAGACTTCCGGATCGGCTTCGCCGGCGTCGCCGACCAACACGAACTGCCGCCGGGGAAAGGCTTGCAAGATTCCCTTGATGACGGCCCCTTTGCCGGAGCGCCGCAACAAGAGCAGCCGCCGCAGCAGGTGGTCGCGCAGGCGGAACGCGCGCAGGTGAAACGTTCCTTCAGGAAATCCCTCCTCCGCCAGATGGGAAGACAGATGCCGAAATAGCTGCCACGGAGACGAGGAAACGTAATGAAAGGCCGCCCCTTGCTTGGCCCAGCTGCGGAATTGCCGTGACATGCCTTTAATCGGCATGAATTCGCGCAGGAACGTATTGGCCAAGAGAGCGTGGCGACTGGCCACGTCGGTGTGCTTGAGCGTGTCGTCGATGTCGGAAATTACCGATACCCCCTCCTGCGGGATGAGGTGAATTTTCCCTCGTGAGGCGGAGCGCTGGTGCGGCAGGCAGACGTCGAGGAATACCTGGCCTTGCTCGACCTGGCCCAAATCGCGCAGCATATCCAGGTCTTCCGAGCGCACGCGTATCACGCCGGAGAAATGTCCGTTGCCGGCACTCTTGCGGGGGAGCACGAAGGTGCTGTCCCCCAGACGGAGGGCGATCCGCTTGCCCCGCTCGTCGGCCGCCAGGAACCGCTCAATTCGATCGCGAAAAATGTCGCTTTCCATCGCCTCCTGGGGGGCCCGCATGGCTCGCTGAAGAAGTTTCAGCAGGATGCGTTTGGTCAAACCGATGCGGCCCGGAGAAAAAACCTCTCCCTGTATGAGCAACCGCCAGGTGATGCCATCGGGCTCGAGATGCCCCAGGGAGGGGAACAAGACCACGGTCTCGTGGCCACGCAGATTTGTCATCGGAGGCGCGCCAAAACGCATATCGTGCCAGCCGCTGTCGGCCTTCCATCCTGGGACGAGGGCACTTAAAGCGCCCGTTGACTAGAACGTATTCGCCCAAAAGTGTCAACGATTTGCCGATTTGGGAAGCCAGGCGCCAATGGCCCAGCCTACAATTTTTCCCCAGGCAAGTCGCGTGGCAACCCGATTCATCTTCAATTCTGCGCACATTTCAGTCGTGTTGGTCGGGACGCCGTGGTGAGAACGATCATCCGCTGCTGCGATCGACATTGGCTGCCGCATCTGCCAGCTTTAGCGGTTATCCGCCTCCATTGGTCGCCGGTTCCAATCGCACGCGCCGGCAACCTTTGGCGACTGTCCACTTCTCGCGGACGCCGATTTAATGGACCGGTGGGATCGCCACGTGAAGCGTCTCCGCCAGCCGCACCAAAGCTTTCCAGTTCTCGGGATCAAGGGGAACTCCTTCGGCCGACCGCAGGGCGCTTAGTCGCCGCTCCGGATCACCCGGCAGCAGTATCTCCTGGACCCCTTCAATCCGCGGACAGCTCTGGATGTATTCCACGAGCTGCTCGACCTCGTTATGAAAGTGCTCGCGGCCGCCATACCGCGCCGGATCGAGGAGCATCATGAAGACGCAGTTCCCCTTTTTGGGATACGGCACCGGCTTGGCGCAAACGCCGCCGGAAATGGCGCCGGTGAAAATCTCGACCATCAACCCCAGACCGAAGCCCTTATAGGCCTGCGCGCCTCCCATCGGCAGGATCGAGCCTTGCGGATTTTGATAAAGCACGTTCGGGTCGTTAGTCGGCCGCCCTTCGCTGTCGATGATCCAGCCGTCGGGGCATTTTTCGCCGGCGATTTTTTTCACTCGCACCTTTCCTTCGGCCGTGGCGCTGGTGCTGAAGTCGAGCACCAGCGGCTCGTTCCTGTGCGGCACGCCAATCGCCAGCGGGTTGGTGCTCAGACGCGGCTCTTTGCCCCCCGGCGGCGCGACGCGAGCTGCCCCGCCGTGCGAGTTGACCATCAGCATCGACACCAGGCCGTCGTCGGCCGCCATTTCGCAGTATTCGCCCAGTCGACCGATATGCCCGCAGTGGGTCATCGTGCCGATCGCCTGGCCGGCGTCGTGCGCTTTGACGGAAAGGCAGGTGAGCATACGCACCGCCTGTACCTGGCCGAAGCCCCAGTTGGCGTCGGCCACCACGCGGCTGGGACCTTCATCGAGGATTTTCAACTCGGCGCCGGTGACGGCTTCACCGGTTTTCATCGCCTCGACGTAATACGGAATGCGCATCACGCCGTGCGAGTCGTACCCCTTCATGTTGGCATCGACCAGGCTGCGAGCGACGACGCGGGCCTCCTTGGCGCTGGCGCCGCCGGCGTGCAACAGCGATTCGGCAAAGCTAACGAGCGACGAAGGTGCGATCTTGGGCACGGAGGTTTCCTGGACGGCGGGGGGCGAGGGCAGGGAATTGGCGAGTGTAATCAGCCGGCTGCCGGATGGTCAACGCTGTCGGCGGCGCAACGGGGTCGGGAGTCATTTCGGGCCGACGACTTACGATCACCGGCGTTGGTTGCCCCGAATCGACTCCCGAACCCTTCGCCGTCGCTTCGGCACATTTGCCAATAGCTCCGACATCAGTCGGTACGAGCGGCGATAAATGCCTCTCTGCGTGCTTTCCCGCGGCCCTGCCACGTTGAGGGTCTCAATGAAGTGTTCTTTGAGCCAGCCGAGGATCAGAGGCAGGCTGACGCGCTTGGCGACGTCCACGAGGAAGCAGGGCCGCTGATAGCGCTGGGTCAGCTCGTAGGTGAGTCCTGTCCCACCCGTCAGGTGGCGATGGTAGATGAGGAGCGTGCCGTCCGAATCCACAACGTTGCACTCGGTCCGAAAGCGGTAGTCGGTTTGTTCGGTCTCCGATAGCTCGTACCGCGCGTCAATCGGGCCATCTTCGGCCAAACGCCCGCGCGGGCACCAGCCGCCGTGCGGAATTTCTAACGCGATTGCCGCGTCGAGCGCCGCCCGATCGACGCCGGTCTGTCCGCCGGAGACGATTCTTGCCAGCCGCAGGATTTTGCGGCGCGGAGCAGCGGTCGAAGTCCGGGGCATGGTTTTGGAACTGCGGTTCACTCGCTTCGCGGGTGGCTGGACAGGTTGAAAACCTGTCCTACAGGCGTGGCACGCGCCGCGCTGCGCGGAGCTTGGCGCTGCGGCTGCGCGGGTTTTGCTGCACTTCCTCGTCGCAGGCGACAAGCGGCTTTTTGGTCACAGCCTCAAGCCTGGGGTCGCCGCGAAACGCCTGTTTTACTAGGCGGTCTTCCAGCGAATGGAAGCTAATGATCACCAGGTGTCCACCATCGGTCAAGCGGTCCGGAATGCGCTCCAGCGCCAACTCAAGCGATTCGAGTTCGCGGTTGACGGCAATCCGCAGCGCCTGAAATGTCCGCGTAGCCGGGTCGATACATTCTTTGGGACTCCGCGGAACGCAGCGCCGCACAAGCGCCGACAGATCGGCCGCTGTATGAATCGGCGCGGCGTCGCGAAAATCGACGATCCGCCGCGCGATCCGGCGGCTATATCGCTCCTCGCCGAATTTGTAGATCAGGTCGGCCAGCTGTTTCTCTGGAAGTCGCGCCAAAAGCCGCCAGGCGGGCTCTCCTTCGTCGGTGTTGAACCGCAGGTCGAGTTCGCCGGTGGCATCGAAGCTGAAGCCACGTGACTGGTCCGCCAGTTGATCGCTCGATAGTCCGAGGTCGAGGAGAATGCCATCGACCCGATCGACGCTCAGTTCGTCGAGCACGCTGGGCAAATCGCAAAAGTTCGCCTGCGCCAGCTTGACCGGCAGTCCGCGCAGATGCTGCTCGGCGGCGGCAATCGCCCGCGGATCGCGATCCAGGGCGATCAACATTCCGTTTGGCGCGATTCTCTCCGCGAGTAGCCGTGCGTGTCCGCCGCCGCCTAGCGTGCCATCGACGAGCGTTTGCCCCGGCTGAGGATCGAGTGCCGCGAGGACTTTGCGGACCATGACGGGGACGTGCAGCGGTGGCATGCTGCCAGCATAGCAGCCGCTCGTAGGACAGGTTTTCAACCTGTCCAAGATTCAAGCCGGAGGGCGAGGCCAACTCACGCAGTTACTGACGGTCAGCCATTTGGGCGGAAAGAGTGGGACAGGTTGGAAACCTGTCCTACGGGGAAGCATGACCCAGGGAGGCATCCTTGCCTCCCCGGTTGGGTCCATGCCGGCGGAACGCCCAGCGGTCAGGCGCCGCGCGCAAGTGTCCGCCGTCCTCCTGGCGGCGGCCCACGGCAGGCCGACGACGGGGCAGTCGGCCGGGAAGTCCCACCGTGGCCAGAACGGGACTTCCCCTTTCACTCTGTGAGCGGTTCGTGAATATTGCTGAAGAATTCATTCCGAATAGATCAATCAGTCTCGAGCAATGAATCACGGAGAATCGTGAACTTGGATCAGTGGTCGCCGCTGCCGCGAGCGTGCAGCGCCCAGAGCCTAAGCATTGATCGCAGGTCGTCAACTCAAGTTCCGCCCGCGCGAACGCTAGCGGCAGCCGGCTAGCTGTTTCAGCCGCAATCAGGCCAAGCATTTGCGCGCAGAAAAAAATTCCCCTGCGGTGCTCCGCAACTTTGCGGCCGCCGCATGTGCTAGCAGCCGCCAAGCCCTTCGTACAACCGCGCGTAAGCGGAGACCATCCGCTCGACGGAGTAATGCTCCCGAGCTCGCGCTTGGTTGAGCCGGCCCAATCGATCACAGCGAGCGGGATCGGCGGCCAGCGCGACAAGCTTGCGCGTGAAGTTCTCGTTGCCGTCACACTCCGCGGTCTGATCGTCTGCCGCCGCACCCAGCAGCTCGACGACCCCTTCAACCCGCGACGCCATGACCGGCTTGCCCAGAGCCATGGCCTCGAGGACGACGTTGGGCATCCCTTCGTATTTGGACGTCAGCAGCAGCATTTCCGATGCGGCAAGGACGGCCAGCGCATCCGGTCGCCACCCCAGCAGATGCACTCGATCGCGAAGCGACGATCCGGCAATGAATCGCTCGATTCCCTGGCGCAGCGGTCCCTCTCCGACAATGACCAGGTCATGGTCCGGCAGCTTCGGCAAACACTGTTCCGCGATTCCCAGCAGCATCAGCGGATCCTTTTGCTGATCCAGTCTGCCGATGAACGTCAGCAGCTTCCGCCCTGCCGAAATGCCCAGCGCTACAAGGTCGATGGGAGGCGTGCGACCGACGCTCTCCACTTCAATCCCGTTGGGAACGACGACCAGCTTTCCCGCGGCGAATTTGTGCCGGCTGCGGCAGAAATCGGCCACCGCCTGGCTGACGCAAACGACGCCGCTGGCCCGCGCGGCCAGCGACCGCTCGAGCGCCCCGCGCCACCAGCTCGCGTCGGCTACGCGAATTCCCAGCAGCACGTGCGGCACTTTGGTCCGCCGTGCGGCCATGACGCCCATCACGTTGGCGTGAAACAAAAACGTCTGCACAATTTGGGGCTGCTGCTGGCGAAAAAGCGCCGCGAGCTTTCGCATTGCGGAAAAAAAGTCCCAAAAGCGGTGAGCACCGAGGGAATGGACTTCGATTCGCGCCTCGGAAAGCGTGTGGACGAGCTGATCTTTGCCTGCCGGCGGAAGCGGCGCCAGAGAATACACCACCGGTGAAAACCGCGCTCGATCCAGCCCAGTCGCCAGCCGCACCAGGCACTTTTCTGCGCCGCCGACCTCCAGCTCGGTGATGACCAGGGCGATGCGGAGCGGTGTCACGTCGGCGCTGAAAGATCGTGATAGCAGCCTGGGGATGGAAGTCGATAGGACCTATACTCGGCTGGTGATCTTTGTAAATCAAGACGATCAGCGTCTTCGAGGCTCCAATTCCAAGACAACAAGCACCAGACGATCGTAAAGTGTCCGAGCTCGATCACTACGACTACCATCTGCCGCGGGAGCTGATCGCTCAGCATCCCGTGGCGCGGCGGTCCGACGCACGGCTGCTCGTCGTAGATCGGCGGACTGGTGCGCTCGAGCATAGCTACGTCCGTGACCTGCCCGAGTACCTGCGCCCCGGCGACGCCTTAGTCTTCAACGACACGCAGGTCATCCCTGCGCGGCTCGTCGGCCGCCGCGAGCGGACCGGCGCCCGTTGGACCGGCTTGTTCTTGGAAGCCGACGCCGAGGGTTCCTGGAAAATCCTGAGCAAGACCCGCGGCAAGCTGGAAGTCGAGGAAGCGATCAGCGTGGTCTCGTGGGACGTTCGCCAGTCGGTGCGGCTGCGGCTCTTGGCCAGGCTCGAAGGGGGCATCTGGGCCGTGCGGCCGGAGCCGATGGGCGAGCCGCTGGAAGTTTTGCAGCGAGTCGGCCGTGTGCCGCTTCCGCCGTATATTCGCGACGGCGAAATGGTGGAAGACGACCTCGTAGCCTATCAAACGGTATTTGCCCGTCAGCCGGGTGCGGTTGCCGCGCCGACGGCCGGACTGCACTTCACCCCGGAGCTGTTGGCGCGGCTGGAGGCGGCCGGCGTGCAGCGGGAATTCGTCACGCTCCACGTCGGCATCGGCACGTTCCGGCCGATTGCCGTCCAGCGGTTGGATCAGCACGTCATGCACCAGGAGTGGTGCTCCATCGGCGCCGATGTCGCCCGGCGGTTAACAAAAAATCGGGCCAGCGGCAGCCGAATCGTCGCCATCGGGACGACCGCCGTGCGGACGCTCGAGACGGCTTCCCTGGGCGGAACGCTCGCATCATTCAGCGGAATGACCGGCCTCTTCATCCGTCCGCCATATGTGTTTCGCTGTGTCGATGCGCTGCTGACGAATTTTCATCTGCCCAAAAGCACGCTCTTGATCCTGGTTCGCGCCTTTGGCGGCGATGAACTCATCCCCCGTGCCTATGAAGAAGCGATCAACGAGCAGTACCGCTTCTTCAGCTATGGCGACGCGATGCTGATCGTATGAGACTTGGATCATCGGCAGACTGTCTTGCAGTGCCGCGCGAGCGAATACGTTCGCTTGTGGATAAACCATGCTATTGCCTAAAATGGCATTTGCCTTCCTTCGATACCCGCCTTTCATCCCACCGGTTATGCGGCTCGTTTTCGCTGTTCGATCTGAGTATCTGTTGGCTGCCATTTGGCTGTCCACCGCGGCCGCTAGCGCGGGCGCGGAAGAGCCAGCCGGCAGAGCCAAACAGCCAGCGAGCGTCGCTACGATCAGCTTCCAGCTCGACATCCAGCCGATTCTCGTCGCTAGCGGGTGCAGCACCGGAGCCTGCCACGGAAAATCACGCGGCCAGAACGGTTTTCAACTCTCGCTCCTTTGCTTCGACCCTGACTTTGACTACGCGGCACTTACGCGGAGCGCCCGCGGTCGCCGCGTCTTTCCAAGCGCGCCCGAGAAGAGTCTGATCCTGCAAAAGGCGGCGGGGATTCTCCCGCATGGCGGCGGCGTGCGATTGCCGCTGAATAGTCCCGACTACGAAACGCTGCGGGAGTGGATTGCCCAGGGAGCGCCGCGGCGGCGTGAGGTGGAACCGAAGCTGACCGGCGTCACGCTTTCGCTGGCCGAGTGCACTCTCCAGCCGAAGCAGTCGCAGAAGCTGTCCGCCACCGCGGCGTACAGCGACGGCGCCACGCGCGATGTGACCGCGCAGACGACTTTCCAGTCGAGCGAGGGTGCCATCGTGGCCGTCAATCGCGAAGGGGTAATTACGGCCGGCCCACTCCCCGGCGAAGCGACGATCATGGCCCGCTACATGAGTGTCATCGCGACCTGCAATGTGGCGATTCCAGTTTCCGGCGAAGTTCCGGCAGAGGCATATGAGCGGTTGCCGCGAAGGAATTTCATCGATGACCTGGTGTGGGCCAAGCTCAAGTCGCTGTCGATCACGCCGTCGGAACCCTGCGACGATGCGACGTTCCTGCGGCGGGCGCACTGCGACCTGATCGGCCGCTTGCCGACGCCGGACGAAGTGCGGGCCTTTCTGGCCGATTCCTCCAGCGAGAAACGCGAGAAGCTCGTCGATTCGCTGCTGCTGCGTCCCGAGTATGCGGACTTCTGGGCCAATAAGTGGGCCGATTTGCTGCGGCCCAATCCGTACCGCGTGGGCATCAAGGCGGTCTTCAACTACGACCAGTTCATCCGCGACAGCTTCCGTCAGAACAAACCCTACGATCGGTTCGTGCGCGAGCTCGTGACGGCGCAGGGAAGCACTTGGAAAAACGGCGCTGCGGTCCTGTTTCGCGATCGCCGGACACCCGATGAAATTACTACCCTCGTGAGCCAGCTTTTCCTGGGTGTGCGGCTGGAGTGCGCCAAGTGCCACCATCATCCGTTCGAGAAATGGGGGCAGGACGACTTCTACAGTTTCGCCGCCTATTTCGCGAAGCTGGATCACAAGGGGACGGGCCTATCGCCGCCGATCTCCGGCGGCGAAGAGATCGTCCTCGTTGGCAAGCGCGGCGAGGTGAAACATCCCCTGACGCAGGCGGTCATGTCGCCCCGCCCGCTCTTTGGCACGGCGCCGCCGATCGATCAGGATGGCGACCCGCGGGACGCGCTGGCGGCGTGGATGACGTCCGCTGAGAACGACTACTTTGCTCAGGTCATCGCCAATCGCATCTGGGCCGACCTGATGGGACGGGGCCTCGTCGAGCCGGTTGACGACCTGCGGGCGACGAATCCGCCGTCGAATCCGCCATTGCTGGTGGCGCTGGGAAAATACCTGCGGGAGCAGAACTATGACCTGAAGAAGCTCCTGCGCGCCATCGCCACGTCGCACGTGTATACGCTCAGCTCGCGCCCCAGCGAGCGCAACGTATCCGACACGCGAAACCATTCGCGGCATTATCGCACGCGGCTGCGAGCCGAAGTGCTAGCCGATGCACTGTCCGACGTCACGCTGGCGCCGGAGAAGTTCGAGGCCATGCCGGCCGGCTCGCGGGCTACGCAGCTTTGGACGCACCGCATCGACTCGACGCTACTGGATACGTTTGGCCGACCAGATCCCAATCAAGACCCGCCCTGCGAACGGATGGCCGACGGATCGGTCACGCAGAGCCTGCACCTGATGAACGCTCCCGATCTCTTCCGCCGCGTGACCAGCGACGGCGGCCGGGCGGCAAAGCTGGCGGCCAGCGATTCGTCTCCCGAGAAGATCGTCGAGGAACTCTATCTGCACTGCTATGGCCGGCCGCCGGATGCGGACGAAATTGCCTTGGGCCAGCAGGTGTTTGCGGCCAGCGGCACTTCGCGGCGGCAGGCGACCGAAGACCTGCTCTGGGCGTTGATCAACACTCCCGAATTTGTGTTTAACGACTAGGCCATGCGCATTTGCCGCGAGAAACTCATTTGCGTCTTAGTCGGCATTGCCGCGGCCGGTGGCGCTATCGCCTGCGCCAATGCTGCGCCACCAGAAATCTCGTCGTTCTTCCCCACGGGCGTCCAGCGCGGTCAAACGACCGAGATCGCGGCTTCTGGAAATCTCGGCAATTGGCCTTCCAAAGTGTGGACCGAAATGCCGGGGCTGACCATCGAGCCGGCAACGGAAAAAGGGAAGCTGAAGATCACCGCTGCGGCCGATGCGCCCGCCGGCATTCATTGGATTCGCTTGATCAACGATGAAGGAGCGTCGTTGCCGCGGCCGCTGATGGTTGGAACACTTCCGGAATGTGTCGAAACTGAGCCCAACAACGCTCTCCAAGAGGCTCAGGCGCTAGCAAGTCAACAGGCAGTCAGCGGCAAGCTCGCCAGACGCGGCGACGTGGATGTATTTGCCGTCGCGCTCCAACCTGGACAAACGCTGATTGCCGATCTGCTGGCCAATGAGTTGCTCTCGTCGCCGATGGACGCCGTGCTACAGCTCTGCGATTCGGCAGGCAATGTGCTAGCGCAGCAGCACGACACGCGCGGGCTCGATCCGCGGCTGATCCATACGGCAAAAGTCGCCGGCACATACCTGGTGCGAGTTTTTGCTTTCCCAGCGCAGCCCGACAGCTCGATCAACTTTGCTGGCGGCGACAACTACTTGTATCGCCTGACGTTGACAACTGGCGGCTTCGTCGATCACTCGATGCCGCTGGCAATTACTCGCGGTTCGGCCGCCGAACTGACCCTTGTCGGCTGGAACCTGCCGCAAGCGACCGTGCGACTTGAACCGCCTGCCCAGGACTGGCGCGACACCTGGTCGTGGCAGCCGCCCGACGCGGCGGGGCTTGTGCCGCTGCAAGTCGTCGATCATCAAGTGCTACTGGTGGATCCTTCGGCAAGCCGCCAGACGCCGCAGAGCGTGCCGACACCCGTGACGCTCACTGGCCAACTTCAGTCGCCTCGCGACGAGGATGTGTTTTCGATCACGGCCACCAAGGGCAAGCCTTTGGAGATTCGCGTCGAGTCGACCAGCCTGGGATACGACATGGACCCAGTTGTGTCGGTGATCGACGCGTCGGGCAAGACCGTGGCCGAGGACGATGATGGCCGCCGCAACGACCGCGATCCGTCACTGACGTTTTCGCCCCCTGCCGACGGATCCTATCAGGTCGTTGTCCGCGACCTGCATCGTCGCAGCGGGATGCGCATGGTGTACTTGTGCACGATTGCGGAGCCGCGGCCAGACTATTCGCTCACCGTGGCGGCTGGCAACTTTCGCATCGCGCCTGGCATGACGCTCGAAGTCCCGGTAACGATCAACCGGCGAGCGGGCTACAAGGAGGAACTCGAGATCAGTGCCGCGGGACTGCCTGCCGGCGTTACTGTGGAAAGCGCGCGCTCCGCCGGCGAGGGCGATGCCTCCAAGTCGGTCAAGCTGGTCCTCAAAGCGGCGGCCGAATCCCAAAGCGGTTCATTTCGGATTGTGGCCAAAACGGTTGCAGCGGCAGCTCCGCTGGAGCGCATGGCGACTTTCGAGACGACGCACGGCAACGCAAAACTCGCTCATCGCGAGCTGTGGCTATCGGCCAAGTAGGTAGCCCTTTTTCTGGAATGGCCCCCCGGGCGAATCTGCCATCAAGCCAGAGAGGATCGGCAAACTCTGCCGATTTTGCCGGTCGCGTAGACTTTGCCGAAAGTTCCGGTCAGGCAAGGTCCGATACTCGCCGTGCTGCGAAGTAGGCGCCGTGGTGCGCTCCGCGCATGCCCGCTGAAGAGGACCGCATATGCACGTCACTCGCCGTGTGCTTTGTTCGCGAACTTGGGTGACCGCCATGGCGCTCGCCTGCATGCCTGCTAGCTTGTGGGCACAGCAACCGACGCTCCGCTACGCTCCGCAGGCCGCGCGCCAGGCCACCAGCCGGGGTCAGCAGGCCGCGTTGGAACCGGAAATGTACGAGGCGCAGACCGCGGTTGGCACAGGGGCAAAGGGCGGGGTCAGGCGCGCCGTCGATCAAGTTCCGCTGCGGCACGGCGGACCCGTATTGCCGCGTCGCGCAGGCAGTTATTCGCGTATGGCTGCCGCCAGTCAAGTGGACGGCATGTCCCCAGAGGTGATTGCATCTCCCATCGGGCAGCGAATGATCATCGATGAAGGGGCTGGCGACGTACACCTGCCCCATAGCGACTATTGGCAGGAGGGGGGCGACTGCAACTCGTGCGGTAATCACATGAGCTACGGCCGCAAGTACTGCGGAGATCCCGCCTGCGGCGGCGATTGCTGTAACCCCTGTTTTCGGCTCGATACGATCGAACTGTTTGTCGGCGCTCACGGCTTCACTGGCCCTAACAACCGCGGTAGCGGTAGCTTTGGCTTCCATGAGGGGATCAACGCTGGAATGCCGTTCATCTGCGGCTTCGCCATTCAGGGTGGCTACCAGGCGACGCAGAGCAACTTCGAAGGCGCGTATTTCACTCCCGACGACCGGACACAATCGTTCGTTACGGTGGGACTCTTTCGCCGCAACGATCTCGGATTGGGAGGGGGCGTCGTCGTCGATTACCTGCACGACAACTGGGATTGCGACATCAACCTCGCGCAGCTTCGCGGCGAGCTGAGCTGGAAAATGCCTTGCGAGCACGAATGGGGCTTCTGGTTTGCCGCCGGACTGGACCGGAGCACGATCAGCGCCCGTCAGGTGCAGTTTCCGCTGCCCGGTGAGGACGAGGACACGGTCGTCATCAGCGACGGCCAGTACGTCGTCCAACCGCTGGACATGTACGCGTTCTTCTATCGCAAACCGTTCGCCTGCGGCGGTGAGGGCCGGGCCTTTGGCGGGTTTGCCGACGACGGTCGCGGGTTGCTGGGAGGCAATATTCGATTGCCGATCAACCCCTGCCTATCCTTTACAACCGACTTCCTCTACATCCTGCCCGCCGAGTCGTCGCCAACCGGTTTTGCCGAGGAAGCCTGGAACGTCTCGTTCAACTTCGTCTGGACTCCGTGCTTCCGCCGCCGCTGCGGTCCGAACTACTGCCGGCCGCTGTTCGACGTGGCAGGCAACGGGTCGTTCGTCGTGCAAGCGGAACCGGTACAATGACGTGCCGGGGTGTGAGAGTATGAGGGTGCGAGAGTAACATCGCAGCCCGACACTTTCACAAATTCACGCCACGTCGTAGCCGCCGATGTCCGACTTCATCGAAGTTTATCCCGGCGCTCTCAATCGCGAGGCTTGCGCTGGCATCGTTGAGCTGTTCGAAACGAGCGGCCAGGCGCAGCGCGGCCAGGTTGGCTCGGGGGTCGATACGAAACTCAAGGACAGCTACGACATCACGATCACGGGACGCCAGGAATGGGAGCCAGTCGAGGAGGTCCTCCTGGCCACCGCGTTTGTGGGACTGCGGGAATATGTCCGCAAGTATCCGTTCGTCATGATGGGCGCGTTGGCCCTACGAATTCCCGATCCAACATCTGGCCAAATCCGGTTGATCGACTCGGACAACGTCGGCAGCCTCACCGACGACCAGCTCAGCCAGATGATCAGCCACGTCTTCCGCTTTGGCCGGATCAACCTGCAAAAGTACCTGGCCGGCAGCGGCGGCTATCCCCATTGGCATTCGGAAATTTATCCCAGCGACGCGCAGGCCGAGGCTCTGCATCGCGTGCTGCTCTGGACGATCTACCTCAACGACGTCCCTCGGGAAGGCGAAACCGAGTTCTTCTACCAGTCTCGCAAGATCGCCCCTTGCGCCGGCTCTCTCTTGATCGCTCCTGCCGGTTTCACCCACACCCACCGCGGCAATCGGGCGGAAGGGGGAGACAAGTACATTGCCACGAGCTGGTACTTGTTCCAGCGGGCCGAAGTGCTCTATCAGCCGGTGCGGTAGTCGTCATTCCGGCGTCCTTTGGCGGCTTGTAGCCGGCCGGAAACATCCAATTTGCACGGTCCAGCGCTGCAAATTTGTACTCGTTTGCTGCCGCCACGTTTCAAACCGCGACCTATTCTTGGCGCAGGCGTCGTTTGGAATGCAGAGATTTTCCGAATTGGGTGCAATATGGGGCTTTCTCCCAGGCGTTTTGTCGACTTGTCGTTCGTGGGCCTGTTTGTCTGGCTCATCGGGTTTCTGATGGCTGGGCTCAGCGGGATGGAACTGCTCAAGAGCTTCCGCTGCGGTACGACGCCGACGCCGATCTCGTGCGCCGCGCTGGGGGCTAAAGGTCCCCCTGGCAGCCACTACATAACGCTGACGGGCTTCACGCCCAAGTACGACGGCTATGTCTACTGGGCCGACGAGCAGAATGGCCGCTGGACCTCGGTTCAGATTCCCCTGCTGGATGGTGTTTCCCCGCAACCACCCGTCGTCGCTAACGTGTTCAACGTGGGGGACGAAGCGTCCCTGCGCGAGGCTCTGTCGAAGCCCGAGCTGACTGGCGTACTGATGGAGCGCGGCCTGCGCGGCGACGCGGCAACGGCCATTGCCACTTACAATCCGGGTGTGGACCCGCGCGCTTGTTGGCTGTTCCATGTGGGAGGCAAGCCGCAGGACCGCACGCTCGTGGCAGGGCTGTTCATCGGCGGCCTGGCGCTGCACACGGTGGCGATCTTCCTGTTCGCCCGGCCGCGCCCGGTAAATTTCCACCCGAGCGCCATGGCGACGGCCACGATGTCGCCGCTCTTGATGGCGGTCAACGGCCTGCACGACTTGGCCCGCCACGTGCCGATCTCGCGCCGCGTGTGGGGCGCGATCATGTTTCCACCCGCGATCGCGCTGGCGGTCTTTGGCGGGCATCAGTTTTGGCTTGCGGCCCAGGCCAGCGCCGATGCCGCCATGGAGTCCGAGCTGATCGGAATTGGCGGCCTGCTGTTCGGCGTTTCGTTCACCTGTTTGGCGCTGAGCTTTCTGGTGCTGGAGCCGAAAGCAGAGGCGATTGACGAGTCGGCTGTGATCCGGCCTTCGCCGCCTCAGGCTCGATAGAGCACTCATCGCCAGCGCGTTACTTCCTTTCCACGCGCTCCCAGACTTCCTCGATGGTCAGGCCATTACTTAGCTTGCCGTGGTGGTGCCATTTATTGCCGTCGAGCTTGCACTTAAAGGATTGGATCTTTCCTTTGAGGAGATCGAAGTCGCTGCTGACGCCGAATTCGACGAGCTCTTCATAGCCGTCGTCCTTGAGCGTGTACGTGCCGCCAGCGGACCGGTTCACAGCCCCGTCCTTGTCGAAAGTCGCCCACATGAAGTGGGTAGGAGTGACGTGCTTCATGTGCGTCATCCCTTCGGGGAATTTTACCTCCTGCCCGCCGTACTTTGCCGACACCATCTTCCAGGTGCCGACCAGCCGCAACTGAGGATCGACTTTCTCCTTAGGTTCTTCCGCGAGGGCACGCAGCGAAAGCGCCAGCCAGGGAATCGTAAAGAGTAGCGTCATCGAGAGCGCTCGCATGGGATGTCTCCTGAGAATGTCAGTTTGGCTGCATCCAGATGGGATGCCCGCCTGAATCGGGCATCGTACCTTGCTGGAATGGCGGCAACAATTACGCAAAGGGGCGGCACGCTTCTTGCTCCTGTGCCCGCAGCGTGCGGCGATTTCCTGGACGCTCATGATGGAGACAAGCATTCACGTCGTCGTGATCGGCGCTGGCGCCGCTGGGCTAGAGGCAGCTCGATGTCTGTCGTGCGCGGGAATCGGCGTCACGCTGCTGGAGGCCCGCTCGCGGATCGGCGGCAGGATCCTCACGCTGCACGATCCGCAGCAGCCAGTGCCGATCGAGCTGGGAGCGGAATTCGTCCACGGCCGCAATGCCGAAACTTGGGACCTGATTCGGCAAAGACATCTTGCGGCGTACGACGTGAGCGAAAACGAAGAGTTCACGCCGCCAGGGAGAACTGATGCCGAGGCGATTTCCCGCGGCTTTGAAGACGTTCTGGGCCGGCTTCAAGAGCAGCGCGGTTCAGACCAGTCTTTCAGTCAGTTTTTGGAAGCGAGTGCCGCCGATGCCTCCGCGGAGGTCAAAGCTGCGGTCAGCGCGTATATCGAGGGCTTTTATGCCGCCGACCAGCAACTTGTCAGCACGCACTGGCTGCGGGAGACGGAGCGGGAGGTTGGGCCGAGCCGCAACCGCAGCTTTCGCATCCAGTCGGGCCACGACCGAATCGCCCAGGCGATTCTCGACGGCTGCGATCAGCGCTACCTCAGCCTGCGACTGTCGTGCGCTGTGACGTGCGTTCGCTGGCAGGCGGGGAGCGTGCTAGTAGATATGCTTGCTCCAGAAGGCCGCGAGGAGTCGCTGCGCGTGGATCGCGCGGTCATCGCCGTGCCGCTGGGAGTCCTCCAGGCCCCACGCAGTGCGCCGGGTGCAATCGCGTTCGAGCCTCCCCTCGCCGAAAAACAGGCTGCGCTCGAGTCGCTGCAAATGGGGCCGGTTGTCAAAGTCGTGCTGGCCTTTCAGGAACCAATTTGGGAAGAGCGATCGCAGGACGTGACGTTTTTCCACGCGCCGCAGGAAACATTCGCCACCTGGTGGACGATGCACCCAATGCGCACCAGCCTGCTCGTCGGCTGGGCCGGCGGTTCGCGCGCACAGCCACTGGTCCGTCTCTCCCGGCTGGAAGTCATCGACCGCGCCCTGGCGTCCGCATCCGCGGCACTGGCGGTCGATCGAACGCGGCTCGAAGCACAGCTAGTTGCGTCGCACGCTCACGACTGGCAAGGCGATCCGTTCTCGCGCGGCGCGTATAGTTATGCCGTCGTAGGCGGCGCTGGTGCACCGAGCGAGCTGGCGGCGCCGATTGAATCCACGCTGTTCTTTGCCGGCGAGGCGACTCATCCCACGCTGGGAGGCACCGTCGCTGGCGCGATTGCCAGCGGCCGGCGAGCTGCGGAAGAAGTGCTCAGTACCCTGCGGATTCCCTAGAACGTAATCCCAGCCCGCAGGAGCACGGTGTCTCCCGGCTCGAAGTCCCCCGTCGCGGAGGCAAAATCGACCTGGCGGCCGAAAACGTAGCCGGCCTCCAGGCGAAAGCCCGCGCCGTAATTCAGCCTTCGCTCAAAGCCGACAAGCAGGCGAAAATCCTGGTACGTGACCTTGTCGTGGGCACCCCCCACGCGCTCGATGACGTAGGTATTGCCGCCGTACTCGGCCGTGCCGTAGAGCCAGTTTTCAAAGCCGGGGCCGGAGCTGAGCCGCACGGCGAGCTTTGGCTTGGGGAAGATCAGCTCGAAGGCGAAGTTGTCGCTGGGCCGCCAGATCGCGCCGCCGACGGGAAGCAGCTTGAGGTTGTCGCGCCCCAGATAGAGCAGGCCGGCAACGAGCTGTAGTCGCTCGGGATCGGCGTCGAAGATGACAATCCCCTTGCCGGTGAGGCGGAAGGCGTCGCTGTCGCTGACCTGGAAGTCGCTGTAGTAGCCGGGCATCACGGACAACAGCATCGTCCAGCGATGGACGAACGTCGGCAGCCACATGAAATCGACGTAGGCGTCGTGCAGCCGCGGCGGCAAATCGGTAATCTCCGGCCCATCGAGCAGGTGCAAGTTGTATCCCGGCGTGATCACCAGCGGCCATTCGACGATGGGAAACGGCAGCGCAAACACGCCGAACGTCTCGATATCCGTAAAGCCGATGTCCGCCTCCTCCGTCCCGGGATAGAGCCACGTGCCGCTGAGCGAGAGCTTTTGGAAGAAGCCGTCGCGGTGCGCCTTTAATTTGGGCGGCTGGAAGTAGAAGGTGTCACTGTCGTAGTACTCCAGCGGCGCCTCCAGAACCGGTTCGCCGGCGGGTTCGGTCAGCTCGATTCGCGACTTGTGCTCCGACTGCGGCACCGGCTCGACCATCTCTTCGAAGCCGGGTTGCGGCTCGGGGAGATCGTCCGGGCCGTCGATGGATGGCGGAGGCCGGCGCTGGAAGGAATCCGTTTTGGATTTGGCCTTGCCCTGGGACATCTCCCTGAGCGTCTCGGTCAGCCGCGGCGACAGGTTGCGAGTTGCGGGTGCTTGAGCAAGCACGTCACTCAAGGAAAGCGCAAGCAGCGCGCAGGTGCAGAGTACAGAAGACGTGCAGAGTGACAGCAAACGTCTCCGCCGCACTTTGCACTCTGTACTTTGCATTCTGCACTCGACATTCGTCACGCAATCGCTCGCCATCAAAACGAAATTCCCGCTCGGATCATGAACGTTTCGTCCGGGTCGAAGCTGTCCGACGGATCGACGACGTAGATCACTTCCCGCTCGAACACGATCCCTGCTTCCACGAAGCCGCTGATCCCTTGCTGGTTTACCCATTCCAATCCCAGCACCACGCGGATGTCGTTGATGTCGATCCGATCGGACGAATCGTCGGCCCGCTCGATCGTCCACGCGCCGCCGCCGTACTCACCCGCCACATACCACCACAGCTCCGAAGTGCCGACAGTGGTCACATACTGAGTCAGCTTGGGATTGGGAAACAGGACGTCGAACCGCACCTGGCTCGACGGCTGCCAGACGAAGCCCCCCGCCGGCAGGATCTTGATCTTGTTGCGATCGAGGTACATCGCTCCGAGCTTGAACGTGAGCGTCGGCGTCAGCCGCGCACGGAACAAGCCGAGCCCCTGAATGCGGAAGCTGTCGGTGTTGAAGGTGTCAAAATCGGTGTAAACGCCGACGCGAAAGCCCAGCTCGACGCCGTACTGCAAATTGGGATCCGAGGCCCACTGAAAATCGAGATAGGCCGAGTAAGCATTCGGGGGCAGATCGAACGGCGGGCCGATCGGGCCGTCCCACAAGTGCAGGGCAAACGCGGGGGAGATGTACAGCGGCTGCTGCGACCAGAGGAATTGGGGGATCGTCAGCGTCACGGCGACTTCCGTGTCATTGATCCCCAGGTCCGTGGGATCGTCGCCGCCGACGACGTAGGTGTGCCGCAAACGCAAGTCCTGAAGCAGTCGCACTGCCTGGTTCCAGTCGTAGTACGGCTGGCCGCCGGGATTCGTGGACCAAATTCCGTTGGGATAAACTGCGCTCGGCGTCTGCGTACCGGCCGGTCCTGGCAGGGCATACGGTGAGCCGACATATGGCTGCGTATTGAGCGTCCCAGGCGACGGGCTGGCGAACGGGCTGGTCGGCGGCATGAAGGGCGTGCTGCCGGGAGGACCGACCGCTGCTGCACCACCGGGCGTGGTCCAGCCACTGCCCGGAGTAGTAACCGCCGGTTGTCCGACCGTCGGCGAGCCAAAGATGCTCGAGCCCGAGGGCCAGAAGCTCCCACTGCCGTACGGCGACGTCGAGTAAGGATCAAACGGGACCGGCGTACCGACAGCGCCAGGCATCATCGGCGCGGCGCCCGGCGGGGTGATGGTTGCCGCACCGGCTGGCGGCACGACGTTGGAAGGAACAACCGGAGTTCCCGGCTGGAGGGAAATGCTGCTGGGGGGCGCGAGCAAGTTTCCCGGCGGAGCGGCCGCGCCGCTCAGGCTGCTGTTGTACGGGCTGACACTCGCTGCGGGAGGCGACGTGAAGGCTGGCGCAGAACTGGCCGGCGGCGAGTAGATATTGCCGGTCGGCGGCAGCGAGCCCGAGGAAGACCGCGGGAACTGGATCGTCTGCGACTGCGCAGTGTTGCTCGCGGCCGCCGCGGCAAGCGCGACAGCTAGCAGCACACCGACGTTTTTTCCGCAGTAATTGCGCACGATCGCTCAAGCCGCCCAGAATGCGTGCCGATAAAAACGGATTTGGACCGCGGGTAAGTATCAGTCTCATGCTGGCAGGTCAAGGTCAGCCGCCAACCGTTGGCTTTCGCTCCGCGAAAGCACGTGCTCTCGCGGAGCGAGAGCCGACAATGCCGCTGCCCTTGACCCTCGCCAGCGGCCGCTTCTACACTCCGCCCCTTTCCTGCGGGATGCTATCACGTCTCCGTGTGCAATGATTAAACCTGATTGTTTTCAACTCCTGCTGGCACTGGCCTTGGTCTGCGCCTGGGCGCCGGCGCCTGTGGCCGTCGCCGGGGAAAAATGGCCCGACGAGCGGACTGCCGGTCTGTTCGCCTGCCACGCCGATTTCACGCTCGACCGGCACCAGGCGCTGCTCGACGAGCTAGGGCTGCTGGCCCGCGATGTGGAGTCACTTCTGGAAACGCCGACGCCGCAAGAGCCGGTGCATCTGTTCCTGTTCGAGAAGAAGGCCACGTACCAGGCGTACCTCAAGCACTACTTCCCTCGCGTTCCCTATCGGCGGGCGCTGTACATCAAGGGGCGCGGGCCAGGGATGGTCTTTGCCTACCAGGGGCTCGACTTCGAGATCGACGTGCGGCACGAAGGGACGCACGCGGTCCTGCACGCGGCACTCGGCAGCGTGCCGCTGTGGCTCGACGAAGGGCTGGCGGAATATTTTGAAGTGCCGCGGGACCAGCGGGCGGACAAACATCCGCACCAGGCGGCGATCGAGGCGCTGGTCAAAAGCGGTCGGCTGCCGCGGCTGGCGGAGCTGGAGTCGATGCGCGACCTCTCGGCCATGGGGCGCGACGAGTATCGCGACGCCTGGGCCTGGGTTCACTTCATGCTGCACGGCCCGGCCGAAGCCCGGGAGGAACTGGTCGCGTTCCTGAAAGATGTGCAGGCCAATGCCGACGCCGAGCCGCTCAGCCGCCGCTTCTTGCGGCGCATGCCGGACGTCGAGCAGCGGCTGCGGGAGCATTTTCTGGCGCGGTGAGGGGGGAGGAGGCAGGGTTCAGGGTTCAGGCGAGTGGCCGTCGACTGCCTTCTCCATTGTTCATTGGGGCTTGGTCATTGGTCATTTGGCCCCCTGCCTCCAGTCCCCTTTGGCCGCATTCCGGCCCTTGCGCGCCAGTCGCGTAGCCGGAGATGAGTCGGGTGAGTCGGGGGGGTGTTCAGAGGCCCGGCCGACTCAGGCTGTCGCGCCTCAGTCGTGTCGCCGATCGCACCTAACCGGTTGCAATATATATGTTTGTACACATACGACGTTGCTGGCCTCTCGCCGCTTATCCGGGGGGTTGTTATCCCCACCCCGACTCAGTGCTGAGTCGGTTTTTGAGTCGGCTTGGCCTGAGTCGCGCCCGACCGCTAAGGGCGGACTATCGGCTGGTGCAGAGAGCACAGGTCAGCGCAGAAGGCGGAAATGCAAAATGATCATTGCAAAATGCAAAATGCAAAAGTCAGCAAAGGAGACTGTCCGGAGCATTTTGACTTTTGCATTTTGCACTGGTCATTTTGCCTTGTTCGGGTGCCAGTTTTGGATTCATTTACACACCCTGTCCCCTGACTCCTGTCCCCTGTCCCCTGCCTCCTGACTTCCGAGAGGTGCGTATCAATTAACGCAGTCAAAAGACGAGAAAGAGAAGGAGTAGGAGAAAGATTAGGAAGAGGAGTAGGATTAAGAGCAAGAGCAAGAGAACGAGACTGAACGTGCCGGATCCTGCTCTTTCTCTTACTCCGACTCTTACTCATCTTCGTACTCTTAATCCTTCTCTTCATCTTTCTCCTCCCCGTTTCGATCGATTCGCACTCTTGTACCCTGACTCATATCTCCTGCCGCTGACCTCCGTCCGAAGGCAACAGGCAAAGGGGGGTATCCATTTTCAGACTTATGTCGCCGAGGCTCCCGGCCGATGGCATCTAATCTTTTGTTCAGATACCACTTGGAGCCGCGCCGCACAGCGCTGCCTTGCCGTAAGTTGCTCAAGACGCAATGTCTGAAGGCAGCGCCTCTTTCGAGGGGGTCTGGCGGACAACCGCAGCATTGCGCCGCACCATGGCTCGATCACGGATGATTAGGTTTTCAAAGATCATCGCGGCGGCATTTCGCCGCCGGCAGGCCGCGCGAAGCGGCCTATCCCTTCGATGCGCCATTGTATACAATTATTCACATCGTGGCCACAAAAACTGAAGATGGCCAACTGGGGCCACCTCTTGTCAAATGATGCTTGCGGCTCGCGCGTGATGGTCGGTTGGTCCGCAGTTCCCACTGGCGGGCGGCCCGCCAAGTGGCACACGGCCAGTGCCACCGGCCCGGAGCCTAGGGACAATCGTA
>DASRJP010000294.1:0-14430 GCA_035649415.1 Pirellulaceae bacterium | reverse complement strand
AGCGCCGCCACCACGCCCAGGAAGATCAAGAGCAGCCAGAAGTTCAGCGAAGGTTCGAGGATCGAAGTCATGCCGGGGTCGCTTTCGTCGGCTCCACGGGATGTTCGGCCGCGGGCGGCTCGGGGCGCTGGCGCGTCCGATAATACACCAGCCACGACACGACCGTAATCGCGCTCAGGCCGGCAAACAGCGGCCAGAGCGTGATTTCCGTCCTCCCCGGCGCAGACAGTTCGACGTCGGGCTCTGCACCTTGCAGGTTCTGCGTGGCCCGCGTCCGCCCCTGAAACTCCCGTTCGATGTGCGCCTGCCGCGCCTGGAATTTGGGCGACGCCAACAACAGCGCGATGAGCCCGAAGATCCCGAACCAATACGCCCAAAACCAGGGCGAGTCTACGTTCGCCTGCCGGCGCAGTTGCAGGGCCAGCGGCAGCAAGGCAAACAGCACCAGCAGCCCCAGAAAGATCAGCGACGGAACCGAGGCATCGGCCATTCACTGATTATAGAGATTCGACGGGACATCGTTGTGAGTTAGAGCGTCCAGCCTTTACGGTATTCTTTGTGCAGCCACTTTTCCGCGTCGGGCGCATTGGTGATTTTGAGGCTAGCCGCATCCCACTCGATTCGTTTGCCGCTCCGATAAGCGACGGTTCCGAGCAGCACAGCTTCCGTCAGAGCGCCGGCATAGTCAAAGTTGCAAGTGGTCGGGCCACCCGTTTTGACTGCCTCAACCCACTCCTTGTAGTGGCCGATCGAAGTCGGAATGGTCGGTTCGGGGCGCTTGAAGTCGGCAAACTTATCCTGCGGAAACAGGAAATGCTCGCCGTAATTGGAGAGGATCAGTCCCTGGCTGCCGACGAAGATTTGCCCGCCGTTCCAGTCGAAGCCCTGGCCGTCCTTCCCCTTGAGCGTGGCGAGCAGTTGCGGACGCTTGCCGCCGTCGTACCAGTGCAAGTTCACTGCGGGCAGTTTTCCGCGGGCCGGATACTCGTATTTCGCAACGCACCAGTCGGTGCTTACTGGATCGTAGGGCGCTCCACTGGCTTCCACTGCCGAGGGGGCGCGCAAATCGAGGGCCCAGTGCGCCAGATCCATATAGTGGCAGCCGAAGTCGCCAAACGTGCCAGTGCCGTAATCCCAGAACACGCGCCAATTGAAGGGATGGATTCCTTCGCCGCGGTTTGACGTGGCGCCAGACCAGTCCACTTCGCTGTAAGGCCGCTGAGGAGCGGGACCAAGCCACAGGTCCCAGTCGAGGCCGGCGGGAACCGGCTTGCCGACTTTGAACTTCGCGCCGCCGGGCACGGCGCCAGTTGCCCAGACGTGGACTTCTTTGACTGATCCAATCACGCCGGCCTGCACCAGCTCCACGACGCGGCGGTAGTTGTCGCCGGCGTGAATCTGATTTCCCATCTGCGTAACGAGCTTCTTCTCCTTCGCCAGGCCAGCCAGCACGCGGGCTTCCTTGACGGTGTGCGTCAACGGCTTTTCACACAGCACGGGCTTGCCCAGCCGCATCGCCATGGCCGCGGCGGGCGCGTGGTTATGATCGGGTGTTCCGACGGTTACTGCATCAATATGTTCCGCTTCCTTCTCCAGCATCACGCGGTAGTCACGATATTTGCGGGCATCGGTGTAGAGCGACGCCCCCTTAGCCAGCAGGTTTTCGTCCACGTCAGCCAGGGCGACGATTTCAGCTCCTGCCGTGGCCACCTGCTTGATGTCGTCCCCCCCTTTGCCCGTGGTGCCGATGCCAGCGATGCGAACGCGTTCAAGGGGAGATTTCGACTCCTTGGCTGGGGCCGGATTCACATAGGCCCCCAGGGCCAGGGCACTGGTCGCGGCGGCTGAAGCGGAGAGGAACGTGCGGCGCGAAACGGGGCGGCGGGACATGGTGGCGATTTCCGCGAGAGAGGACGAAGGTGGGGGCGGACCTCGGCCACGATACTGCGCGGCTGCTCGGAATGCAATGAACAAGCGGCGCAGCGGCGGCCTGGCTGCGGCGACTGTGCGCCCTTCCGGCGTCGCGGAAAACTGGGACTTTGTCTATACTGGCCCTGCTAAAGGTAAACTGGCCACGGGCTGGACCGCGAGCCTGTCGAAACCAGTCCCGTTTCTGCCGGGTTTAAGTAGCAGCCGCCGCCAGCTTTCCCGGCGAGTACGCCTATCCCATTGAAAATCCCTCAATCACTATGCGCTTAGTTTCCTCAACGGCTAATTTGCTGATGGTTTCTGGCCTGTTTGTGTCCCTATCCGCAGAGCTTCTTCACGCCGCCGATTCAGGCAAGTGGCAGTCTGCCGTCGGCCGGACGATCGCTGAATTTTCGCTTTCCGACTTCCGTGGCAAGACCTGGTCGCTGGCCGAGTTCCAGGACAAGAAGGTCGTCGTCGTGGCCTTCCTCGGGACCGAATGCCCGCTGATGGCCCGCTACGGCCCGCGCCTGGCAGAGCTGGCCGCAATGTACGACAAGGACGGCGTCGTATTTCTGGGAATCGACGCTAACCAGCAGGACTCGTTGGCCGAGCTGGCCCATTTCGCCCGCACCAGCAAGATCGATTTCCCGCTGCTCAAAGACCCCGGCAACAAGGTCGCCGACCAATTTGGCGCCCAGCGAACGCCCGAGGTCTATGTTCTCGACTCGCAGCGTGCCGTTCGCTACCACGGCCGGATCGACGATCAATTCACCTACGGCATTCAGCGCAAAGCGGCCGACGAAACGTATCTGGTCAGCGCCATTGATGCGCTTCTGGCGGGCAAAGAAATCGCCAGAGCGGCCGTCGAGCCCATCGGTTGCCACATCGGCCGCGTTCTGACGGCTCAAAAAGCGAGCGAAGTCACGTACAGCAATCAGATCGCCCGCATCCTCCAGGATCGCTGCGTCGAATGTCACCGGCCAGGCGAGATCGGACCGTTTTCGCTTACGAATTACGAAGAGGTAGTCGGCTGGGCTGAGATGATTCGCGAAGTCGTGCGCGAGCAGCGAATGCCGCCGTGGCACGCCAATCCCGAGCATGGCAAGTTCGCCAACGATGTGCGGCTGACCGACGAACAGAAGTCGCTGATCGACCGCTGGGTGGCCGCTGGCGCGCCGCAGGGGGATTCGAAAGAACTGCCGCCGCCGAGAGAGTTTGTCGAGGGCTGGCGCATCGGTCAGCCGGACCAGGTCGTCTACATGCGTGACAAGCCGTACACAGTGCCAGCAAAGGGAGAAGTGCGATACCAGTACTTTCGCGTCGATCCGGGTTTCACGGAGGACAAGTGGGTGAAAGCCGCCGAATGCCGGCCGGGCAATCGGGCGGTCGTACATCACATCATCGTCTACATCAAGCCGCCGGGCCGGGGGCCGGAGCCGGGTGAGATCGAGGGAGTGCATTCCGAGTTCCTCACCGCGACGGCGCCTGGCGCTTTGCCGATGGTATTGCGGCCCGGGATGGCCAAGCTGGTGCCGGCGGGCTCGGAGTTCGTATTCCAGCTGCACTACACGCCCAACGGCACCGAGCAAGTAGACCGCAGCTCTGTGGGTCTGGTGTTTGCCGACCCGCAGGAGGTCAAGCATATGGTGGGCACCGACAAAGCCGCCAACCCGCGGTTCCGCATCCCCGCTGGGGCGGAGAATCACAAGGTCGAGGCGACGCACGGTTTCGGCCAGGACATGCTGCTCATATCGCTCTTTCCGCACATGCATCTCCGCGGCAAGGCTTTTCGCTACACGGCAATTTATCCCGACAAGAGCCGCGAGGTGCTCTTGGACATTCCGCGATACGACTTCAACTGGCAGAACGGATACGAGTTGTTCGAGCCCAAGCGCATACCGGCGGGGACGCAGCTTTATTGCGAGGCGTGGTTCGACAATTCTGCCGCCAACCTGGCAAACCCCGATCCGACGCAGGCCGTCCGGTGGGGTGATCAGACGTGGGAAGAAATGATGATCGGCTATTTCGACGCGACGCCCGTCGATCGGGACGTGAGCAAGCGGGGTCAGAGGCGGACCGATGAGTTTCTGAAGAATGCAAAGTCCCATCCGCCAGCGCTTTCACAACCGCTGAAGGAATTGGCCGCGGCGGCACTAGAGTCCGAGCGCGACCTGGAGAAGCTCGCCTCGGCGATGAGAGAACTGGTGCCGCAAGTGGATCGCGTCTGCTTTACGGCTGTCGAGGGGAATCAGCTCATTGTCAAGCGATGCGTCCAGCCGCCGGAGCTGGAAACGAAGGTCGGCGGGACCGGGCGCAAGGTCCCGGTCAGCATGAGCCAGGTGGCGCGGGCGGCGGAAAAGTCGACGCCGACAGCTTATGCGGCGCTGGACAAGGAAAAGGGTCTGACAAGTATCGACCTGTCCCACATGTCCAAGTGCTACGGCGCCAGTTTCCATGTACCAGTGAAAGTTGAGGGCAAATCGGGGACGATCAATTTCTGGAGCACGGAGAAAGAGGCCTTTCCGCAAGAGGCGCGCAGTCTGCTCGAAGAGGCGGCCGCGCTGATGGCTGGTGAGATGCGATAAGGCCGATTGGAAGGGACAAGAAAGTAAAATCGGCCCTGCTTCCTGGGTCTGGCAGCAGGGCCGATCGATTTGGATCCGCCACATCGGCAGTACTAAGTCTCATCTGGCGGCGAGGGGGGCTCTGCCGGACGGTCCTCGCGCGGCGGCGAAGAGGGTTCGGCTGGCCGTTCGCTGCGCGGCGGCGGCAGCGTCGAATCATCGGCAGGCGGCGGCGGTGGGGCAGCGGCATCGCCGCGAGCGCCGGCCCTGGCGCGAGCGCCGGCGCCGTCAACATCCGCGCGGCCTTCCACATCGGCCCCAGCGCCAGCTCGCACGCGATCGGAAGGCGAGCGCAGCGAGCCGTCTACGCGCGCTCCCGATTCCGCTTCGATGGCGCCTCGGGCACTGCGAGCTCCGGGCGTGCTGAATTCCGCGCCGCCATACGGCGCAACTGGAGCGCCGTAGGCGCCGCCATAGTAGGCACGACCTCCGCGATCATAAGCGCCGCTGTACTTGCCTTGATAGGCATAGCCGCCGCCGGAGCAGCCATTACACCCGTTGCAGCGTCGACGTTGGCGGCGGTGGCACGCGTCTGCCGAGTTGTCCGCAACCAGCACGAACACCAGCGCCCCCAGAATGGTGAACAAAATGGTCCGTAACCAGATTCGTGTCATGTCGACCTCCTGCGGCGCTGCAAGGCGCCAGCGATTCAAGGAACTTTGCTTGCGGTCCAGACTTCGATCCGGCCTCCCAGGCCACGACCGAGTTCGCGAGTTCGACAACTTCAAGCAAAACGTGCGCCGCGGGGGTTGGCGCAAGATGTTCGCAGCAGGTCAATAGCGCAAGAGCAGCAAAGTTTTCTGGGGCGGCTCTCCTGACAAACTGACACGGCGCGGACAAGTCGTCTCTGACACGAGTTTGCGGGTGAGTGGTCCCTCAGTCGGCCACGAGAGCCTGATACGAAGTGGGATTGAGCGGCCGGACAACCTGTCGCATACGCAAGCGCTGGCACGGCAAGTGCG
The DNA here is from genome assembly GCA_035649415.1 of Pirellulaceae bacterium. Taxonomy (GTDB): domain Bacteria; phylum Planctomycetota; class Planctomycetia; order Pirellulales; family Pirellulaceae; genus DATKDU01. Next base: position 8,933 of record DASRJP010000294.1, on the reverse strand, counting down.
TAAAACTCGGGTCCCGCCTCGTGGGGAGGTGTGGGAACTTCAACCCTGGTGAACGGAGGAGATGCCATGCGCACACTTTCGTTGATCGTTCTCGCCGCAGCCCTGGCTGTCGTTGGCTGCGACAACACGACGCCCGTTGACAACAAGCCCGCGCCCAACGCTTCCGGGACTCCGTCCACGGCGCCGACTCCCGGCACCGGAGCGCCGTCGCCGAGTACGCCCAGCCCAACCAAACCAGGCAGTTCGCCGTAATGCGCCGGCCGCACCGTCAAGGTGCCAGCAGCAGCCTGCTGGGTGCTTCGAGATAGTCGATCACTTCGTTGAGAAACCGCGCCGCCGTTGCGCCGTCCACCAGCCGGTGATCGTAGGCCAGCGACAGTGGCATCATCAGCCGCACGGCGATCTGGTCGCTGACCACGACCGGCATGTTGCGCGAGCGGCCAACCAGGAGAATGGCCACTTCGGGCGTGTTGATGATCGGCGTCGAGTAGGTGCCGCCAATCGCGCCAAGGTTGCTGATCGTGAACGTGCTCCCCTGCAAATCCGCGATGGAAAACTGGTTGTCGCGCACCTTGTCTGCCAGGCTGGCCAGCGCCCGGGCAATTTCGGGAATGCTCATCTGGTCGGCGCCTCGCAGGCTCGGAACGACGAGACCGCGTTCGGTATCGACGGCAATGCCGATGTTGACATATTCCTTGTAAAAAATCTGGTCGTTAGCCAGATCGAGCGAGGCGTTGATCGCCGGATGATTTCTAAGCGCACTGGCCACGGCCTTGATCACGAAGGGCAAGCTGGTGAGCTTGATTCCTTTTTTGGCGTAATCTTCCTTGCTTGAAACGCGAATCTTTTCCAGATCGGTTACGTCGGCATCGTCGAAATTGGTGACCTTCGGGACGGTCGTCCACGAATCGTGCATCTTGTCCGCAATTGTCTTGCGGATCTTGGTGATCTTCTCGATTCGAACCGGGCCCCAGGCGTCGCGATGCGTCGCCGTGCTGGGCCGGGCCCTGGCCGCGCCGTCGGGCGCCGCAGGCGCCTGACTGTGTGAACGGACCACGCCCAGGACGTCCTCTCGAGTGATGCGACCGGCGTCACCCGTGCCTGTGACGCGCGACAAGTCAACGCCGACTTCGCGGGCAAATCGCCGCACGGCCGGGCCGGCGGCAATTTCACCGCCTGGCCTGTCGGGCTCCTGCAAGGCAACAGGTTGGGCCACAACCGGCGCTACCGATGGCGCCGGTGCGACCGATGGCTGCGAGATGGGCTGCGCTACCGGCAGGGGCTTTGCCGCCGGCTCGGTCGCTTTTGACGGATTGACTTCTGCGGTGGCTGCGGGCGGCGGCGGCGTTGTTGACTTGGTCGGGGCCGGCCTGGCGGCGGGCTTGGGCCGTGCGGCAGCGGGCGATTTTTCCGCGGCGGCCGCCTCGAGTGTCAACAGCACGGTGCCGGGAGGAATCGTCTGGCCGCTTTTGACGTGAATTTTGAGCACCTTGCCGGCGTGCGTGCTGGGAACCTGGACGGTGGCTTTGCCCGTTTCCAGTTCAATGACCCCCTGCTCTTTGGCGATGGTGTCCCCTTCCTTGACCAATACCTCCAGGACTTCGCCTTCATCGACGCCATCGCCCAGATGCGGAAGTTTGACTTCGGTTGGCATGCGAGTCGTGAATTATGCAAAGTACGGATCGACTTTTTCGGGGTTTACCCCCAAGTCCTTGATCGCCTGCGCGATTTTCGCCGGCTCGAACTGCCCCAACTTCGCCAGGCGATACAGCGCCGCGATTGTGATGCATTCGCCATCCACCTCGAAGTGCCGGCGCAGCGCGGCTCGCGTTTCGCTCCGCCCCATGCCGTCGGTTCCGAGGCAATACAGTCCGCCAGGAACCCAAGGGCTCACCTGCTCGCTCACCCCTCGCACGTTGTCCGACGCGGCGATGAACGGGCCATCGTGGCCGTCGAGCGCCGTTTCCAGATAGCTCTTTCTTGGCTTCTTGTCTGGATGCAACATGTTCCACCGCTGGCAGCCATGCGCGTCGCGCCGCAGCATCGTGTAGCTGGTCACGCTCCAGACATTCGAGCCAATGCCGAATTTTTCGCGGAGCAGCTTCTGGGCAGACAGGGCACAACGCAAAATCGCGCCGCTGCCAAAGAGCTGGACGGTCGGCTTTTTCCCATCTGCCGCTTGCGAGGAGAACTTGTAAATCCCGCGAACGATGCCCTCCTGAACCCCTTCAGGCATCGGCGGCATTTCGTATCCCTCGTTGTGGACGGTGAGGTAGTACATGGCCGTCTCGCCGTCTTGATAGAGCCGCTTGAGCCCATCCATGACGATCGTTGCCGTCTCGTAATGAAAGGCCGGGTCATAGGGGCGAACCGCGGGAAACGCGATCGCATTGAGATGGCTGTGGCCGTCTTCGTGCTGGAGCCCCTCGCCATTGAGTGTCGTCCGGCCAGCGGTGCCGCCAACCAGAAAGCCCTTGACGCGCTGATCCGCGGCGGCCCAGATCAGATCGCCAATCCGCTGGAAGCCAAACATCGAGTAGTAGATGAAGAACGGAATCATGTTGATCCCGTGCAGCGCATACGACGAGCCAGCGGCAATGAAGCTCGACATCGCGCCGGCCTCACTGATCCCTTCTTCGAGGATCTGACCGTCCTGCGCCTCCTTGTAGTACATGAACTGATCGCTATCGACTGGCTCGTAGAGCTGCCCTGCGTGCGAGTAGATGCCGACGGTGCGGAACATCCCCTCCATGCCGAACGTGCGGCTCTCGTCCGGGACGATCGGCACAACCTGACGGCCGATCTTCTTGTTCTGGCACAGGCGGTCGAGCAGCCGAACAAAGCCCATCGTGGTGGAAAGCTCTTTGCCGTTGTCGCGCTCGACGATGTTCTTGATGTCCTCGTAGGTCGGCACTTCGGTCTTGGGGATCGCCGTGTTGCGGCTGGGGACATAGCCGCCGAGTGCCTCGCGGCGCTCGCGGAGATACTTCATTTCCTGGCTGTCTTCTGGCGGCCGATAGAACGGGGCCTGGGCCACGTCGTCGTCGGAAAGCGGAATGCCAAAGCGATTCCGGAAGTGCATCAGCGTGTCGATCTCGACCTTCTTCTTGTTGTGGGCGATATTCCGCCCCTCGCCGGCATCGCCAAGACCGTAACCCTTCACCGTCTTGGCGAGAATGACCGTCGGCTGTCCCTTGTGCTCAACGGCCGCCTTGTAGGCTGCGTAGACCTTCTCGGGGTCGTGGCCGCCGCGGCGCATCTTCTCGAGCTTCTCGTCGCTCAAGTGATCAACAAGTGGAAGCAGCTCGGGATATTTGCCGAAGAAATGCTCGCGGATGTAGGCCCCCGAGCTGGCCTTATATTTCTGGTACTGGCCGTCCACGCACTCCCCCATGCGTTTGACGAGCAGGCCGGTAGTATCCTTCTCGAACAGCTCGTCCCAGTCGTCTCCCCAGATGACCTTGATCACGTTCCAGCCAGCGCCGCGGAAAATGGCTTCCAGTTCCTGGATGATGCTGCTGTTGCCGCGGACTGGTCCATCGAGCCGCTGGAGATTGCAATTGATGACCCAGATCAGGTTTTCCAGCCGCTCGCGGGAGGCGAGGGTGATGGCGCCGAGCGTCTCGGGTTCGTCGCATTCGCCGTCGCCGATGAAGGCCCAGACTTTCTTGTGCCGCGTCTTGGCCAGGCCGCGGTCCGCGAGATACTCGTTGAAGCGGGCCTGGTAGATCGACATGATCGGCCCGAGTCCCATCGACACCGTGGGGAACTCCCAGAAGTCGGGCATCAACCAGGGATGCGGATACGACGAGAGCCCTGGCGTCGGCTGGAGCTCGCGGCGGAAATTGTCGAGCTGCTCCTCCGTCAGCCGCCCTTCGACAAACGCCCGCGCGTACATACCCGGCGAGGCGTGTCCCTGATAGTAAATCTGATCGCCGTCGTACCCGCTTTCTCCCTTGCCTTTGAAGAAGTGGTTGAAGCCGACTTCGTACAGCGTGGCGGAAGAAGCGAACGTGCTGATGTGGCCGCCGAGGCTCTCGTCCTTCCAGTTGGCTCGCGTGACCATCGCCAGGGCGTTCCAGCGGATGATACTCTTGATCCGCCGCTCGATTTCGCGGTTTCCTGGATAGCGGGGCTGCTTTTCCTTGGGAATCGTGTTGATATACGGCGTGTTGCTCAGTGACGGCAGCTCGACGCCTTCCAGGCGCGCCTTCTTATCCAGCCGGTCGAGGATGTACTTGACCCGCTCGGGCCCGCGGGTCTTGAGGACGTACTCCAGCGACTCCAGCCATTCTTGAGTTTCGACTGGATCGATGTCCTGAACCTGCGAGGTCAGCCCCTGATCGTGCTGATCGGGGGCCGGATCGGATACGGGAACCGTGGCGTCAGACATCAAAAGCCTTTATTTGCATGGGACAAGGCCTGGGCTGTCCCCAAAGTCTCAAAACGACCAGCAACTCTACCTGGCTGCAGCGCCAAAGGTCCCGGCAGCGGAAGCGCTTTACACGCCGGTCGCCAAACTAACATCGAGCGCGGCTACACCCATTCTGGAGGGGTAGAGCCTAGTGGTAAAGGGTTGACCCCGACGACGGCGTTAGCGGGAAAGAAAGGCACGCAGCATGCCAATTGCGGGCCGTGAAGGCACCTTGATACGGCCGCCGGGGATCAACATGAAATTGAAGCTGAGTCAAAGTCGATTTTGGCCCGGGGCATTATGACGCCGCTTCCGCCGACCGTTTCCGCTTCGGCTTGTAAATCTCGGTGGCCGTCCCGAAAAACACCTCGCCGGCATTCATCAGCGTCTCGCTCAGCGTCGGGTGGGGATGGACCGTCTCGGTCAGATCCCGGACGACGCAACCCATCTCGATGGCCAGCGCCGCTTCCGAGATCAGATCCCCCGCGCCCGGGCCGACAATGCCGCATCCGATGACGCGCTCGGTTTGCGGGTCGATGAGCCACTTGGTCAGCCCCTCGGTGCGGCCGATGGCGATCGCCTTGCCGCTGGCGGCCCAGGGATAGAGGGCCAATTCGTAGGCGCGGCCTTCCTTCTTGGCCTGGTCCTCCGTCAGTCCGGCCCAGGCAATCTCTGGATCGGTGAAGACGACTGCCGGGATGCAGAGTTTGTCGAATTCGGACGGTTTGCCGAGGACCGCTTCCACCGCGACGCGGGCTTCGTGCGACGCCTTGTGGGCCAGCATTGGCTCCCCCGCTATGTCCCCGATTGCGAGGATGTGCTCGTCGCCAGTTCGCTGGGATTTGTCGATGACGACGAATCCTTTTTCATTGACCTGAGCTTGCGTGTTCTCCAGGCCCAGTCCGCGGCTATTGGGCCGGCGTCCGACGGAGACCAGCACGCGGTCGTACTGCTCGGTGCCGTATTTACCGGGGCCCTCGAAAGCCACTTCCACCTTGTCGCCGCGCAGACCGAGAGAGCCAACCTTCGTGTCGAGAAAGATGCGGCCGCCGAAAAGTTGCTCCAGGTGCTTGTGCAGCGGCTTAACCAGATCGCGATCGGCCCCGGGCAGCAAACCGGGGAGCAATTCCACGACGCTCACCTGCGACCCAAGCTGGGCGTAGACGGTTCCCATCTCCAGGCCGATGTAGCCGCCGCCGATGACCAGCAGCTTCTCCGGCAAGTCGACAAGATTCAGTGCACCGGTCGAGTCCATTACGCGATCCGAGCCGATGTTGAATGCCGACGGCATCGCTGGGACAGAGCCTGTGGCCAGGATGCAGTGGTCGAATGTCAGCTTGCCCCCATCGGGAATCGAAGCGTCCTTTCCCTCCAGCTTCAGCGTGGTGGAATTCTCGAAAGTGCCGCGGGCGTAGATGACCTTCACTTTGCGGCTCTTGGCCACCTGCTTGAGGCCACCGGAGAGCTTGGTGATGATCGCCTCTTTGCGCTCGGCGACTTTGCGGATGTCGACTTTGGGCGGCCCGAAATCGACGCCCCAGCCTTGTTTCAGCTCGCTCGCCTCGGCCATCACGCGGGCCACGTGCAGCAGGGCCTTGGACGGAATGCAGCCGCGCAGCAGGCACGTACCGCCTAGCCGCGACTCGGCCTCGACCAAAGTCACCTCCAGCCCCTCGTCAGCAGCAAAGAAAGCGGCCGCATAGCCGCCGGGACCGCCGCCGAGAACAACCAAGGGAGTGTGCATGGGAGGCGGCGTGAGAGGTCAGAGAGTAGAGGTCAGAAGTTGCGGAGGTCAGGTCAACGACTATCCAGTTCTATGTCTCGCTTTCTGCTCTCTGCTCTCTGACCTCTGCTCTCTCTGCTTACCGCGCCAGGAACTCGACCACGATGTTCACTTCCACCGGCAGGCTGAACTCGCCCGGCCCGGGCAAACCTTGTACGGTCGCCCGCAGCGACTCGGAGTCGAAGGTGATCCAATCCGGCGTTTGCGTGCTGCTCACTTCCTGGGCCGCTTTGTACAAGTTGAAGATCGGTTCCTTCGGCTTGATGGTGATCACGTCACCCGGCCGCAAGAGGTACGAAGGGCTCGTGACTTTGATGCCATTGACGTAAAAGTGTCCGTGCGTGACACCCTGGCGGGCCTGCGGGCGGGTCTTCGTGAAACCGGCGCGGCGGATCACGTTGTCCAGCCGCCGCTCGCACAGCGACAAGAGCTGCTCCCCCGTATTTCCCTTCTTCGACACGACCATGTGGTAGTAGCGGCGGAGCTGCCGCTCCCCCAGGCCGTAGAAGTGCTTGATCTTCTGTTTCTCGGCAGAGGCCTTGCCCCAGTCGGAAAGCTTCCGCCCCTTCATGTGCATGCCAGGGGGATTGTCGCGGCGTTCGAGCGCCTTGGCGGCCCCGTGCGTTTCGTAAATGAGCGCGCCGAGACGGCGGTTGATGCGGGCCTTGGGCCCCGTGTAACGAGACATGGCTCTAAAAAACTCCTCGGTGGGAATGCTGTTCGGCGCGGGCGTTGACGCCTGGCCGGATGCCGACATTCGTCGGGCCAGCAGACCGGCCGCCAGTGAGAAAACGATTCTCCCTTCGTCGGCCTAAGTCGTTTTGGTGAAGCCCCTTATCTTGGCGGAAAGGGGCGGGAGCGACAAGGGGAGAAAGAATGACGATAAAGTCCCAACTAGTCCTCGGGTGGACCTGAGACTTATCATTCGCCGTGCCATTTCCGGTGCAGCAAACCCCCCATCCAAGCACAGGGAAAGGTTGTCAGCGTGAGTGCGACGGGATACCAGATCGGCCCCAGGTGCACGTTCAGCGCGGCAATAATGCCGCCGATGCTGAGAATGAACCCGATCGTCGCCCAGATCCAGACGTGCCACATCGGTGACGAGGGTGCGAGCCTGGCCGTGATGTAGCTCCCCACGACCGCATAGACGCAGCGATACGTTAGCGCCAGCAGGTTGTCGCCGGCATCGTCCATCGGCTTGTCCCATGGAGGGAAGACGTGGAGCGAGTGAAAGATCTGGTCGGTGACCAGCGAGAGCACGATCACGGCGACAAACCCGGCGACCACGGCAAGCACGCTGCGCAGCGGCTGGAAGCGACGCACTGGCGCATCCTCGGCGCGGGAACGCTGGCTGTCAATCGTGGTCATAGTCACTGCCCCCGGGCGGTATGGAATACAAAGAGGATGATATTCTACATCCTTGAAAGGACATAACGTCCTGTATGCCCCGCCTCTCGTTGCCATCCGGGACAGCGGACGTCACCACCTTGTCTCGGTCGGCTCCAGCAGCCTTGGTGGGGCAATGTGTTGGAGGAGTTCCCTCAGCAGCATGTCATTAGGGAGCGTGTTGAGATTGAGCTGAATGAACGGCCAAAACCCGAGGACGCCGCGTCGATGGACCGTCAGGTGGCGGAGGCCGGAGCCGGTGACAATCATGAGCCTGGTCACCTCTTCCCAAGGAACCGTCTGGCCCTTGTATCTCAGGGCGTCGCCGCTGACGCCCAGCGGGCCGAACTCCACCATCCGGCCAGCATGGGCCTGCTTGATCATCAGCGGCAGGAGACGATCGCGCACATGTACAAACACCTTGTAGATGAGCTCGTGATAGTCGCGCACGCTCCCCTTGATCGGCACTTCCTGACCGTCGCGGGTCACCACGGTGAAATCCTTCAGCAGCGGCACGTAGGGAATGAGCGCTTGAATTTGGTCCCAGGGGATGATGCGCAGGGTCTTGCGGTCGGAAACAACCAGGGCCTCCCGGTGCACCCGGTACGTATACGCTGTGCCGGGGAACGCGAGGGCCAGGCAGATCAAACCGGCCAGGAAGCCGCCGATGACCAGCGGACCTACGAGGGACGGAGGAATCTGACCGGGGGCCGCCGCGCTGACAACCGCCGCCGGGCCGATTAACAACACCAGGCCCATGACAAAAGTCGCCAGCCGGGTAAAACCCGACATGGAAGCCAGCATCCCTGGCGGATAGACGGAGCGCGGCGGGCCAAGCGCGGCGAGCTGGGGCGGCGGGTCTTCCGGTACGCCGATCGGCAAGACGATGGTCGGCCGGGCCGGTGGAAAGTAGGAATCCGCCAACACGTCTGGCCCGGTGACTATTGCCGGCCGTCGGCGCGTGCCAGGCAGCACGCCGCACGCACTGAGGCCGACCGCGGCGACCAGCGAGCCAAAAAACATCGGCAGCGCCCATTTGGCGCTGGCTTCGTCGATGGCGGAACTGTTTTCCGCCGGGCTGCCTTTGAGGGTGAATGCGGACACGAAGCCGGCCACGACGCAACAGAGAATCAAAAAAACAAGCGTCAATACAAACGTCCACAGCACGCCAAACCCGACTCGCTTCATATGGCCGTTCTCCTGTCGAAATTCCCACCGCGCATCGGAGGCACGGGTGCTGCCGCCCAAGACGCTAGGAAAACATGGCACAGATTGGCCCAAACGCAAAATCGCCCGTGGCGCGGCAGACCAGATTCTGCTCAATGCGCGGACAGATACATGGAAGCGCGC
>DASRJP010000293.1:0-8349 GCA_035649415.1 Pirellulaceae bacterium | reverse complement strand
GGTGGTCCACACCGGCACAACCGCCGTCTTGGCCGGCACGACCTTCCGCACGGCGGCCACGAACTTCGCTGCCGCGTCGTCGCCCAGCTTTGTTGCCGTCACGATCGGGCCGTAGTCGGTCGTCCAGCGGCACACCGGATTGCCACAGCCGCAGGCGGAGGGAGCGGCCTGGAGATCGTTCAGAAAGAGCGACTTGGCCGGCGGCAAATCGGCCAGCAGTTTTTCGATGCGCGCCAGATGGGCGTCGTACGCCTCCTGATAGAAGACCGGCACCCAGGGGTAGCACTTGACGACTTCGTCCGCTTTGGGCTGCGGAAAGTCCTTGTGGAAACGACGCCACTCAGGATGCCCCTGGAGGCTGGCCATCCACCGCGAGTGCGCATCGGCCAACTCCTGGCAGCGGCCGACCTCGATCCAGTAGTGCAAGTCCAGACCGGATTTGGCAATCGCTGCGGCGGCCCCCTTGTCGGCAGCCCGCGACGCTTCGTCGCTCTTGCTCACCGCCAGCACGATCGAGTCGTAGTCACGGCGCAGCGCTTCCAGCCGCTGGTCGGTAACCATTTCAGCCGTGACCAGCGCTCCGCGATATGACGGCTCGGCGGCAGTTGCCTGGTTCGTTCCAGACAACAAAGCCAAGGCTGTTGCCAACATGGTCAGGGCGGCACGCGCAAGATGCGTGAGGTTCCCGGCAACCAGCAATTGCATGGGAAGGAGACCTTCGGTCGGACCTTTCGGCGGGGTCAGGAGACCCGCGCCGAACTCCACAATCCGCACTCCGCATTCCGCACTCATTTCAGCTCCGTCTCCGGATACTCGCCGCTCCAGGCGTACCATTTCGCCTGCACGCCCGGCACCCACGTGAGTTCCTTGCCGCGCAGCGGACCGTCAATGCCGCGGCCGGCCAGCGTCCAGCGCGTGCCGGTCTCCTTGTCCTTGAAGGGCGCTGTTTCGGGCGAAATGTCGTCGGCATAGAACGTCAGTTTGCGGCCCTCGCACATGGCCTCGAACGCGACCGACGACTTCGTCGGTCCGTACCAGAAGATGACCAGGTCCTTGTCGCCGACGCGATCGGTAAAGCAGGCTCGCTCCTTGTCCAGCGGCAGCAGATACGCCTTGGTGACTTCCCCGACTTCGATGCCGTGGACCAGCGTGCCGGCCTCGAGCCGCGGATCGACTTGGCCGATCGTCTTGGCGGCATCGGGATTGGTCTTCGTCGGCAATTCGGTGACGGCATATTTCTTGCCGTCGAACAGGTCGTACACGGTCGATTCGGGATGGAGCATCCGCCAATGTCCCCAGTTCGTCATGAGGCTGGGGATGCGCGTCAGCTTCTTCCCCTTCTGCGGGCCATCGATGGCCAGGCCGGTGAGCGCCGACCAGAGCGTACCGTCGCGGCCTTTGACCACCATCACGCCGCCGCGCCAGCCGTGAAATGTGTAGCCATAGTCCTTCTGGTAGGCGGCGATGTAGCCGGCGTCGGGGTCGTAGAAGAATAGGCCGTAGGTGTCGTTGATGATCCGCGGCCCAGCCAGGAAGTGGCGAACGGGGATCGCCCCGCCGTTATGGGCGCCGCGAATCCAGGCGACGACCAGATCGTCATCGCGAATTAGCCCCTTGCGATGCTGCGTCGAGCAATACGAGCAAGGGGGCTCGGTGAGCGGCGCGAAGAGATCCGGATGCGCGATCAGCGCGCGCTGCGGCTGTTCGCCGGCGGCACGGTCCGCCGCGGCGACGAACAGTGCGATCAGCAGCGACATGACAAGATACGCGGAATCGCGCGGCGGACCAGACATGGCGGTGGCTCCGTGGAGTCCACCGCCAGATTACACCTATCCGCGCACTGCGGCAATGTTACATCGCCGCAAGTGCGCCACCGCTATCCGCCAATGAGCGAATTGGCGATCACGTCTCTCAAGTGGGCCGCTGCCTGGAGTGACCGCATCGCTTCCAGCCTGGCGCCGATGTCAGGCGTTGGAGGTGCGACTACCTGCCCAATCAAAACGGCGATGATCGCCGCCGACCGTCGCAGCTCCAGTGCCGCCGCGATCGCCGCATCGAGGACCTTTTGTTCCTGTTTGCTCAGATCGGGCGATTCTCTCACTTTCTGCATGTCGTCGATCACGTCTCCCAAGCCGTCCGCCAGACGCTGGTATTCGGCTTGGTGACGGCGCAGCGTCTCGGGATCGAGGGCCCCTTTCTCGATCATGTCACCGATGTCGGTAAGGGTTTCCTGGGCCTGCGCTTCGGCCGCTTCATCATAACCGTGCAATGCGATGCCAAAATGCGCGAGCGTATCCGACCGTTCCAAACGTGCGGCTGCTGCCCGGACCTTTTGCACGGCCGGCAAGAGCAGGCCGATCAGAATCGCGATGATGGCGATCACGACGAGCAGCTCGATGAGCGTAAAGCCCGAGCGGCGCGCGGGGCGAACGACACGACACATGCGGCACCTCCAGTTCAAAGCGGCGACAGAGGAGTGAAATACCGAACGGGTGCAAGACCCCGCGATTATGCCAAGCAGCTGCAAGCGAATCAAGAATTGGGAGCGAGAATATGCCCCCGGCATGCTGAGCGGCGTTGTCTACAGCTCGGTATCGATGAGCACCGGAAAGATCCGGTAGATTCCCCGAGAAAAAACTAGCTCCATCACATCGTCCGTGGCCTGAATCGAGGATTTGGGAACCACGACCACGTCGCAATCCCGCAGGAAGATTTCGTCCGCCGGCGAGGGCCGCTTGGCATATAACGCCCCGCGGATGTCGATCTTCGTAGCCAGCAGCCGCCAGTCGTCGGCCCGACGGAAGACGACAATTTGCCGCAGGTTGGCGCCGTTGTTCCACCCGCCGGCGAGCGAGATGGCGCCCATGACCGTCGTCGGCGATTCAAGGGTGAAGCGGCCGGGTCGAGGCACTTCCCCGACCACGTAGACATACCGCGGCGCGCGCTGCGCCAGAGTAGGCGTGACGCTCAGCCCCTGCACGACCGCCGCGTAACGCTCGTTCACTTCGCGCCGGGCTTCGTCGAGCGACAGCCCCTGAACGTAGACGCTGCCGATCTCGGGTAGCGAGACGTTTCCATCGGGAGTCACGCGGACCCGCCGTCCCTGTCCGCCGGAAAAAAAACGGTTATCGACCGCGTCGCGGATATCTTCCAGCCGTGTGTTGGTCTTGACCCGCTGAATCGAGAAGTCGCTGACCTTGTAAAACTTCCGATAGCGCTCGTCGATCAGCCCCTTGAGTTCCTCGACCGTGAGCCGCGCCGCTTTGAGCGGCCCGATCAGGTACAGGTCGATCGTGCCGTCAGGCTGGATCGTCACCTCGCGGCCAGCGGCGGCGTCAACCGACGAGCTGATTTTTAGCGCGTCGCCGACCTGGAGCCGATATGCCGCCTCCTCAGCCCGCGTCAGCACATAGATGAACTCAACTTCGTCGTCCACGCGGAGCCGGTAGTCGGGAACGTGCGGTAAGCGCGCCGGACCGATATACTCCCCCTGCGACAGCGCCTGCCAGGGGATAGGCCCCCATTGGTTCCAGCCTGGCTCGCCGCAGCCATTGCCAAACAGGCAATCCACGCCGTTGATTTGGCGCTCGCAGGCCGGGCCACTTGCCGCGCCGCCGGCGGCCCCGTCTCCAAACGTCACATCTCCGCTCGGCCCGAGCGGTTCAACCGCCAGGCAGTTTTGCGTTTGCTGAAAATTCCAGTTGGAGGCAGTCGGGACGAGCAAAAGGCAAGCGACCAACGCCCAAACGCAGAATGTGGTTTGATTGATGCGCATCGCTACCTCCGCGCGGGCTCAGATCGGTTGGTCGCCGGGACCGTGACCGCGGCCACGGTAGTCGTGCCACCCGATAGGTCGCCGCCGTCTGCCTGACTTTGTGCTGCAAACGTCGCTGCGTCGATCCACTGCACCGAGCGGCCGCCCGCCGGCCGCGGCGATTTGCCGGTCAGCAGCTCGGCCTCGTAACGGGCGCGCTTCGCCAGATCGGTCTCACCCAGCCGCTGGTGCACCGCGGCCAGGTTACGCCAGGCGCTCGGCGTCGCGTTGCTCTTCACGCTGGTCAACAGCATCTTCCGGGCCGCGGTCAATTCTCCAAAGCGGGCCAGCAGCACGCCCAGCTCGTTGGCCGCCTGATGATGCTGTGGGTCAATCGCCAGCGCCGCCTGGTGAAATACCATGGCCCGGGCAGTGTGCGCCGGCCCGACGGCGTTCGACTCCCCGGCCAGCTGGGTGTGAACTTTCCCCAGCAGGTAGCACGCCTGCGCGGCATCCAGATTAGGCCCCGCGGCAATCGCCAGTTGTTGCTGTGCGTAGGCCAAATAGTGCTGGCTGGCGGCCAGGCCCGAAAGGCGCGAGACATCGATTCCTTTGAGGACCGGCGTCCGATGGGGGCGGATCACATCGGCCAGCAGACCATTCGTGTTGCGACCTGCCAAGGAAGTCGAGAAATCGGCCGACTCATCCAGGGCGACTAGGGCCGCATCCAGTGCGCTGACGCGGCTGGCGGCGCCTGCCTGGGCGTCGTGCGATTGTGCGACAAGGCGCAGCGCATCCAGGAGCTCCGCGCGGGCCGAATAGAGCGCGCCGCGCTGAGCGAGTTGCAGCGCCTTCTCGTTCATCACGGCCACATGCTGCCGCATGGCGGCCAAGGCCGGGCCGCGGGCGGGCGATGGTTCGGCGACCGCCGGACGCGCGACTACGTGGTCAATTGGCGGGTCGCTCCTCCTTGACGGCGAGCTGGAAGCGACCGGCGACCACGCGTCGGGCAGCGATGGAACATTGCCGGCGCTGGTAATCGGATAAAGAACCTCGGCCGTGTTCGCGGGGCGAGCGACTTGTTCCTCAGGCTTGGACCCGTTGGTGCGTGTTGTCTCGGGCCTGACGAGGCGCGCGTCCGCAGCCAGCTTTTTGAGCCTTTCGGGAGACTTTTTGGTCGACGCCGGCACGACCCGCAGTCCAGCGGATCGGCCACCAGCAGCAATCGGCGGCTCGTCATCAGGCGCCCGCAAGCGTCCCTGCGATGGCAGTCGCTCGACGATGGCGGGTGCGACGCGCTGCTCGGTCGGCGAATTTTCGACTCCCGACCGGAGCACCCCCTTGGCCAGCACCAGCACGGCCAGTGTCGTGGGCACGGCCCAGACCAGGGAGGCATTGCGAGACATGGCTCATCCATGAGCGGGGGGTGACGACGCACCGGCAGCGCAAGATGCCGCCGATGCATGTAGTGATCGTCCTGCTGGAAAGAACGATTCCAGCGAATCGAATGCTGGGAGAGGGTGATAGCATTCGATCCGGCCGCAAAGCCGGCATAGTCGTTACGACCGGCATCGTAGGACAGGTTTTCAACCTGTCCATTCATTGCGCCGGTTCGGGCAACGGCTGGCCCGCTCGCAACCTGGCAATCGCGTCGTCGATCTGGCGATGGACGTCGAGCGACTGGACCACCAGCAACCACTCGCCGTTGACGGCTTGAGTATAGCCCGGCCCGCCCGCGTCGTCCCAACTATCAGGCTCTACGCGGCTGCGCAGCAGGCTGGCGAATTCCTTGCCGCCCAGCTTTTTGTCGCCGGGCCAGCGCGGCCCGACGGCAAAGAGCCTCGCACTTAGCTGTGAATCGGCGGTGACGAAAAGAATTCCATTCCAGATAGCAAATCCACCCCCCTTTTCGGCCAGTAGCGTCGTCAGGATCTCATGCAGCGGCGCATCCTGAAAATCGTGCGCGAAGTCGGCCAGTGGCTCGCCGTCTGCGTTGTCGCGATACGACTGCCGGAACAGGACCGGAATCGAATGTCGGGCGCAAAGGGTGCGGACGACTTCTTCGACATTCGGATCGACGACCTGAAGACTTTCGCGCTCGTGAAGCCGCGCGAGAATCTCCTCTTCGGCCGTGCTGCGGCCAAGCCACACGCTATGGGGCGAGTTCTCGCTGGGCGGGGTCAGCATGAGTTCGCTCAGCACATCGATCAGGTGTCGCACTTCCTGATGGGCGTCCTCAGTTTGCTGAACCACAAGCAGCCCTCGAAAGTACGACAGCCAGCCTGGTCCTCCAACGTCATCCCACGAATCGGGCCGAATGTCGCTTTTGATCAAGTGCTTTAGCGACTGCTCGTCAATCCCGCCGGCGCCCGGAGCGGTCATGTGCCGCACGTCGAGTAAGCGGATTTTGAGTGAGGACTCTGCATCTTCGGCGGTGGTGATTTCCATCACTTCGCCGCTCACGCGGGAAGCCAAGTTCATATCGCGAAGCATCATTTCTAGCGAATGGCGCAGGGGGAGTGGCGGCAGTTCGATTGTGATGGGAGAGTCGGGGGTCACCGATACCTCCTCTAGCTGCGATTTGCGCATCAGTACCGGCATTCCGAGCAAATCCGTTAGTTGATCGCAAACGTCGGCAAGTGGACTCTCGTGGTACGAAAGCCTTACCCGGCGATCGAGAGACTTATCTAGAGCGGGGGAAATCTTGTCCGCTGGATTTAGGAGCACATAGTCGAGGTCGGTGGGGGCCAGGATTTCTCGCATACGCTTGAGCAGGAATTCGACTTGGTCTTGAATATCCTGCGTCTGCGAAACAATCAGCCAGCGGTGTCCAAGCAGTCCTATTGTCCCCGGGCCGCCGACTTCGTCCCACGAGTCGGGCTCCACCGTCGTCATGATGAGTTCGATCAGGCCGTCCAATCCGCGCGACGAGTGCGGCGTCGTCAAATCGTGGACGTCGTACAGCCAGTGGACGAGTTCCGACTCGGCATCGTCCGGGGTGGAGATTTGAACAACGTGATCTCGAACCATGTAGGTCAGCCTCAGATCGGCGAGCACTTCCCGCAAGATGGTGCGGAGAGAGACGTTGACGAGTTTCTTGCTAATCGGCTCGTCATGGGTAATCCCCGCCTCCGCCAGAATTGTCCGTTGCAGCACAATTGGTACCTTGTGCCGGTTGCTGAGAATCTCGACGACCCTTTCAAGGGGCTCGTCGCGAAAGTCGATGCTGTCGATTCGATCCAAAGCCTGATAAATCCGCTGTTCGTCCGACTCAGGGTCATATTCCAGCGGAAATGAGCGGAGCGCCGGCGGCGACGCCAAATGCCGCAGCAACGTTTCCACACGCCGGTGCATCTCCGGCCGATGATGGACAACGAGCGCGCCACCGGCCGGCCTGATGACTCCCGGCCCGCCGACCTCGTCCCACGAGTCGGGCTCCAGGAGGCATGAGATCAGGTTACAAAGCTCCTCGGCATCATCGCTGATTTTCGTGCCGCTGCTCATCCCGGCCGGCAGTCGATACACGCGTGTGTATGGAGCATTTGCTTTGTCGGCATTTGGGATCGATGTGATCAGGATTCCATCTCGGTTGCGACACCAGCCGACTGACGCACTTTGAGCAATCCGATCCAATATTTCGTCAAACGCAACATGGCCGTATGGCACGTAGTTCGACCTCGTCCCGATCTTGTTGCGGTCGTGCAAGGCAGCCCGGTCAACTCGCAGCGGAACATCGCATTGTCGGGCCAATGCTCGCAGTAATTCTTCGAGAGACTCTCCCTCGCTTACGAACTCGTCGGTTGAAACGACTTTTGCCAGCGCCCGCTCCACCGCTTCCCGCTGTGCAGCCTCGATCCGCCGCTCGGCCAAGTGTTGGCGGTAGCAGTACCACCGGCCGAGTACGATGGCCGCGGCGAATACGATGGCGAAGGTGAGGAAAAAACGTCTCATGATACTTGCGTCACGACAGTCGTTGGCGACTATCCACACTAAAGAGGAAAACCGCTCCCATAGCCCCCTGAGGGGATTCCCCAATTGCCCGACGATCCCTGAGGTCCGCGCGGCGTATCGAGTGCTTCCGCGGCCCGACGCACGTCCGACGAGGGGTCATGCCGGAGTTTGGAGAAAAGTTCTTCGCGAGCTTTATCATCCAGCCCAAACCACGACTGCTGCTGATACCAGCCGGGACGCAGGCGATCAATCGCCGCCACAGCTTGTAGTCGAACGGCCGGATTTGCATGGCCGCACGCGGCGACCACATAAGCGGTCACGTCGCCCCCCAGGTTGGCAGCTTCGATAGCCACTTCGCCGAGATCCGAATCATCACGCCTCACCGGCAATTCCATGAGCTGCGCAAACACGATCCCTCGTCGCGTCTCATCGCAGTGATAGAGGAGCGACAGCTCTTCGAGGCAGAGCCCGAGAGTTGGAGCAGCAATCGCGTCTGCCAGCAGCGGCTCGAACAGCTTGTCGCGAGCATCGGCATCAAGCTGAAAGAGTGTTAGCCGCGCCTGGTGGGCCACTTGCGCATTGCTGCTGTCGACAAGTTCGCGGACCTGCGGCAGGATCAAGTTTCCGCCGCTGGGCATTCGCGC
>DASRJP010000292.1:0-3559 GCA_035649415.1 Pirellulaceae bacterium | reverse complement strand
CTTGCAAAAGCGCGGAGCAGCGGGAATTATCCTTACCCCTGTGAAGCGCCAATTCGGTGGAACGCTCCAGCGACTAAGGGCAGGGCGCTCAGCGGAGATAAACAGAAGGCAGCAAAGGAAGCAAAGGGGCAGAGGCGATTGCGCTTACGCCGCAAGAGCGTGGGCGGCTGTGGGGACGCGGCAGCCGCCGGCGCGCATAATGCGCATATCGGGGAATCGACGAATGTCGTCGTAAAGTACTGCGGCGATTGCAGTTACGGCTCAAATGGCCGCGTGCGAAAAACTTGGCGTTATGCGCGCATGCCTCAGGTGCCGGGCAGCGGCTTGGATCGCCGGCGACGAAGACCCGGGCGAGGGCCGCCCTCATTTGGGCTTGCCAACCACGCAGTACCCCAGGCTGCCCCAAATCCGGTGGATTTTCCAGTCGCGCAGGGCCAGATCGACGAGGGGTTCGATTTTCAGGTCGGTGTGCTGCAGGATCACGTCCGACATGGGACCGAGGCAGAAGACCCGCGACAAGATCCATTTTTGCAGCTTGGGCAGCCCCAGCTTGTGAGCAATCTGGCGATTGGGGAGGTCGGGCATCTCATCGGCGACGACGACCGTGCCGCCCGGCTTCACGACGCGGGCCATTTCGCGGAGGGCCTTGCCCGGGTCGTTCACGTGATTGAGCGCCCCCAGGCTGAAAGCGTTGTCGAAGGTCGCATCGGGGAACGGCAGCGATTCGGCTTCGCCGACGATCAGTTGCATGTCGCGGTCGGCGTAGTCGCGCTCTGATTTTTCCAGGAGCACGCGGGAAATGTCGACGCCGAAGACCTGGCAGTCGCGGGGAATGAGCGGCATGTTTCGCCCGTCGCCCATCGCCACGTCCAGGAGCCGCGTCCCCGACAGGTCAGGCAGGTGCCGCAGGACCTCGTTGCGGGCCCGGCGTTCGCCGCCGCGCGGCAAGTGGGCCACCCATTCCCAGAAGCGGAATTTTGGCCAGAGCGTGCTGTTGTAATAGTCGGCGGCAATCGCGTTGTTGCCCACATATTTGGTGCTCTGGTGCAGAACGCCGTGCTCGATCGGAAAGGTGCGCGAGCACACGGCGCAGCTCAGAGCCTGGGGCGATTGGTACTGTAGCGGCCCGTTGCACTCGACGCACCGCAGTTGCCTGGCCGCGGATTGCCATTTCGATTCAGTCACCGGTTCATGAACTTGACTCATTGCTTAACCCATTTCGTTGATCGAGCGGACCGCGGCGCAATGACAAGGCAGCCGCGCTATCAGGGACTTTTCGCAATTCCAAAAGCAGGCGCGGGGCAATCGGCCAGACCCTGTGCTGTCCGCCGTTTCAGGCGGGGCCCCCGCGCCATCCACTGCATGAACGGTTGCAGCAGAGGCATTTGCGCCAAACGGCCCACGATGCGGTTTCCGAGACCTGGAATGACGAGCACGTGCTTGCTGGACAGCCTGCGGAGGGAGCAGTTGACGACTTTGTCGGCTGACATCCAAAACCGCTGAGCGGGGGCGAATCCCAGACTGACTCCCTGCAGGCGAGCCGTAGCGTGGAAATCGGTGCGGACCATTCCCGGGCACAAGGCCTGGACGCGAACGTTCGTTCCGCGAAGCTCCTGATGCAGCGCCATCGTGAAGACGGCGAGGAAGCATTTCGTGGAACCGTAGGGGACATTGCCCGCGCTCTGGAACCAGGCGGCCAGCGAAGAAACGTTGATGATTGCGCCGCCCTTCCGCTCGATCATTCCCGGGAGCGCCGCGCGGGTGAGCATCACCGGTGCGGCGACGTGCAAATCGACCATGTCCAGCAGGTCCCGCGCAGCGGTATCGAAGAAGTAATCCCGGGTGCCGAAGCCTGCATTGTTGACGAGCAGCTCCAAGTTGGCCGTTTGCTCAAGCCGGCGGGCCAGTCCCTCGACCTCCTCCCGCTGGCAGAGATCGACGGTGCAGGGCTCGGCAGGAGTGCCATGCCGGGAGGTGATCGCTTCGCAGAGTTGCTCGAGTTGGGTCTGCCGCCGGTCCACCAACAGCAGGCGAAAGCCGCGCGCGGCCAGCTGATTGGCAAAGGCCGAGCCAATTCCTCCGGCCGCTCCTGTTATTACAGCTAAACCGCCGTCGGATGCTGTCTTCATGGATGGACCTCAGCGAAAGGCCATCCATGCCAGCAGTGGAATCAGGGATGCTTGCTCTTGTTGCCAGTGTGATTCGAGCCCTGGGCGAATGCAAGAAAGCCCAGTGGGTGGCCAGCCACCGAAGTGGCCGGTCAAGCCCATCCCTTCGTAACAACCGGCAGGCGTTTTCGGCCGCCCGTTAGCCGATATCCGCGGTCGCGGGCGATTGCCGCGGTAAGCGTGACCGTCGCGGCGAAGGTGAACATGAGGTTGGAAAGGCCGACGAATAGGGCCCGCGGCGGGAGATTTACGGAGCCGTACAGACGCACGACGGCGACGATGATCCAGGGCAAAGCGATCCACGCGGCCGCGTAGAGGACGCTCCACTGCAGCGCGCGGCTAAGCAGCCGCGAGCGCAGGAGTAGTGCCCCGGCGGGCAAGAGCGAAATCGAGCTGATCACGCAGGCAACGAAGACGGCGACGCCCCACACGGGCCACATTTCTCCCGCGTCAAGCGATGGCGCCAACCGGGCCAGTGCGAGTGCCACGGCCACGATCAGCGTAGCGAGCATCAGATCGCGGATCGCCAGCGGCGGTTCGCTGGGAGGAGCCGCTTCGGCCTGCTCTCGCACCAGACGCCAGCCAAAGATTTGCCGCGCGAGCCACAGCGGGAATTGAGCCGCCAGGCTGACCAGCGGCACGCCCAGAGCAACGACGGCCGCAATTTGTGGCGGCAGGCGGTTGTTGGTGAGGGCCACCAGCCCAAATCCGACGAGCCAAACCAAATACAGGCCAGCGGCAATTTTCCAGTGCGTCAGCAGCCGCCGCAGGAAGGGTTCGTCGCCCCAAGCCAGCCATGCCGCCAGCAAATTTCCCTGGGCGAGCACGCAACCCACGACGCCCAAGGCGATGGCCATGCCCGACCCACTAGCCACCGACGTAAGAACCGGCATCATCAGGCCATCGCACGCCAGGCAAGGCACGATCAGCCAGGCCGCGCTAATGTGCGGCGCCGGCTTCAGAACCGAGAGATCGGGCGCGCGGCTGGAGGCGGGTGGAGTAGGGGGGGCTGTGCCCACCGAACCATTATTGGTGGATGATGCACGCACGCGACTGACCATTTCAATATCCGAAGTCCCTCACCCTAACCCTCTCCCAAGGGGAGAGGGAAGAATGGTGGGCACAGCCCACCCTACGCCGACCAGCCGTGGGCTTCGCGGACTTTTTGCATGGCGCCGAGGATGGTGTTCCAGGTCTGCTGTTTTTCGAGCATGGCGTTGGGGAACATGCAGCCGTCCCAGCAGAGGTGGCGGATGCCTCGGTCGGCGGCGTCCTGCAGCCAAAAGCCGGCGCACTTGACGATGTCGAGCTTGCCGTTGGGATCGTCGGCGGGGCAGTGGCGGCCGGTCTTGTCGTGGCTGCCGGTGCCGTGGACGGAGCCGTCGTTCTGG
>DASRJP010000291.1:0-5887 GCA_035649415.1 Pirellulaceae bacterium | reverse complement strand
GCACCGGCCAGGTGAAGCGAGTGATTGCCGAGATGGGTGGCAAGAACGCGATCATCGTGGCGGCGGACGCGGACCTGGACGAGGCGGTGACCGGTGTGGCCAAGAGCTCGTTCGTCTACCAGGGTCAGAAGTGCTCGGCGTGCAGCCGGGCGATCGTGGTGGCGGACGTCTACGACGCGTTATTGGCCCGACTCGTGGAGGCGACAAGGAGTATGAAGGTCGGCCCCGCCGAAGAGCCCTCGACCCTCATCGGTCCGGTGATCGACGACGAAGCGCTGGCGCGGATCAGGGAGTACATCGAGGTTGGCAAGAAAGAAGGGCGGCTGCTTGTGGGCGGCGATGTCGGCCCGCTGGCCCAGCAGGGTTGCTTTTTGGCCCCGCACATTTTTGTCGATGTGCCGCCGACCGCCCGCATCGCGCAGGAAGAAATCTTCGGGCCCGTGCTCGCCGTGATCAAAGCGTCCGACCTGACCGAGGCCCTGCGGATCGCCAACGGCACTGAGTACGCCCTGACCGGCGGCGTCTACTCCCGCAGTCCCGCGACCCTGGATCGCTGCCGGCGGGAGTTTCTGGTGGGAAATCTGTATCTGAACCGGCCGATCACCGGCGCGCTGGTCGGCCGCCAGCCCTTCGGCGGCTTCAAGATGAGCGGCATTGGCAGCAAGGCTGGCGGCGCTGACTACCTGCTTCAGTTCGTCCTTCCCCGCACGATCACCGAGCACACGGTCCGCCGCGGCTTCGCGCCGCCGGAGGGGGAGTAGACGAAAGCGGGGCCATTTTCCCAACGTGCCGCGACATGCGCACCGCCAGGCTGCGTCCCGGCAGTGCAGCGTCCTTATTCATCGCGCGCCGGCGTTGCTTCCTGTTTCTTCAGCAAGCCCGCTTTGCCCGTCGTGATGGCCAGAATGCAAGCGGCCGTTTGCGTTTTCGACGAGACGAGGTCGATGGTCGTCACGACCTTGTCGGGATACGGATTGGCGATTGCCGTCAGGCAGAAGCGAATCGTCTGCACGCGGTCCCCCACCTTGCCGTCCCCTTTCCAGGCCAGGGTCGAGCGAGGGCCCGACGGGCCGGGGGTCTTGTCCGTCGGCTTGACATACCAGTCGCGCGCGTCTTTGCCGCACAGGATGGCGTCGGATGCCGTCGTCCCGTCCTGATACTGGAACTTGACCTCGCACATCGGCTTGCCGGCTTCGCCTTCGAAAAACGCGGCGTGGCAGACGTAGAGCGTCTCGAATTTCCGCTTGATCGCAATGCCTTTGATTTCTTCCGGGTACTTGAGGCCCAGTTGGTCGTTTCGCTCCCCCCACAGGAACATGGCGCCGCTGATTTCCACCGGCACCTTGGCGAACGTTTGCGATCCGCGGGGAACGGCCGGCCAGGGATACCGGGTTGATTTCTCGAAAGCCGCCGCTTTCATTGAGCAGTAGGGCGCCAAATCCACCGGCAGTGGCTTGTCGGCGGGCGTCTCGCCGCGTGCCTGCTCCCCCGGTTGATCGGCCGGGGCAACGGCGACGACGGTGGCCGCTAAACAGGCGCTGGCGACCAGCACCACGACTGCCAAGAACTTCGCGATACTCGTCGGTCTGAGTAGCAACATGGGACGGCGAGCCTCCAGAATTGGTAGGGGCGGAGCAATTTAAGACATTTTGTCATAATTGCCGCGCGGAAGCAAGTTGCCGTGGGCGATCGGGATTCTCGTTGAGTCCCCCGGTGTATGTTTCACGGCTTCGCGCTGTCCCTACTGCCGAATCAGAAAATGCGTGTCCTTGATGTACTCGCAGAGCGCGTCCATTTGTTCGGCATTCAGCAGGCGGACACGATTGGCCAGCACGGGAAAATCGGCGTCCAGTCGCTGGGCAATAAAGTCCTGCAAGTAGTCGGGGGTACAATCCTCGATCTCAATCGCATCGCAGGTCCGCACGACTTCCATCAGCTCGTCCAGGGAGAATCCCAGAAACATGGTGCGCCTCCTTTCAAGCCTGGCACTTCGCCCGTTGGGCCAGCAAAACCTCCAGCTCCATCAGGTTGTAGGGCTTGAGCAGATGGCCGTCGAACCAGCGCATCCACTCCTGTAGCCATCTGTCGTTGGGCGTGTTGGCACTGGTCGCATAGAGTGTCGCCCGTGCGAATTTCGGATTGCTCCTGAGCTGCCGGGCGACCTCGGGCCCGTGCATTCCGGGCATGCGAATGTCCAGCAACACCACCTGCGGCTCGAAGTGTTCCGCCAGCGTCAGGGCCGTCGGCCCGTCGTACGCCACGCTCACCGCATGCCCCCACAGACGGCAGAGCACCGCCAGGCTGTCCGCGGCGTCTTGATTGTCGTCCACAATGAGCACGCGCAGGGAGTCCATGTGTTCCGCCGGCAATAATGCTCGGCCAAAGTGTTTTGTCGGTTGCTCCACGTTGTAGGAGCGTGCGAGGAGGGGCAAGCTGAGCATGATCGTAGCAGCCTCCTTTCTCGGCGAAAAGAAACGCCCGCCGGCCGCGACCAAGATTACTTCTTCCGCCTGGCCGGCGATTTCGCGGAGCGAGTTGCCGACACCTTTTTGCCGGACGATTTTCCCCCCTTCCGCTTGGCGCCAGTTACCGACTTGGTTCCCGCGGACATCAGTTTTCTCGTGCTTCCCACTGCCTGCGGCACCCGTCTGGCGATCGCTTTCGCGTTGGCCCCCGCCGCGCCACCGACTACCGCGCCAATCGCCGCGCCGAGCGGGCCGACCATCGAACCGGCAGCCGCTCCGGCGGCAGCTCCGCCGACCATGCCCAATGCCGAGGGGGAATCGGAGTTCTTGCGGTTCATTTTGTTTTTGGCCATCACCAGGTCCTTATGAGGTGCGAATCCCAGCTCGAAGCGCCCCGAAACCAAAAACGGCAAGCGCGCCGAGCTGCGGGTGCTCGTGAAAGCGCCAGGCTCAAGCGCGCTTTGCCGATGTTTTGAGGGCAAGTGCATCGCGGCGGCAGACATTCTCCACTGGAGTGAGTCCGCGCGTTATTGCTCTTACCGACGGGTGCAAAAACGAAGCAATTGGTGTGCCAACCGCGCGCCACAGTGGCCCACCTACAGGAAGGACCGAAACTAAGCGAAAACTTGTCCCCCTTGCGGCTTGTCGAGTAGATTGAGAATTCTTCGTGGGTTTAATCCACCCCTTCTGCCCAAACTGCCACAGGTTTCGTGCCATGTCACGCATCGCGGCACTGCTTATCGTCTGTATGGCGGCCCAATTCGCGCGCGGACAGGACGACGATCTGTTCGCCAAGACCGACCCCGCGCCCAAAACGCCTCTGGCCATTCCAGTCGGCAACGACCTGGCCTCCTTCCAGCCAACTTTCGGCGAGTTCGGCTGCCCCGTTGCCGTCGTCGGCACCAGCGTCTGGGAGCTGGAAACCGGCAAGAAGCGGAGCACGCTCGAAGGGGAATACGACCCCTGGTCGTTGCGCTGCGTCTCCGACGATGGCCGGTTCTTTGCCGCCACCGACAAAGGGGCGAATCAAACCGAAGCCACCGTCATGGTCTGGGACACCCAAAGCGGACAGAAGGTGTTCGAAATCCCCGGCTTCAAAGAAAAGACCTACGACTACATCATCGTCTCGCGCAACAAGTACCTGATCCTGGGCGGTCGCCATTCGCACGAGCTGGAGGCCTGGGACATTGAAAACAAGAAGCAGGCCAAGGTCATCCCCACGCCCCTCCGCCGCGTGGAGGACGATAAGATCGCTTTTACCTCCGACGGCCGCTATTTCGCCTGCGTCGCCGACGACGGCATTGGGGCCATCAACACTTCCACGGGCAAGATTGCCGTCATGATGCAGGACCCGGCGGCACCGAATAAGCCGGCAGCGACGAAGGGGAAGCGACCGCTGGTGGATCCCAATCGGATCAAGAGCGACCTGGAGAGCAAGTTCATCCGCACCTGGGTCGATGCGATCGCCTTTTCGTTCAACAACCAGGAGCTGGCGGCAGTCAGCCGGCACGACCAGCCGCGGCTGTTCATCTGGAATACCGCGGGCAAATTAAACGAAACGGTCGTATTGCCGCGGGCCGCCTGCCGCCAGAAGCGGCTGCTGTGGCTCCCCGATGGGACTGGCTGGGTGATCGACGGGAACTTCATCGACCGCAAGACGCGGCGCGTGGTGGCCGCGATCCGGCGGACCTATACCCCTGAGCTGCAACTGCACCTCGTGGACCTGAACACGGTGCTGGCCACGGCGGGGGAACGGACCGAAACGCTGACCGCCCGAACGGTGCCGTGGAAGGAAATTCGCGCGTCGCTGGCCAAACTGGAGGAAGGGGCCGACGCCCACATCTCACCCAACCATCCGGTCACGGTGGCGCTGGACATGCAGAACGTCCGCAGCGGCCCCGAGCAGGTGCAGCAGCTCATTTATAGCGCGGTGGTCAAGCGATTGGGCCGCGACAAGATCGAGGTGAAAGCTGACCAGCCCACGCTGCTCGTGCTCCGCTATGCGGAGAAGGCCGGAGACCTGGTGGCGGTCTATTCCCGCCAGTCGATTTGGGATTTTCGCGGCACCGATACCGGACGGCGGGTGACGGAGTCGGAAGGGACGATCGTCGCGGAACTCCTGACCGATGGGGGCAAGACGCTCCTGTGGCGGGATTCGCTCAAAGCCTGGAACAGCCGCAGCTTCACCACGGACGTGAACGACGAGACGGTGCGGCAGAGCATGCTCGACAACCTGGCCCACCGGTTGGATGAGCTGTCGATTCCGTATTTTCTGCCGAAGTCGGAGGCGGAGATTGCGCTGCCGGTGATATTGGACTAGCTGATTGAGGCAAGACTGCAGGTTAACCATGACTCGCCACGCGCTTTGCTTTCTGCTGATTGCCTGGTTGGCGCTAGTTTCAGCAGCGGCTGAGCCGGTTATCGAGACCATCGCCGGCACCGGCAAGCCGGAGATGAATGCCAGCGGCGGTAAGGCGACCGAGGTCAACATCGGCGATCCGTTCGGCGTCGAGTTCGGGCCAGACGGGGCGATTTACATTTGCGAAGTGCGTAGCCATCGCGTCTGGCGGCTGGACTTCAAGTCGGGGCAGGCAGCGGTCGTCGCCGGCACGGGTCAAAAGGGCTACGGCGGCGATGGCGGCGCGGCCACGAAAGCCGAGCTCAACGAGCCTTACGAAGTTCGTTTCGACCAGGCCGGCAACATGTTCTTCGTGGAGATGCAGAACCACCTGGTCCGCCGCGTGGATGCCAAAAGCGGAACGATTTCCACCGTTGCCGGCACGGGCAAAAGCGGCTTCGGCGGCGACGGCGGGCCGGCCACCAAGGCCCAGTTCAGCAGCCCGCACAGCATCGCCCTGGACGACGGCGGCAACCTGTACATTGCCGACATTGGCAACCATCGCATCCGCCGCGTCGATGCGAAAACGGGCAACATCGAGACGATTGCCGGCACCGGCGAGAAAAAACTACCGGTGGCCGGTCAGTCTGCCAAGGGGAAGCCGATGCTGGGGCCGCGGGCTCTGTATATCGACCGCGGCACGCTATGGATAGCCCTTCGCGAGGGGCACAGCGTGTGGAAGATGGATCTGGCGTCAGGAATGCTCGCGCACGTGGCCGGGAGTGGGAAAAAAGGCTTTAGCGGCGATGGCGGTCCCGCCAAGGAGGCGGCATTCGACGGTCCCAAGGGGATCGCGATCGGCCCGGATGGAAACGTCTATGTCATGGACACGGAGAACCATGCAGCTCGGAAGATCGACCTGGCCAGCGGGATCGTAACGACCGTCGCCGGCATGGGGCCGCAGCACGAAGGGGGCAGCGGCGACGGCGGCCCAGCGACCAATGCCAGCATGAACCGGCCCCACGGCATTTGCGTCGGCGCCGACGGCGCCATCTACATCGGCGACACGCTCAATCACCGGGTG
>DASRJP010000290.1:0-2900 GCA_035649415.1 Pirellulaceae bacterium | reverse complement strand
CAAGCGTGCAGTGCCGCTCGTCCCCAACTTGCACTGACCGGCTCTCGTAAAGTCGATGCGTCAAGGAAGCAGTATAGCTGCAATGCAAGCCTGTCACTAATGATTTGCAGGAAACCGCAAACCAGCGAGGCGACTGGATTTTCAGGTCCCTGGGCGCTCGGCTGCGCCGTTGGAAAGTGGGCCGAAGGAAGTAGTCGCCGAGAGTGGAGACATTCGGCTAGAGCACCGCAATACACAGCCAGATTACTGGGCCCTTGCGGCAGACACCGAAATTGCTATTGGCTTTAGCCGCCGGATGCGTTCTGCGGCGCCAAATCGGCTGGCGGCGGACCATAAAACCGCTTGCCTTCGGCAGTGAAGCGCCCGCCGTGGCAGGGGCAGTCCCACGTGCGTTCGGCGTCGTTCCAGTGCACGATGCAGCCCGCGTGCGTGCACACGGGGGAGAACGAATACAACCGGCCGGACGGATCGCAGTAGACGGCCGTCCGTTTTCCGTCCGCCGCCACGATGGCTCCTTTGCCAGGCGGCACCTCCAGCGGGGAGTTGAGCGTCGGCCCTGCGAACCGGTCTCCCACAAAACGCCGCACGACGTTCAGGTTCTCGCTGACGAATTCGCCCGCTGATGCCAGCGGGGTCAGCCGGCCCGGATTGAGGATTTCTGCAAGCGGATCGGACCTGCCCATGATCAAATTGGCCACCAGTTTGCCGGCCACCGTTCCCAGTGTCAGCCCAGTGCCTGCAAAGCCGGTTGCCACGTAAATATGCTCGTTGCCGGGGACTCGACCAACCAGCGGCAGTCCGTCCGCCGGAATATAGTGCTGCGCCGACCAGCGATGTTCCACGCTCCGCACGTTGAAGCGATCGTGGGCATACTGCTCGAGCGCTTCGTAGCACTTGCGCTCGTCCCTCTCCTCGCCCGTTTTGTGGTCCTCGCCTCCGATCAGCACCAGGCTGGGCTCCGCTGCCGACGCCAGGCGAACGTAATGGTACGGATCGCCGTCATCCCAAAACAGGAAGTCGGGGACGTGATCTTCAACTTGCACGCCGATCACATAGGACTGGTAGGGATAGACCCGAAACTCGAGTGACGAAATGCCGAGGAATGGCGAATGCGTGGCGACGAACACCGAGTCGGCCGTCACCTTCCCTCCCGAGGTCTCGACCTTAGAGCGCTGGCCTTCTTCGGGGGGCCGCGCCGAGGTGTTCTCAAATACGGCGCAGCCGCCGCCATGGACTTCTTTGGCCAGGTGGTGCAGGTAACGCAGGCTGTGAAGTCGACCCTGCTGATCGATGCGCACGGCCCCGGCACAGGCGAATGGCAGCGGGACATGCTGCACGAGCGAAGCCCGCAGCCCCAGGCGACGGGCGGCAGCGCCTTGCGCGCGCAGCGCCTCCATCCCCGCGGGCGATTCGGTGTACTGAAATGAGGGCAGGCGCGCAAACTCGCAGTCCCCCGCTTCGGAGCACCAGCTCTCGATCTGATTGATGGCGTCACGAGAGGCGGCGATGACCTCGCGCGCAGCTTGCTCCCCGAAATTGGAAATCATTCGCGCCAGCGGTTCATCGGTGGACGCGTCGAGGTGCCCCGTCGTGAAACCGGTGGTGCCAGCCCCGATTTCCAGCCCTTCGATGACGGCGACGCGTTTCCCCATTTCCTTGAGCCAGCGGGCCGCAGTCAATCCGGTGATGCCGCCGCCGACAATCGCCACATCCACGTCGATATCTTGGTCTAGCGGGGGGAAGTGTGGCGCATCGGGCCCCACGGTTTGCTGCCAATAGGAGCTGTGTGCTGTCGTTTGCATAATGTGACTCCAAGGAGCCGGTGCAAGTTTTCAGCGTCGTCGAGTTTCGCGCCGGCTGCGCGACGAGAGCTAGCCCACGGACGTCCACGACGAGCGATACGCGCGCATCTCCATGGAACGGCCTACTTACGGAGGTTGACTGCGATTCATTTTTGGCGGTTTCTCCCTGCCGCCGAGCCACGCGAAGACGGGCTTGCAGTTCATTGAGCATGCGCCGTGCCACAGCCGGTTGGACCGGGAAAGAGCGTTACCACGGCAGGCTACAATCCCCTGCGACAAACCGTCGCTGCGAAAGCGGACGACCTGACGTACAGGTCGCAGTGCCTGCCTCGGCCGCTCGATTGATTCACGAGCATACAACCGGCTCGAGGAAACGCGCCTAGAGGCTACACCCGCCACCGGTGAGAAAATACAAGATGACCAAGATCGGCAACGGAATGCCAATGATCCATAAGAAAGCCCAGCCAAGTTTATGCACGGTGCACCTCGCCCTTGGTCCGCCGGGCGGACATCTCTAGTGGTGAAAGAAACACGCTGCCAATCGTTCACGCGCCTGCCGCCATTGCTTCCGCGTTGATGCGTCCGACGGCAATCTCTGTCAGCTTCTCGTCGGCAGCGGCTTCTTCTTCCAGCGTCTGCTGTAGCAGCTCCGCCGCTGCATGGTGTCCCAGGTCGCGGGCGAACGTCCGCGCGCAGCCGTATCCGGCCATCTCATAGTGCTCCACGCGCTGCGCGGCACAGATGAGCGCCGCATCGCGCACGTCGTCTTCCATGTCCTCGGCGAGAATCTCCTTTCCTTCCGTGATCAGCCCTTCCATCGCCTTGCACTTGGCGCCCCGCGCGCTGAGCTGTAGCTGGGAGAAGATTTCGTCCAAACGCTCCACGTGCTGCTCCGTTTGCTTGAGATGCGCCTCGAACGCCTGGCGCAGCTCCTGGTGAGTGGCGGCCTTGGCCATCTTCGGCAACGCCTTGACGAGCTGTTTCTCGGCGGAATAAAGATCTTTGAGCTCGTGGACGAACAGATCTTCGAGTGTTTTCATTTTCATGGGAGTTATCCCTGGATCGTGTGTAATGGTGGGAAAGCCGCTCGATCGGACC
>DASRJP010000289.1:0-6991 GCA_035649415.1 Pirellulaceae bacterium | reverse complement strand
GCACGTTCACGGGCAACCAGGCCATCGGCGCCGACGGCGGCCCGGGCAAAGCCGGCGGTACGGCCGTCGGCGGGGCCATCGCGAACCTTGGCGGGCATAACTTCATTGCCGCTCTTGCCGTCAGCCAGAGTTCGTTCACCGACAACGAGGCCACGGGGGGCCGGGGGGGCAGCGGCGCAGACGGCGGTGTGGGCCGAGGCGGCGGGATCTTCAATTCCGGTTCCGAAGCCATCGTCTCGGGCTTCGCGACCCTCGACTTCAGCCACAGTGAGCTACACGGCAACCGGGCCACGGGCGGAGCCGGCGGCGACGGCAGCGATGGCGGCGACGGCTTGGGAGGCGGCGTGTACAGCGAGGCCGCGGCGTCGCTCCGACTCAAACGCTGCACCGTAATCGAAAATCAGGCCAATGGCGGCAACGGAGGCGCGGGTGGCACGAGCGGCGAGGGGATCGGTGGCGGGGTCTACAACTTGGGAGAATTGGACTTCGACGCCCTCACCCTGATCTTCGACAACCACGCCTCGACCAGCCACGACGACCTATTCGATCCGTTCGCGTAGCGAAAAAAAACTCCGGCACCGCCCCGGCGCTTGGTCTGCGCGCTGGGACGAAGTGCCTCCGTTGTAATGCAGACCGCATGGAAACGTTCGATGACAACGCTCATCGTCGCCGCAATTTTCCCCTGGCTGCTGATTGCCGTGGGCGCATGGCTGGGGCATCAGCTCGTCCGGCAAAATGGCCGTATTTTGCTGCGGCTCGAGGCGATCGAGAAACAGCTCGGGCGCCGCAGCGGGGCGAGGCAGGGTGCGGCTGCTCATCGGCCAGAAGGTCTGCTGATCGGTGAGGCCGCCCCCGATTTTGAGCTGCCGGACCTGGCTGGCGTCCGCCGGAAGCTATCGGAGTTTCGCGGCAAAGACCTGCTGCTCATCTTCTTCAACCCGAAGTGTGGGTTCTGTACCAAGATGGCCGGCGACCTGGCCGCGCTGCCGCCGCATGGGGGCGATGGGTGGGCAACGCCGGTCGTGATCACCACCGGCGATGCGAACGAGAATCGAAAACTCGTGGAGCGGTTCGGCATTCGCTGCATCGTCCTCGTGCAGAACGAAATGGAAGTCGCGTCCCAATTCCGCGCCCAGGGAACGCCGATGGGATATCGGATCGATGCCGCGGGGCGAATCGCGAGCGAATTGGCCGTGGGAGCGGAATCGCTCCTGAAACTGGCGGACCTGAAGGCGGCTGCTGTAGGGCGAGGGTCTCCCGACCCCGCCCACGCGATCGACCGCAGGTCTCGCGGCCGCTCTCAGGAAGGAGACCAACGGTCAGGCATGTCGGCGAGGTCCGAGACCTTCGCCGAACATGGCTCGGCCCACAAGAACAAGCAACCCGATCCGTCGCTGGCCCGGAGCAAGCTGAACCGCACGGGACTAAAGGGGGGCACCATTGCGCCAGATTTTTCGCTGCCGTGCCTGGGTGGCGGCGAACTCACGCTGGCCGATTTCCGCGGCCGGCGTGTGCTGCTCGTGTTTTCCGATCCCAACTGCGGCCCTTGCGACGAGCTCGCGCCGCTACTTCAGGAAATGCACGTCGAGCGGCCCGACTTGCAAGTGCTCGTGATTAGCCGGCGCGATGCCGAGGCGACTCGCGCCAAGGCCGACGCACTGGAACTGAGCTTTCCCATCGTGATGCAGCAGCAGTGGGAGATCTCCAAGAAGTATGGAATGTTCGCCACGCCCATCGGCTATTTGATTGACGAACAGGGAATCGTCGCCAAGGACGTAGCCGTTGGCGTCACGCCAATCCTGGCGCTCGCCGATCACCCAAAGTCTGCCGCAGCCGAAGTTGAACCGTCCGCTAACGGAAAGGAGGCAGCTTGGGCAACCTGAATCACTCACCACTCACCACTCACCACTCACCACTCACCATGAAAGGTACAAGCCCATGACCGATCACTTTGATGAATTCTCGAAATCGCTGGCGGAGAAATCCGTACCTCGCCGCCAGTCGCTGCGATTGTTGGGAGCGGCCTTGGCCGGCGCAATCCTCAGCCCGCTGGGCGTGAGCTCCGCCTGGGCCGGTTACCGCGACCCCTGCCGCTCTTTTTGCCGTTGTTCCAACAAGAGGCAGCAACAAGCCTGCCTCGCGACCTGTCGCGCCTGCAACAACGATCCGCGCCGCATGTGTGGACGCTGTGGAAGCTATGTCTGCTGTAGCGCCGGTGCGACGTGCTGCGGAGGTTACTGCACCGACCTTGCCAGCGACGTGGAAAACTGCGGCGCCTGCGGCCACATTTGCGACGAGCCTGGTAACTTCGAACAGGCCGCCTGTTTCGATGGCGCTTGCGTTTACCCCTGCGTGGACGGCGCCATCGAGTGCAACAGCATCTGCACGGACGTTGCCAATGACGTGAATAACTGCGGCGCCTGCGGCAACGTCTGCCCCGACTGGGCGCAGCGCTGCACCGACGGCGTGTGTGATCCGTGCCTCTATCCCTTCATCCTTTGCGGAGGTGTGTGCGTAGACCCTACGTCGGACCCCAACAACTGCGGCGGATGTGGCAGCCAATGCGGCGACATGGAAGCCTGCCTGTTCGGCTTCTGCGAGAGCGGATGGTAGGGCCACCTTTTCCCGCCCGGAACCGCCAGCGAAGCGAGATACCGGAACGTGATGGCGGGTCAAAACGACGAAGTGAAAATGAATTAGGGAGCCGGTGAGGCTCGGTCAGTGAATTCCTCACCGGTCATTCGCCTTTTTGCATGGCGCTGGAGAAGTGCGCGCCGGACGCCTATGCTGTCGCTTGATGAGCGACGTCACGCGTATTCTCTCGCAGATCGATTCCGGCGATCCACGTGCCGCCGAGCAGCTTCTGCCGCTGGTGTATGACGAGCTGCGGAAATTGGCGGCCGCCAAGCTCGCGCAGGAGAAGCCGGGGCAGACGCTCCAGGCGACTGCGCTGGTGCATGAGGCGTATGTGCGGTTAGTGGGAAGCGATCAGAATGGGCAGTCGTGGGATAATCGAGGGCACTTTTTTGCCGCGGCCGCCGAGGCCATGCGGCGGATTCTCATCGACCAGGCTCGCAGTCATGCCCGGCAGAAGCGCGGCGGCGGCCTGGGCCGATTCGATATCGATTCGATCGACGTGGCCGTGCAGGCCACGCCCGACCAGCTTCTGGCCATTGACGAGGCTTTGGATCGTCTGGCGCGCGAAGACGCCGCGGTCTTCGAACTGGTCAGGCTCCGTTACTTTGCGGGCATGAACGTCGAACAAGCGGCCGCCGCCCTCGGCATTTCCGTCGCAACCGCATACCGCCACTGGAATTACGCTCGCGCCTGGCTGCACAGCGAGCTGCTCGAGCCGTAATTCACGGGCCGAATTCTCGCTTTTCTTTCCGGCCCGTGCGAAAACGGGCCGCAAATGCCGCATTGCTTTCTGGAACGACAGGCGAAGCTGCCATGAGCACCGAGCACAACCAGGCCCGCGCGATCTTCCTCGAAGCCATCGAGCAGTCCGATGCTGCCGCGCGTGCAGAATTCATCGCGCGGGCCTGCCGCGGCGACGCCGAGCTTCGTGCCCGCGTCGAGCGGCTGCTGCGCTCCCATGAGCAGCTCGGGTCGTTTCACGAGCAGCCGCCGGTGCCGGAGGCGACCATCGACCAGCCCGCGGAACATTCCGGGACGCAGATCGGCCCGTACAAGCTCATCGAGCGGATCGGCGAAGGGGGCATGGGCGTAGTCTGGCTGGCCCAGCAGTCCGAGCCGGTAAGGCGCGTCGTTGCGGTCAAGCTCATTAAGGCGGGGATGGACTCCAGGCAAGTCATCGCCCGCTTCGAGGCCGAGCGTCAGGCGCTGGCCCTCATGGATCATCCGCACATCGCCAAGGTGCTGGACGGCGGGAGTACCAGCGCCGGCCGGCCGTATTTTGTCATGGACCTGGTGAGAGGTGTTCCGATCACCCGGTATTGCGACGAGCACCATCTCACGCCGCGACAGCGGCTGGAGCTGTTTGTGCCCGTTTGCCAGGCGATCCAACACGCGCATCAGAAGGGGATCATTCACCGCGATCTCAAGCCGTCCAACGTGCTGGTCGCCCTGTATGACGGCCGGCCGGTGCCGAAGGTCATCGACTTCGGAGTGGCCAAGGCGGCCGGGCAGCCGCTGACCGAGCAGACGCTGGTTACCGGGTTCGGCGCGATCGTCGGCACGCTGGAATACATGTCGCCGGAGCAGGCGGAGATCAACCAGCTGGACATCGACACGCGCAGCGACATTTACTCGCTGGGTGTGCTCTTGTACGAGCTCTTGACCGGCAGCCCGCCGTTTTCGCGCCAGGAGTTGGAACAGGCCGGCATGCTGGAGATGCTGCGCGTGATCCGCGAGGAGGAACCATCGAAGCCGAGCACCAAGCTCAGCACGGCGGAGGGTTTGCCGACTCTGGCCGCCAACCGCGGCACCGAGCCGGCTCGCTTGACGAAACTCGTCCGCGGCGAGCTGGACTGGATCGTGATGAAGGCCCTGGAGAAGGACCGCAACCGCCGTTACGAAACGGCCGCCGGCTTCGCGGCCGACCTGGAACGCTACCTGGCAGATGAGCCGGTGCAGGCCTGCCCGCCGTCGGCCATGTACCGGCTCAGCAAGTTCGTCCGGAGAAACAAGGGTGCCATCGCGTTTACGTTCGCCGCGACGCTGCTGCTGCTGGTGGCGCTGGGGGGGATCGTCGGCGGCATCGGCTGGGCATTGCGCGACCGGGCGGCAGTCCGGCAGCAGATGGCCATGCAGGAAGAGCAGCGGGCGCTTAAGTTCCGCACGGAGATCAGCGCTGCTCTCGACGAAGCGGAAACATCGTTCCAGCAGGAGCGGCTGCCGCAGGCGATGGAGGCGGTCCGGCGGGCAGAAGGGTTACTAGCCAGCGCCGGCGGCGACGAGGCACTTGGCCGCCGCGCGGGGGTGTGGCGCGCGAACCTGGCGATGGTCGTCCGCCTGGAAGAGATCCGGCTGGCGCGCGCGGCGGAGGACAAGGAGTACATCGACTGGGTGGGTGCGGACGAGGCGTATCGGCAAGCGTTCAAGGATTACGGTCTCGATGTCGAAGGGCTTCTCCCGGTCGAGGCTGTCAAGCGGCTGCGGGCGTCGCCCATTTCCGGCCGCCTGGTCGCGGCACTCGAAGACTGGTTCGTGACCAAGCGGCACGCCGGAGTTGCCGGCTGGGAGGAAATGCTCTCCCTTGTTCAACAAGTAGATACCGACGCCTGGCGGAACCGGTTCCGCGAAGTGTTCCGCACCGAGCAATGGCCAACGCTGGCGGCCCTGGCCCGCGACGAAAAACTCCTGGCGCAGCCGCCGGCGACCGTGTACCTGCTGAGCCTCATGCTGGCCTACAGCGGACAACATTCGCAGGCGGTCGAGATCCTGCTTGCCGCTCAGAAACGACACGCAGGTGATTTCTGGATTAACTTCCACTTGGGCGATTCTCTGGTGAGTTCCAATCCGACGCCGATCCAGGCGTCCGAGGGGGCCGGGTATTTGCGCGTCGCCGTGGCACAGCGTCCCGAAAGTCCGATGGTACACGTGTCCCTCGGCTATGCGCTGTGGAAGGCGAACCGGCCGGCTGACGCCGAGACGGCTTTCCGCCGCGCGCTGGCGCTGAAGCCGGATTTCGCTAGGGCGCATCTCAACCTGGGGGTCGTGCTGCGGGAGCAGGGGAAGTCCGAAGAGGGGATTGCCGAGTACCGGGAGGCGATCCGCGTGGTGCCGAACTATGGCAAAGCGCACCTAAACCTGGCGTTCGCAGTTGAGAAGAATGGGGAGTTGGATGAGGCCGAGGGCGAATTCCGCGAGGCGGTGCGCTGCCTGCCGCGCGATCCGCCGACGAATCTGGCGTTGGCCAATTTTCTAAACAAGCGCAACAAGCTGGTCGAGGCCCAGGAGGTCCTCCGTAGCTACCTGCGCAATATGCCGGACGACCTCAATGCGGCCCAGGTGCATGCCAACACCTCCTACAACCTCGGTCACGTGCTGCGGCAGCAGAAAAGAATGCCCGAGGGGATCGCGGCCTTTCAAGAGGCGCGAGCCAGCTTTCACAACTTGCTTCGTTTGAAGCCCGATGACTCGGTGGCGCGGAATCGGCTGACCGCGATCAACTCTCATTTGGCAATGGAGCTGAAGCAATTGGGCCGATGGCCCGAGGCGATCGACGTGCTGGAGGAATTGGTCCGCGGCAACTCGCCCAGTGCCGCCTCGGAATTGTTCAAGATTCTGACGAACTGTCCGGCGCCCGAGCATCGCAACTCGCAGCGGGCGCTCGAGGTGGCCCGGAAAATGGTGGAGTGGGCGCCAACCGCTTATAACCTCCAGCTTCTGGGATGGGCTGAATATCGCGAGGGAAACTGGCAGGCCAGCATCGACGCGCTGGAAAAGTCGCGCAAGTTGCAACGAAACCCCACCCTGGGAGATCCTTATCAGTGGTTATTCCTGTCGATGGCCCACTGGAAGCTTGGAAACCGGGTAGAGGCCAGGAAATGGTACGACCGCTCGGTCTGGTGGCTGGAGTATTACAATTTGAACACCGCGGAAGCTTTGGCCTTCCATGCCGAAGCGGCCAAAGTACTTGGGATCACCCCTCCCGCTGAGGATTTCTGGGAAGCCCTTCGCAAGGCACAAGAGAGTTTCCAGGCGAGCCAATGGACCCACGCCGAGGAGGAATACCGCCGCGTTGTGGCGAGCTACCCAAACTCCGCGGTCGCACACCAACGCCTCGGCGAAGTCCTGGAAAAGCAGAACCGGCTCAGGGAGGCGGAGGACGCAATCCGCCAGGCAATACAGCTCGCGCCGGAGGAGATCGTCTACTTGAGTTATTTGGCGTCGATGCTCAACCGGCAGCGGCGCGGTGAGGAATCCGAATCGCTCATGCGCGAGGCGGTCCGCTTCCAGCCCGACAACCCCTGGACGCACCACTGGCTCGGCGATTCGCTCCTAACGCAAAGGCGATATACCGAAG
>DASRJP010000288.1:0-5982 GCA_035649415.1 Pirellulaceae bacterium | reverse complement strand
CGTAGCTTTAGTGGGGGACTTTGGCGGTTCTTGGGAATATGCGGGTAAGCAGCAAGCCACGCCCAAGGCAAGCGAGCCGAGAACAACGATCGAGATCTTTTGCATGACAACTCTCCAGAATTGTTGGGGAATGAGAAACCTCCGCCGCGACCGGCGGAAGGGCCGGTCGCACCCAAAGAACACGTCAGAACCGCGGATCCCGACTAGAAGTCAGTGAGCTTATATCCAGCGGAGTGGCCGCCGGGGTTCATGTGCGGCGGAACTCTTGTGGTTCGGCGATACGACGGCTGAATTACCGTGGGGGTTGAGGGCTCGTACGAGAACGAGCGATAGCCCGTACCGGCCTGCCCCTGAGTCACGGTGACGTTCGTCGAGGGCACATACGTGGTCCGCGAACGCCGGCGCCAACCACCCGGCCAGGCCTGCGCGACGCCCGCATCGACGAGGACCAATCCAACGAGAGCCGCTATGATTAACAAAGTCTTCTTCATGACAATTCTCCCTTCAAAAGAACGCCACACCATTCACCTGGTAGCCAAGCGGATCATGCTTGGCGCAACCAAAGAACAACTCACGCCGGGTTATGCCCGGACGTTCTGCAAACAAGCGGCAAGAGAACCGCTGCAAGAAATCGGTTAGATCGTCAACCGATGAAACACGATCACCGCGTCTAGCGGTGGCGGCGTGGATGAATGCGCGACGTGCACATCGAAGCGGGCTGCGACATCGAGAGCATCAACCAGCGGCTCGACGAACGCTATCCGGTGCGGATGCGATGGCCGCTCGACTTTGTTCGACTTGATCGCGGGAGCGGGAGCTTCGATGATCGGTTGGCAGCACGTAGAGGCTCTGGCACTTAGACCGTGAGCCGCAGCGGTGCTGCTTTCCGCGCCGTCGCGCGCCGCCTTTTGGCAGCACGATCGGCGCTGAGCTGCGCCGTGTAGCTGGCAACAGCTGCAGCCGCAGCAGGCGGCCGACTTCACACCCAAAGCGTGGGCGCGGCACAGCGCGGCTTGACAGAACGGCTCTCGATGTCCGTCGGCGCAAAGGCAAGCATTATGCGGCAGGCTCGCCAAAAAGAACGCCGGCAGCATCACCGCCGCAAGCAATCGCTCGCGGTGCGTCCAAACGATCTTTCGAATGCTGCGGAACATTTCGCGGCCTGCGACCCTTCAATCGCTCACCGGCACACTACCTTATTGTACCCGCATGGTCTTCGCGAAAGTTGCCACTTCATTACATTGCGTGGCCGTACGCGGTGGCCATTTCCGCCGGATTCTCAAGCGGCACTGCCTGAAAACCCGGCACTGTGGGCGGCGGGACTCCGCCACAGCTCACGTTGCAAAGGCTGACCCGCCAAGGACTTGTGCTGCGCGGCGGATGGCGGCCACCTTTTGTGGCCCAACAATTGAATTCTCCTGCTCCAACCGGAACTCCAAATCCCGAAGAGTTGGAGACGAAGTTCAATGTGGTTGGTCAGTGCCTGCCTCGTGCTGTCGGCAGATGCAGCCAGCGTCCTTCCCCTTCCTGCAGACTGTTGCGTCGCGCCCCTCAAAGACAGCGATCCACCGGTAGCGCACGGATCGAGCCGTAACGCTGTCTCGACCAACTTTCTTGTTGAGAGCCGCTGCCCTGGCCTCGACGCCCGCCTGATCGCAAATCGGTGCGAGCAATGGCGGACGCACCTGCAGACGAAATGGCTGGCTGAGGCGACGAAGGCCAATTGGGATCCGCGCTGCACTGTGGTAATTCACGGCCGCCGCGAGTCTTATTCGGCAGCGATCGGGAGGCGCGACGAGCGCTCCTCTGGATCGAGCTGGATCGATGCAAAGGATCACTCGATCACCACTCGTCGTGTCGATCTGCTCTTGGACGTCACTGGAACGTTGTCGGCCTTCGGCCACGAGCTGACCCACGTCGTATTAGCCGATGCTTTTGCGGGCAGCCAACCGCCACCGTGGGCTAGTGAAGGGATGGCGGTGCTGGCCGACCCTGCCCAGAAGCAGCTTCTGCATCGGCGGGACTTGGATCAGGGCCTGCGCACACAGACGGTCTTCACGTGTGCCGAGCTGCTGCAACTCGACAGCTACCCCGCCCCGCATCGTGTCCCCGCCTTTTACGGCCAAAGCAACTCGCTAGTCGCCTGGCTCAGTCGGCGCGGCGGCACGGAAAAGTTCGTCCCGTTCTTGAAGTGTGCCCTCGAGCTGGGCTACGACCAAGCGCTGCAAAAGTCTTATGGCATCGGCGGTACGGCCGAGCTTCAACGGCTGTGGATCGCAGACCACGTTTCCGATCATTCGCGAATCCCAATGGCCGCCCAGCCTCTGGCAAGCGAAGGCAGAGGTCGCTAGCCCCGGGGCCTTGCGGGTCAGGCAGAGTTTTCCGGGGTGGTCGTAATCACTGTGACCTATTCGGCGGTCGTGCCGATTTTGACGTTACGTTCACCAGCCACTCCGGTTGCAGGCCCAAGGCATTTCCGCCAGCGAAGCCCGCCTCCTTGACCTGCGGTTCATTGCCTCGACAGGCGAGACGGCAGGGTCAACCCGCTTTTGTCCAGCGAGGCGAGCATGACATCCCTCCACAAGTGGTGCTGCGCGGCCCTCCTGCCGCTAGCGGCGCTGGGATGCAAGTCGGCGCAGGTGGCGGCTGGCGCTCCTTCCGGCCCGGTCCCCGCCGCCGTTCTGACTCAGCCCCCGGCTACCGCCCCGGTAGCTGCTGTCGGATTTCAGGAGCCGCTGCCCCATCCGGCCGGGCAAGCGCCGCTGCCGACGGACGACCTGTTCGGCGAGACGCTCACGCGCGAGTGGCTCCATATGCAAGTCGAGGCCCGCAATCCTTCGCTGGAGGCGATGGTCGCGGCGTGGCAGGCCGCGGCTCAGCTCTATCCGCAGCGGATTGCGCTCGACGACCCGATGCTGATGGGAATGATCGCGCCGGAGTCGGTGGGCTCGGCCGTCACCGAGACCGCTTACGCCCTCCAGCTCAATCAGAAGCTCCCCTGGCTCGGCAAGCGATCCCTCCGCGGAGCGGCAGCCGCGGCCGACGCCGACGCCGCCTGGCAGGAAGCGGAGGACAGCCGCCTGCAAGTCCGCCTGGCCGCCGACACGGCGTTTTACGAGTATTTTCTGGCGACGCGACTCGACGAACTGAACCGCCAAACGCTGCAACTGTTGCAGGATCTCCGCGCAACGGCTCAAGACAGGTTCCAGAACAATCTGGTCACCGAGCAGGATTTGATTCAGGCCGACGTGGAGCTGGCCGAGCTCGCGCGGCGGCAATTGGAGGTCGGGCGGATGCACCAGGTCGCCATCGCCCGCATCAATACCCTGCTGCGCCGCTGGCCCGATGCTCCACTGCCGCCGCCGCCCGCCGGACTCGAGGCGCCCCGCCCGACGGCCGATCCGAACCTGCTCTGGCAGACGGCCCTTCAGCAGCGACCCGACCTGGCGGCCCTGGCCTGGAAGGTGCAGTCGGAAGAAGCCGCGTTGGCACTGGCGTACAAGGATTTCTACCCCGACTTCGACGCCTTCGCCCGCTACGACACATTCTGGCAGCCCTCGAGCACGCAGGGTCCGCTGCGGGCCCAGGTTGGCCTGGCCGTCAACCTGCCCGTCTATCGCCGCAAGCTCAACGCCGCCGTCTGCGAGGCCCAGTTCCGCTTGAACCAGCGGCGGGCCGAATTCGAACAGCGGTCGGTGGAAATTCAGTACGAGGTGGTCGCCGCCGCACAGCAGGTCGAAGAAAGCCGCCGGGCGATCGAGCTGTACGAGCAGCGGCTCGCGCCGCGGGCCCAGGAAAACGTCGCCGCGGTCCGGGCCAACTATATAGTCGCCAAGGCCACGTTCCTGGACCTCGCCCAGGCCCAACGGCAGCTCGTCGCCATCTCCGAGCGGCAGGTGGAAACGCTGGTTACCTATCACCGCTGGCTGTCCGAGCTCGACCGGGCGGTCGGCGTTACCGGCCTGCGCTAAGCCTGCGCGAGGAATTCAATTGCGCATTGCGCAATTTGCGCGGATTTCTGTGCCCATTTCCCGGCGGCGGCCATTATCTATTGCCAGAGGCAGGAGGGCTCGCCGACGTATGCATCCTCCGGATCAAATCGTCTGCCCGAAATGCGGTGAAAGCTGTGCGTCCGCCCTGGGCGTCATCAGCCCGATGGCCAGCGAAGCGGAATGCCACTGTGCGTGCGGAATGACTTTCAGCCGCCAGAAAATCGAGATTTCTTGCCCGCTCGCCGCGAACCCGTATTGGGTCGATTGTCTGCTGGCCTCGCTGAATGGCCTCTTCGACCTGGCCCTCACGCTCGCCGAGCGGTGGTACCGGCTCAGACACTCGCCGAGTCCGCCGGCCGAACCGCGCTATCGCGGCTTCATCGTGCGCGGATAGAGCCGCGCTAGAGCGGATGGGGTGGGATTCGAACCCACGGTAGCCTTTCGACTACGCCAGTTTTCAAGACTGGTGCCTTCAACCACTCGGCCACCCATCCGATCTTCTGCCAACAGCGACACGCATCGGCTGATTTCGTTCGCGCGGTTGGCTGGCCGCCATTCTACACGCGAGGCCGACGGTCGGAAGTCGCGGGACTGACGGGCGACCCGCCCTCGCGTTGGCGGGGTGGCTCATGGCGCGGATAAAATCGCGGCATGCAGGTCAATCCCTACGAATCGCCGCGCGAGGCGGGCTATCGTCCGCCGAAGCCGAAGTCAGGCTTTCTGGACGGAATGGCCTGCATTGCCACGGCGCTGCTGATCCATGCGATCGTGCAGGCAATCGGTCTGGCGTGCCTCGTTTGGGACTTGAACTTCCTCGGCGCGCTGCGGCTCGTTGTGCCGCTGATTGTGCTGGGCTGCTTCACGTATGTGGGTTTCTGCCTGATCATCAGCCGCTGGCGGAAACGTAGGCCGCCGCGGTTGAGAGTGGTCTGGGACTAGGCTCTGTCGCGTTTCCAACGCGGACGTTGCGAAATCTCAACGTGCGGCGCTATCTGCTCGCTCCAGCCAGGCAGCGTAGACAATGAACCATACCGCGTCGTCCACGCCGTCAATGGCGATAACGCAGCGCTGATCGTCCACGATCCGCTGCACGACTCCCGTCGCGCTCGCCAGCGGCCCAAACTTCACCTGAACCACTTCGCCGGGCTCTAACCCGCGAGCGCGCCGATCCGGATAATCGGCATGAAACGAACCCCCCTCAGACATTGGTGCAGGCTCCTGCCTTACACCCGCTCTGCATCCACCCGCTGCATAACAATATTGCAAGCCGCGTGCCGCTCCACGCTTCGCCTGCCGGTATGATGAGCCGGTCTCGCCTCTCGAATACTCGCCATGCAACCAGAGCTCGCCGTCCCAGACACAATGACTCATTCACAGTCGCGGCTAATGTTCGTCCTCAACGCGCTCGGCTCCAACGCATTGCTGCTGCCCGTGGTGGCCTTGGTGGCGACGGCCGTGGTGCTGCTGATGCTCCTGAAGGGGAAAGGGCCGGCGATGGTCGGCGCGATCCTGCTGGTGGTCCCGATGCCGATCTATTGGAGTCTGCTAAGCCTCGTATCCGGATTGGCCTCGGCGTACGGAGTGCTCGCACTGTCCGAAGTGGAACCCAAGCCGTCGGAACTCTACCTGGGCTATTCCGCGATGTGGGTCAACGTGCAGATCGGGCTATGGCTGAACGTCCCGATTTTCCTGCTGGCCGCCGGAGGCCTGATGTTCCGGGCCTGGAACGAAGATCCGCCGAGCCCATCCGCGGCGAAGCCCATCCGCTGGCCACGCGACGATCGAACCACTCC
Source organism: Pirellulaceae bacterium (assembly GCA_035649415.1). GTDB lineage: Bacteria > Planctomycetota > Planctomycetia > Pirellulales > Pirellulaceae > DATKDU01. The sequence continues at coordinate 197 of DASRJP010000288.1, read as the reverse complement.
ATGAGTCACCGCCTGCGAATCCTGCTGATCTTGGGGGCCCTGGTGACAGTGGTCGTGGCCTGCGTCCTGAGCGCGTGGGCCTGGAGTGAGTACGTGGCGTACGTCAAGCGCTTGCCGCTCGCACCGATTCCGGTTCCTACTCCACCCTGAGCACCGTGTTTCACGTTCGTCGTCGCAGCCATTCGCAACTGGTATGA
>DASRJP010000287.1:0-10278 GCA_035649415.1 Pirellulaceae bacterium | reverse complement strand
GATAGAATCCGAGGCGCTCGCCGAAATGAACATGGCCGTTAGTTGCGGCTCGGCCGCGCTGTGATCGTCCGTGGAGCTGCTCCCATGACCGTCAAAACCTGGACGCTTTCAGATGCGTCCGCCCGCCAAGACTCGCCTCAGCGAATCGACGACCCTGCGATTCCGGGATTTCCCGGCGCAATTCGCCGCGTGCAATACGTCGGCGGTTTGAGCGACGGCGTCGAATCGATCTTCGTCAACAACGGCAAACAGACCATCCGCGTCATTCCAACTCGCGGCATGGGTATTGATTCCGTCCTGCTGGTCGGCGACCAAGAACTTTCCCCGTTGGGATGGGAGTCACCCATCGGGGCGCCCGTCCACCCTAAGTTCGTCGATCTTGGCGAACCAAGTGGACTGGGGTGGCTGGATGGATTTAATGAGCTGCTCGTCCGCTGCGGCCTGGAGAGCAACGGCGCGCCGGAGTACGACGAAAAAACCGGCCGGCTCAAATACCCACTCCATGGCCGGATCGCCAACAAGCCGGCACATCACGTCGAGCTGTCCATCGACACGGACAAGCAGGAGATCAAGCTCATCGGCATTGTGGACGAAACGCGGTTTCATTTCCAGAAGCTGCGGATGACCAGCACCCTGACGACGAAGTTCAACAGCACGTCGTTCACGATCTCCGACAAGATCGAAAACCTCTCCGCGACGCCGGCCGAGGCGCAAATGCTCTATCACGTCAACTTTGGCATTCCACTGCTCGATGCGGGCTCGCGGGTCGTGCTGCCGGCCAAGACGGTCGTGCCGCGAAACGTCCGCGCGGCCAGCCACATCAAGAGCTGGGACAGCTATGCGGCACCCGAGCCGGGCTTCGAGGAGATGGTTTACTTTTTCGATCTGCATGGCGACGACAAAGGACAGACGCGGACGCTGCTGAAAAACGCCCACGGCACGCGCGGCGTGAGTCTCGTCTTCAATACCAAACAGCTTCCCTGCTTCTCGCTTTGGAAGGACACGGCGGCGGTCGAAGACGGCTACGTGACGGGCCTCGAGCCTGGCACGAACTATCCCAATCCGCGCTCCTACGAAGGCCAGCAGGGGCGCGTGATCAAGCTGCCGCCGAAGGGCTCCACCACGCTAGAGCTGACTCTGGAAATCCATCCGGACGACTCCGCCGTCAAATCTGCGGAAGAAGCGGTGAAGAAAATTGCCGCCGGCCGCGAGCCCAAGATTTTCGACCAGCCGCAGCCGCTGTGGTGTGCGCCGTAGCGAGGGAGGCCGTGATGGCACAGCCGGAAGCTGCCAGAAAGCGAGGTTCCGCTCTGCGATTCTCGCTGCGAACACTGCTGCTCGTGGTGACTTTGGCCGCCATCGGGCTGTGGGGCAAGCTGCAATACGACGAGTACTGTAAGCGGCGGCTGGCCGCGCAGTGGGTCGAGCCTCTGCTCGCGATACCGGCCGCACCGGTGGTGATGGACCCGTGGGGTGGGCCGCAACTTGCACCGATGCCGCCGTGTCCCCAGCTGCGGACGGACAAGCAGCAAGAGGAGCTGCTGGTGATCGGAGCGACTCAGCTCGCCGATCCCAAACAGCGCATGGCGGCGGTCAAGATTCTGGTGGAAACGCGCCGGCACGGCGCTCAGGGGACCCTGTGGCGCATCCTGGCGATGTCCAAGGATTCGAACATCCAGGCGGCGGCAATCCACCTGCTCGCCCTGGAGCGGAAGCCGGAAATCGCCGACCGCCTGCTCCCGTATTTAGATCATAAGGAAGCCGAAGTACGCGCGGCGGCCGCCGAATCGATCGGGTTCATTTTCCAGCCAGCGTTTGAAATCCCGCCGGGCAACAGCGGCAGTTGGAGTCGTACCGCTTTCCTCAATACGCAGCCGCCGATCGACATCGGCAACTTACGCGCGAATGAGACTTCGTGGACCAAGGTGCAAGAGGCCCCGCCGGGAATCCGCGACCGCCTGGAAGCAGTCATGCTGCGGGGCGCGAGCGAGGTCGAGCGAACGGCAGCTGCTCGCGCGCTCGTTCCCTGGCCGCCGGAAAAATATCGCTTTCGCCTCGCGGAGTGGGGAGTCTGGATCGACGACGGCGGCGAATTGAAGCTGGTGCAGTCGGTGCTGGACGAGATACCGCCGTTCGTGCATCAGACGGGCAACCGACTCGATTCGTTTGCTGGCCGGCTGAACCGGATCATGATCATTACCAAGCCGATCGTTCATTTGACCAGCGACGTTCCTCTGGCCGTCGATTTCCAGGTCATCATTCGCCAAGGCAGACCGTGGTTTGCCTTTCCGGCGCCCGACGATCTGGCGGCTCACGCCACGACGGTCTACATGACGCGCGACCGTGAGACGGCCGTAAAATCGCCACTGGCGCAGCTTGACCGAGCCGACCTGAAACCGCTGGCGGTGCGAGAAGGCTATCCGTGGATTGCGCCGGGCCTGCGCGATCTTGGCAGCACGGGCGGCGGTATGGGCGCCATGGAAAATGCGGTTACGGATCTGGGAGTTCGCTGGCAGAGCCTGGTGGTTTCGCCCGAGCGCAGGCCATGGATGGTACCCGTCAGTGTTCCCGGCGGCGAACGTTACGCGTGGTGGACTCGCCTCCGCGACGTCCCCACCAGTTGGCTCGCCAGTCGCGACGAAGCAGAGAGATTCCTCTACTACGACGGGCCGACGTTGGCCCAGTCGCCGGTCGAGTATCGGCTGTGCGGCCAGCAAATCGCCGTGGCGACGCGAAACATGTTCCAGCGGTGGGAGCATTTCGCTTCCAACTACGACTGGTCAAGCGACCCGGCACCGCAGCCGGGACTGCGCCAGGCACTCGTCGTCCGCGCCCAGCAGGGAGGCGTGCAAGCCCTGGCGTTTCAAGTTTCCGGCAAGCCGGCTTCGGCCTTCTCCATCGAGCTGCCGGACACTTTGCCCTTGGCCGGAGACGAAGTCGAAAGCCGCTTGCTGCAATTGCTGATCGATGCCGGCCTGACGCAGGCTGAAGCAGAAGGGTTGATCGACTGCTGGCGGCGGCAATTCTTCGAGACCCACGGCACTCGCGTGATCACCGTTCTGTCGCGCGATGACTATGACCAGATGTGCCCGCTTACCGTGCGGCCGACGCCGACGGAAATCGCCCGCGTCGGCATCGTTTTGACGGAGCTTTAGCGGCAAGCCTCGTGCGCGATCAGACGCAGCCGGGATAGTGTGCGCCTTAGCCAATCGGTTTATTGCTGGTCCGGCTTGGGTTTGGGCGCAGGTACATCAACGACCTTGCCCGATTGATAAACGCGGGCATCGTCAACGTGATAGACACACCAGATGCTGCCATCCTCCCCTTTGACTGGATCGATGCGGAGAATGCCATCGACCTGGATGTCGTCGTCGAGATACGAGACCGTCCGGCCGGAAGTCAGCGTGACCTTCATCAGTTCGTCGATCGGATGGCCGGGCCCAAACCTGCCCGACCGGTTTCGCATGATCACGAATTCGGAGTTGCCGCGTCTTCTTGGCACGCCGCCGTGCATGACGCCGGTGATTCGAACGCGCCGGTCCTTAACCTTCTCGGCCGACATGGGCAGATCGCCAGGCTCGAATCTGTCGTCGTGCGGCAGCTTCAGATCATCCCACGTAAGCCGCGCCGATTTGTCGGTCTGTGGCTCAGGCTCCGCGGCCGCCCCGACTGGTTGTTGTTGAACCACTTTGACGGCGGGAATTGCCGGTTCACCGCGCTCACAAGCCGACAGCGATAAAGATACGACCGAGGCAGTCAGCAAGCTGTAGCGCAAATTCGCCTCACTTCATCTCCGCCCCCTCGATCTCGTAGATCGACCACGTATTGCCGTCGTCCCCCATTTCCGGCTTGATTCGCAGGGTTCCTTCCACCATGACGGTCTGGTCGGTGTACGAGGCGGTCTTGCCATCCTTCATAAAGATCTTGGCCAGGTGGTCGGCCTGGCCGCCGGGGCCGAATTTGCACTCCTTGTTCCGCAGCAGGACGAACTCTTTGTTTTTCTTGATGCTCTCCACGCCGCCGTGCATCACGCCGGTCAGCCGCACTTTCTTGCCTTCCAGCTCTTTGGCCCGGCCGCCGTTGGTCTCCGACTCCAGCATCCAGGGGCGATAGACCATGTCCTTTTCCATTCCCAGGATCAAGTCGTCAAACGTGATCTTCTCCACGCCGCCCGTGGCGGCAGTGCGGTCGGCCTTGGGGCGCAGCGAAGCGGGCCGCGGCGGGCCATCGCTGGCGGGTGGCGCCGCAGCGGCAGGTGCGGCGCTGGCGGGCGCTTCCGCAGGCGACTGCTCTTGTGCCGGCGCCCCTTCAGACGCCGCTGGGTCGGCGGTTTTCGGCACAGTTTCTGACGCCGATGCCGCTGGCTTCTCGGCGGCGACATCTGCGGTCTCGACGTTCCCCGGTGATGGCGTTTGCGATGCCGCGTGCCGATCGCAGCCGGCAATGGCGGCCGCGGCAATCACCAGCAGGCACTGCGGCAGAATGCATCGCCAAAGTGCTGAGTGCTCGAATCTCATAGAGCAGTCCCCGCGGAATTCGTTGGTTCTTGTAAGTCCTATGCTGAGTATTCTATCCCGCGCTGGCTCCGCCAGGAAACGCCGACTGGCCGCGTCGGCGCAATCGGGGTCGGCGAGTCGATTCGGGCCGCGGAATCGGCCGCACGAAAGACTCCGGCCCGAAATCGACTCGCGACCCCCAAAGCGCGGCGCTGCCAGTTTGCACGGCCGGCGCAAAACGCCCGGCGCCACGGCTGAAGCGGCGGCTGCCAGCGTCAAGGGGTCGGGAGTCGTTTTCGGTCAACGTTTGTGCACAAAATAGCGCATGGGCCGAAAACGACTCGCCGACCCCTTTTGACCCCGCGACAGGGGGACGTAGGATGAAACGTATCACCATGGAGCCTCGCTGCATGCTTTCTATCCGCCCCGTCTTGCTCGGTTCGATTCTCATCCTGGCTTGGCAGTTTCTCGGTGTCGCAGTCGCCGAAGATCCAGTCGAAGTCCCCAAGGCCGCGCCGGTGCGCCAACCGCCGCCGCCGCTGAAGTTCTACAAAGGGCGGCTGATCGCCCAGACCATGCATTACACGGGCGCGCCGTGGCTGGTTCGCGACAATCGCGAGCAGGAAGAACGCTGCACGCTCATGCTCGCCAACCTGGGCGTCAAACGCGGCATGACGATCTGCGACATGGGCTGCGGCAACGGGTTCTACACGACGAAGCTGGCCAAGATGGTCGGTGACGACGGGCACGTCTACGCGGTGGACATTCAGCCCGAAATGCTAGGGCTGCTCAACGAACGGGCTGACAAAGAGGGAGTGACGAACATCACGCCGGTGCTGGGGACGTTCACCGACGCGCGGCTCCCCAAAGGAAAATGCGACATGATCCTGTGCGTCGATGTCTATCACGAATTCTCCCATCCCGAGCACATGCTGGCCGCCATGCGGCAGGCACTGGCGCCCGGCGGCCTGATCGTGCAGGTGGAGTTTCGGGCGGAGGACCCGACCGTGCCGATCAAGCCCGAGCACAAGATGAGCAAGAAGCAGGTCCTCAAAGAGCTGCTCCCCAATGGCTTCAAGCTGGCCAAGGAATTCGACAAGCTCCCCTGGCAGCACATGATGTTCTTCGGCCGCGATGAAAAGTTCGTCGAGACCCGCAAGGCGCTCGATCTGCCCGACGACGAGCTGCCGGACCAGGCTGACAGCCCTTGATCCGTTAGAACCGGCACGACGCAGCGCGGCGCAACGATCGGCAATGGCTGCCCCACCGCCAAACTCGCCAGAAGTCGGCAATATTTTCCCAGCTTCACGCGGCCGACGCCCCAGTGCCGATGGTCGGTCCAATGGGGAGCCAGTGCGCGCCGCGTTCCGCTAGCCTCGCAGTCCGGTCAGGCACACGATGAAAGTTGCCGCCCTCAAGGAGACCATTCCCGGCGAGCGCCGGGTGGCGCTGGCGCCCGGCAACGTCGCGGCACTAGCCAAAGCGGGGCTCGGCGTCGTGATCGAAGCGGGGGCGGGTGCTGCGGCGGGCTTTGCCGACGACGCCTATCGAGACAAGGGGGCCGAGGTCGTTTCCTCGGCGCGCGAGGCGTGCCAGGCCGACATCCTGCTCCACGTGCGGGCCGTCGATGGCCGCGGCCAGCCGGCGATCGGGGACCTGGGGCAGTATCGCCGCGGACAAATCGTGATCGGCCTGTGCGATCCGCTGGGCCAGCCGCATGCGATCCGGGAGCTGGCCGAAACGGGAATCACGCTGTTTGCCCTGGAACTCGTCCCGCGCATCACGCGGGCCCAGAGCATGGACGTCCTCTCGTCCATGGCAACGTTGGCCGGCTATCGGGCCGTCCTGCTGGCGGCAGTCGAAGTGCCGAAAATGTTTCCCCTGATGATGACGGCGGCGGGGACGCTCACGGCGGCCAAGGTGTTTGTGCTCGGCGCGGGCGTGGCGGGACTCCAGGCGATGGCCACGGCCAAGCGGCTGGGGGCGGTCGTCCGCGGGTACGACCTGCGGCCGGCGTGCAAAGAACAGGTGGAAAGCGTCGGCGGCAAGTTCGTCGATCTGGGCCTGGAGACCGGCGACGCTCAGGACGCTGGCGGCTACGCCAAGGCGCAAGCCGAGGATTTTTACAACAGGCAGCGCGAGCTGCTGGGCAAGATTGTGGCCGACAGCGACGTGGTCATCACCACCGCCGCCATCCCCGGCAAGCCGGCGCCGCTGCTGGTCACCGAGGAGGCGGTCGCCGCGATGCAGCCGGGGTCGGTCATCTTGGATCTGGCGGCCGAGCGCGGCGGCAATTGCGCGCTCACCAAGGCCGATCAACGGGTGGCGGCCCACGGCGTTACGATCCTCGGCCCGACGAATCTGCCGGCCGAAGTGCCGCTACACGCCAGCCAGATGTTCGGCAACAACGTGTCGGCATTCGTCAAGCTCCTGGCGCCCAAGGGCCAGCTCGAGCTGAATCGCGAGGACGAAATCATTCGCGAGACGATGGTGGCCCACGAAGGCCAGGTCGTCCATCCGCGGCTGGCCGCGCTGCTGGGAGCCAGTGTATGACCTCCATGAGACGAGCACCGATCGGGATCGCATTGCTGGCGTTTGCAGCGCTCCTATGCGCCGGCTGCGGCGGCGGTGAAGCTCCACAGGCGAAACAGGACAAGAGCGACAAACCGGCCGCCGAAACCAAGGCAGCCAAGACCGCCGCGGACAAAACGGCCAAGACCAAGCCGGCCGCCAAGCCAGCCGCGAAGGAGGCCGAGGCCCGCAGCCCGTCCGAGGAGATTCCGCCGCCATCGACTGCCGTGGCCAAGGTTCCGGCGGAAACCGAGCCGTCGCAAATGGAAACGCACGCACCGGCGGCCGACTGGACCGCCACGATGTACGTGTTCTTGCTCTCGGCACTGATCGGGCTGGGGGTGATCACACGTGTGTCGCGGCTGCTGCACACGCCGCTGATGTCGCTGACCAACGCCATCTCGGCCATCGCGGTCATCGGGGCGATCACGGTGGCCGGATCGAAACACCACTGGTTCATCAACTTTCTCGGCGCGGTCGCCCTGTTCGCCTCGACGACCAACATCGTCAGCGGCTTTTTGATCACGGACCGGATGTTGAAGATGTTCAAGAAGCAGGAGCCCAGGCCGTGAGAGCATGGCTCGCCAGCATCGGCGCCACCGAGCTGACCTTCCTGGCTGCGGCGGCGCTGTTTATCCTCTCGCTGCACTGGATGAACCACGTGCAGACGGCGCGGCGCGCCGTGTATGCCGGCGTGCTGGCCATGTCGCTGGCTGTGCTGGGCGCGCTGCTCGACCCCGGCGTCGTCAACTGGCTAGTGCTGCTGCTCGCAATCGCTCTGGGATTTGGCGTCGGCATTCCCCTGTCGTGGGTGCCGCTGACCGCCGTGCCGCAGCGGACGGCCCTGTCGCACGCCTTTGGCGGCCTGGCGGCGGGACTGCTCGGCACGGCCAAGTTCTACGACTGGCTCGGCACACCCGAGCTGACGCGGTTCAAGGTCCTGGCGATTGTAGCGGAGGTGATCCTTGGCTTTCTGACCTTCACCGGCAGCCTGATGGCGGCCGGCAAGCTCCAGGAAATTAAGTGGATCCCGCAGCGGCCCGTCACCTACAAGTATCAGAACGAGAGCAATCTCGGCCTCTTGGGTCTGGCCTTGCTCTGCGGGCTGCTGCTAGTCGTCGCGCCCTCGTGGTTCTTCTGGCTCTTTCCGCTGGTGATCCTGCTAGCGCTGGCGTTCGGCGTGCTGCTGATCATTCCGATCGGCGGCGCGGATATGCCGACGGTGATCTCGCTACTCAATTCGTATGCCGGCCTGTCGGCCGTCGCGCTGGGCTTCGTGCTCGACAACAAACTGCTGGTGACGGCCGGGGCGCTCGACGGCGCGTCGGGCTTGATCCTGTCGATCATCATGTGCCGGGCGATGAACCGCTCGTTCACAAACGTGCTGTTCGGCGCCTTTGGGCAGGTGCAACAGACGGCTGCCGCCGGCGAGGCCCGCACGGCCAAAAGCGAAACGCCCGAAGGGGCCGCGCAGATCATGCAGCAGGCCAATCTGGTCGTGGTCATTCCCGGCTATGGCATGGCCGTCGCGCAGGCCCAGCACGCGGTCAAGGACCTCTACGACCAGCTCACCTCCCGCGGCGTCGACGTGCGGTTTGCCATTCATCCGGTTGCGGGGCGCATGCCCGGCCACATGAACGTGCTCCTGGCCGAGGCGGAGATTCCCTACGACAAGCTGATCGAGATGGACGAGATCAATCCGGAAATGCCGCAGGCGGACGTGGCGCTGGTGATCGGTGCCAACGACGTGGTGAATCCGGCCGCGCGGCACGACAAGAACAGTCCCATTTTCGGGATGCCGATCATCGATGCCGACAAGGCCCGCACCTGCTTTGCGATCAAGCGGAGCATGAACCCCGGCTTTGCGGGAATCGAGAACGAGCTGTACTTCGCGGACCACACGTACATGCTGTTTGGCGACGCGAAGGCGGTGGTGAACGAACTAGTGAAGGGGCTAAACGGGGGCGGGGGGCATTGAGCGGCGCCCAAACACTGGCAATAGCCCCCGCACAATCCAAGCGAATCCGCGACAGATCAAATCGCACGCATCGCCTCTGCCGTTTCCTCCAGCCGCAATCTCCAGTACGTGGGATCGCGGCGAATCTCGTCCATCAAGCGGCACGCACTTCCGCGCGGCTGCTTGAGCCCCTGCTCCCAATCGCGCACCGCACTCGCCGAGACTCCTAGAAAACGGGCGAAGACCGGCTGACTGGCCTCGAGAATTCGCCGTGTCTGTTTGACAAGTTCCGGAGTGTAGACCGTCGGCCGCAGTGGGAGCCGGTCGGTGCGGCACGTGAAGCGGTCCGAGAGCTTACGGATCTTGGGTAACTCGGCCGCAAACCTTCCCAATCGCTTGACCAACTCCGCGCCAAAGGAAGTCCTTGAAGAGCGACGTGACGACGACTTGCGCTTATGCTTTGCCATGTATCAATGCTCCTGCCTGCGGCGGTCGAGCCAGGCTTCCACCTCGCCGAGATATCGCGAGATGCCCAGCTTCTCGGTGCGACTAAGAGTGACTATTTCACCTCGACTTTGACACCGAGGCGATACTCAACGACCTTTTCTACCTTGCCATCGGAAGTGTAGTACGTCGCCGGGCCGTCGGCGAAGTACATGCGCTCAGTCGGATCAAACTTGCCGCTCATTTTAGCGCGGACCGTGCCGTCTTGGCGAAGATAATAGTCAATTCCGCCGGTCTTCTGATCAAAGATGGACTCAGCGACAACTGAGCCATCGGGGCGATACCATTTACCTCGCATGAGAATTCCGGCTCGGTACCATTCTTCCTTCATCAGGGGGCCCACGTCATAGAAGTACTCCTTCTTGCCGGTGCCGTGCGGGTATCCCTGGCTGTCGAAGTACAGCGTCCCCGGCAGATATTCCCAACCGCGCCACAGTCCCAGTGCCAGGCAAATAACGAATACGAACAGCAGAAGGCTGCGAAGGCGAAACTGAAGCCAGCGGCGTTTAGTATTCATGGCGCTTCCGACAATTGCAAGCGACGGTCAACGGCTTGTTTTATCCCTCCGCCGTCGTCGGATCGATCACCTGCTTGACCTCAGACACGCGGTTGGCCGGAAAGCCGCCCTGTTTGGCGTGCTCGCGGACTGCTTCTTCGTTGGGCGCGATGTAGACGCAGTAGACCTTGTCGTCGGTGACGTAGCTGTGCAGCCACTGGATCTGGGGCCCCATCTTGGCCAGCACGCCGCAC
>DASRJP010000286.1:0-4923 GCA_035649415.1 Pirellulaceae bacterium | reverse complement strand
GCCGCCACCCAGGCCGCCGCCGCCGATGCCGCCGCCCCCGATCCCGCCGCCGCCAAATCCGCCGCCGCCGCCGAACTGGGCGGCCACGGGAACGCCTGCGAAGGCGTCTGGCAGTTTAATGGCCAGCGGTTTCTTGGTCTTGTTGGTGATCATCACCGTGCCGGTCGTCGAATCCTTGGGAATCAACTTCACGTCGATGTCGCCGGCCTCCATGGCCGCGAACAACTCGACTTCATCCGCCTTCGGCTTGGCGGTTGCGCCGTCCGGTTTGGCGCCCAGCACCACCGATACGGCGCCCAGGACGGCTACCAGGGAGAGGAGGGAAAACATGCGCTTCATCATTCAATCTCCGGAACTGATCGCGTTCCAAGCGCTCCGTCCGCGCCCCAAATCACGACGCGCAATGCGGCGGAGTTTTTCGGTTCCCTTAAGGCCCGGTTGAGAGGACCGAACCGCGGCCCAAGGAACTACCACCAGAATAATCGACGCGGGCGGCAAAACCAAGCAGAAATCCTGCTGAATTTTTTACCAGGCGGGGCCAGCGCTCGGTTGCCGCTTCCCGTCAGGTTGGCCACCCACGTGACTTTGTAACCCGTCCGGACACCGCGTATGGCACTGAGATTAGCCATCTAGGCGGCTGCAACCTGTTATCGCATTGCCATTTGCGATAGCTTGCGGCGCGAGCCGCTTGCGGCCTGGTTCCGCCCCGCTACCCGATCTCCAAGCCGAGCAAATACTCGTCGAGGCTCTTGCGAAGCTTCAGTTCTTCCTCCACGGATGCCGAGACTTGCTTGCGCAAATCGTCGATCTTGTCTTCTTGCTCGGTAAACTTCGATACATACCGGCGGAAGAGATCGGAGTCCTTGGGCAACTGGGCCATGTTGTCCCGAATTCGCTTTTGCTCCTGATCGATGACGGCAATCTGCCGCTCGAGCTCCTGGCGCTTGGCGACGACGCCGGCAATCTCCCCCTTCCGCTTGAGCACCTCGCGGAGCGCTTTCTTGACGTCCTCGCTGACGGCAGGAGCATTGACATAGAACAGGATCGTGCCGTCGTCGAGATTGACCAGACCCACTTGCTGCGACGTGGTCCGCTCTTCCTTGACTTCCAGCGCGGCCGGCTTGCCGGGCTCGGTCTTCACGGCAAAGCGGTACATGTTCCGCGTCGTTTCCGCCGGCTCCTTGGGGGCTACCAGCGTCCAGGCCGGATCGAGCGGATATTCAACCAGCACGTTCTTGGCTTCCTTGCCGGAGTTCTTCACGGTGTAGGTCTTGTTCCGCTCAAACTTGTGACTGGTCTGGAGCAGCCCCTTGCTGATCTTCACGCTCACCAGCCGATCGGGCGTATCCTTGGCTAGCGGCGCCACCTCCGTGTCCAGGTCCATCGCGTAACTGATCAGCCGCTCCGTCCCCGGCGGCAAATCCTGGATCTGGGCATCGCCGGCATACGCTCCTTCGGCAAAGACGGTGATCGGCCCTTGCATCAGGTGCAGATCGGTCGAGTTCTTCAGCTTCAGTCCCGACAGCGGGTGCTTGGCGTGCGTTGACTCGTTATAGATCGACACCTTCTCCGCTTGCACCGACTCGTTGACGATCGGCAGCATGGCCGATTTGCCGCGGGCCAGCTTCACTGGAGCGGCAATCTGGTAGCGGAACATCTCGCCGACGTCGGCGGCCTGGGCGACCGATTCAATGCTGGTGCGGAAGTTGGCGCCATCCCGCGCATCCCCCTTGGCATCGGCCAGGAAACCACCGCGGCCGGCGAGAGCTCCACCCGCTGGCGCTCCAGGTGGCATTGCGCCCCTTCGCGCCCGGTCCAATTGTCGGTTCTGAGCCAGACTTTCCGACTCGGTCTTCGCTTTCTCAAGCTGCTCGCCCGCTTTGCGGAATTCGTCGTCGGCTACCTTCAAGTCCTGGTCGTAGGTCCGCGGCCGCAGCGAGGCGTAAAGTTCCATTCGCACCTCGGGGCGGGCCAGGTAGAGCGGCTCGTAGAGGTCCATCACGAACGAGATCGGTCGCCCACTGATCAGCGTCAGGTTCACGTCGTTCCAATCGCTCTCGGTCGTGTTCTCGACGATCGCCCAGCCTTGAAGCAGGGGCTTCTCATCCTTGTCGAGCACCAGCCGGTAGCTCGTCTTCCAAATAGGCGCTTCCTGGATGTAACCAACTCGCACGTCCCGCTTGCCTTGCCCAAGAAAGCTGAGCGAGACAGTCTTCTTGTCCATCGATTTGCTCGCCGCCAGCACCGCCAGCGCCTGCCGCAGCTCAGCATCGAGCTTGGCACTGGCGAGCTTGAGCCGGCCGATTCCCTCAAGTGAAACGCTCCGCAGCCCCTCCTCGGTGAGGAGATTGAGATACGACTGCTTGACGACCTGCTGATCCTTGCCGGCCGGGACTTCGCGCGTCTCGACCCCCAGGATCATGCCGGTGATTTTGGTCGGCGCGTCCACTTCGATCTGCTCGCCGCGGATCTGGTTGAGCAGGTCGGCCAGAGTCGGGTTGTGCGTCAGGTTGACCGAAAAGGTAGAAAGGGTTCGCGTAACCGGGTCCTTGCTGCCGTAGGAGACGGTAGAGATTTTGCCGCCCCCCTCATCCTGGAGCACCATGCTCTTGAGCAGGTCGTTGATATCCTTGACGTTGAATTGAAGATCGACTTGCGCGTTCCCCACCACCTGGCCGCCGTGCTCGAAAAAGGCAACGCCGGAGCTGAACATCACCACCCGCTTGATGGGAATGTCGGTCGGCTTCTCCTGAGCCTGGGAGCCGAGCGGACCCCCAAGGAATGCCACAGTGGCGGCGAGCAATAAACAATGCCGACATGCGAAGACAGAAGACATGGCACGACTCCAAAGAAGGGTCCGAAGAGCGGGCGGGTGCAACCTAGCTAATCTAGCACGGCAAACAGCACCGATGATGACGATGCCACGGCGCGGTTCGTTTTCCAGAATAAGGCCCCACGGCCGACAAACGTTGTCGCGCCTCACCAAGGAGCCGCCTTTTTGGTTGACGTCGCACTGCGGCTGTTTTATGATGCCGGTTGTTTGAAGTTTCCCGGCTCTTTCGAGGTGAGAGCCGTGAACCATGGTCCTATGGCCCGCGTAGTCTCGCGGGCGGCAGACCGGAGCAGTCCAGCGTGTTTGAGCACGGGTGGGGGACGAGTTGGCGAGTGGGGCGCGCGGTGCTCCCTGCGCCTTGGGTCTGCCTTCCGCTGGCATTGCTGGGACTGGCGCCCAACTTTGCCGCTGCCGGCTGCGGAGATTACGTGATCTTCCGCCCGCAAGCCAGCCCCGGCTCGTTGATTACCGAGCAGCTTCCCACGGGCGGGGCCGAGTTGATGTTGCCGGCAAAAGCGCCGTGCCATTCGCCCCTGTGCCGCGGCAATCGGCCTGCCGAGCCTGCGCCAACGCCGCCGACCCCGCAGCAGTCCGAGCAGCGGCCGCTGGCACTGCTCTCTGGCAGGGCGGAAGTGGAATGTCCCTTTCTTGCCGGCCGCGGCTGGCCCCGGCTTGACGAGTCACCGCTCGACGGCTTTGCGGTAACTCTCTTGCGCCCTCCGTGCGCCTGATTTCACCGCTGCAGCGGGATGCTGCGCGCCAGCGGCTGTGGATCGTTGGCGCTTGTGCTGCGCACCGGTTCGCAGGATCGGTTTTCAACCTGTCCTAAACCGTAAGCCACAACAACGTGGGAATTCTTTGCGGTTGATACAGGACAGGTTGGAAACCTGTCCTACGTAGAAAGGAGATTTGTCATGGCTACGATCGCAGCCCCGCCGGCTGCGCCCGCTCCTGCGCGGCAGAAGTACGTCCGGGCCGTCGGCCCGCGACTGAGGATTCTGCTGTACGTCGTCTTTGCGCTGGTGGCCCTCCTTGGGGCCAACTCGCTCTACCTAATCAGCATCACGGCACTGGAAGCGTGGACCCGCTATACCTACCAGGACTACTTCTACCAGTTGATGTTCCTTCTTCATCTGGCGCTGGGGATCCTGCTGCTGGTGCCGTTTGTGGCGTTTGGTCTGATCCACATGGTCACGGCCTGGAACCGCAAGAACAAGCGGGCGATCCGCATCGGCTATGCGCTCTTGACCGCCGGCGTCATCGTGCTCGTGACGGGCGTGCTGCTTATCCGCTTGCCGGGACTGGCCGAGCTGAAGAGCCAGCTCACGCGGCAGATCGTTTACTGGGCGCACGTGATCGTGCCGCTGGCGGCAGCCTGGCTGTATTGGCTCCACCGGCTGGCCGGGCCGAAGATCAAGTGGCGCGTTGGCATTACCTATGGCGCCGTCGTGGGCGGCGTCGTGCTGGCGATGGTCGTGGTTAAGATGCAGGACCCGCGCGGTTGGAACAGGCCGGGATTTGAAGAAGAAGCAGAAAAGTACTTTCAGCCCTCGCTAATTACAACGCCAGACGGCAAGCCGATCGACGACCAGGTCCTGATGATGGACAGCTATTGCCTCAAATGTCATGCGGACGTTTACAAGGGCTGGTTTCACAGTGCCCACCATTTCAGCTCGTTCAATAACCCGGCCTATCTGGCTAGCGTACGCGAGACGCGTGAGGTTTCCCTGAAGCGCGACGGCAATGTGAGAGCGAGCCGGTGGTGTGCTGGCTGCCACGATCCCGTGCCTTTCCTTTCCGGCAAGTTTCAGGATCCCAACTACGACCTGGTGAACGATCCCACCGCCCACGCCGGAATCACCTGCACGGTTTGCCACGCCATGACGCAGGTGAGCAGCACCAAGGGGAATGCCGACTTTGTTATCGAAGAGCCGATTCACTATCCGTTCGCCCAGAGCACCAACCCGATCCTACAGTTCATCAACAACCAGCTTGTGAAGGCCAAACCGTCGTTCCACAAGCAGACGTTTCTCAAGGATTTTCACAAGGGTGCGGACATTCAGTCCGAGTTCTGCTCGACGTGCCATAAG
>DASRJP010000285.1:0-3651 GCA_035649415.1 Pirellulaceae bacterium | reverse complement strand
CCTACGGCCCGCTCGACGACCGCGGGCGAATGCCGGTGACACTCATCTGCGACCACCGGGTGCTCGACGGCGTCACGGCGGCGCAGGCGATGGCGCTTCTCGAAGAACAGCTTTGCGGGCCGATCTCGACCGAACTGCGGGGACTAAAGGAAGCGCGGGCGGCAGCGTGAATCGATTGCCGGTCCCTCCGTCACAGTGGACACGTCGGAAACCTGTCCGACGTGGCTTCCTCTTGACGCCGCTGGTACCATAGAGCGGTCGGACTTCCCACCCCATTCTTCCCACCGGAGACTCCCCCCATGACGAAATGGTCCACGATGCTCCTGGCCGGCGCCGTTGCCGCCTGCGTGAGCACCTCGTTTGCCGAGGAGAAAAAAGTGCCCGCCGCTTTGAATTTCAAGATGAAGGCCATTGACGGCAAAGAGGTCGATCTGGCCAAGAAATACGACGGCAAAGTTGTGCTGCTGGTCAACGTCGCCAGCAAGTGCGGCCTGACGCCGCAGTACGGAGAGCTGGAAGCGCTCCACGAGAAGTATGCCAACAAGGGCCTGGCGGTCGTGGGCGTGCCGTGCAACCAGTTCGGCAAGCAGGAACCGGGAACGAACGAGGAAATCGTCGAGTTCTGCAAGAGCACATACAACGTGAAGTTCGACTTGCTGTCAAAGGTGGACGTCAACGAAGACACCGCCTGCCCGCTGTACAAGTACCTCACGAGCCTTGCCACCAAGCCGACGGGCGCCGGCAAGATTTCCTGGAACTTCGAGAAGTTCGTGATCGGGAAAAACGGCCAGGTCGTGGCCCGGTTCGCTCCGAGGACGGCCCCTGACGCGCCGGAAGTGATCAAGGCGATCGAGGATGAGCTGGCAAAGAAGTAGTTTGGCCAGCCGTGCGAGGCGTCCTGCCAAATGACCAACCCCGCCGCCCCCGCTCGTCCGCTGCTGCAATTCTCCTTGCAGGGGTTGATGGTCGTCATGGCCGCCATTGCCATCGTGCTGGCGGTCTATCGGCAGTCAGGGTGGCGGCCGCTGGTTTACTATTATTTTCTGCTGTATCTCGTCGGGCCGTGGTTCGCCTATTTGTTTTGCGAGTGCCTGCCGATCCGGGCCAGGGGACTGCGTCTGCTCTTGGGCAATCTGCTCTTGATGGGGCTGTTTCTCGGCGCGGTGCAACTCGCCGAGATCTTCTTCGAGGCCGCGGCGATCCTGCTCGTCGGCGTCGGCGCGCTGGTGCTCTGGGCGCCGCAGTACCTGGTGTTTTTCGTGTGGCGGCAGAATTTTGACGAGTGAGGAAGTCAGCCGCGGTTCTAGGAAAGCTCCACGGTCTCCTCATACCCCGGCACGCTGACGGTCCAGCTCATGTTTTTTTGCACGTGGTCGGCCAGCGCCAGCGCCACGCTCTCCTCGCCATGCGTGAGAAACAACTTTCGAGGGGGTTGTTTGAAGTTCGTCAGCCACTTCAGCAGTCCGCCGCGGTCCGCGTGAGCCGAGAAGCCAGAGATCTGGGCGATCTTTGCCCGGACGTGATATAGCTGCCCGTGGATGCGGACTTCGCGCTGGCCATCGAGGATTTGGCGCCCCAGCGTCCCCTCCGATTGATGCCCGACAAACAGGATCGTGCATTCGGGCCGCCCGATGTTGTTCTTGAGATGGTGCTTGATCCGCCCGGCGTTGCACATGCCGGAACTGGCCATGATCACGCACCCCTGCCGAAGGTGATTGATCCGCTTGCTTTCGTCCGCCGTGCGAACCATCGTCAGGCCAGGAAAATGGAGCGGCGGTTCCTTGGCGAGAATCAGCTTGGACATTTCATCGTCGAAGTAGTCGACAAAACGCAGAAAGATTCCCGTGATATCGACCGCCATCGGGCTGTCCAAAAATACGGGCGCCTGCGGAATGCGGCCGGCGTGCGCCAGCCGTCCGAAGTAGTACATCAGCTCCTGCGCCCGCTCGGTGGCGAACGTCGGAATGACCACATTGCCGCCAGCGCCCAACGTTTCTTGCACGACTCGCTCGAGCTGCGCGCCGATGTCCCCCCCTGCCGCGTGCATTTTGTCGCCGTAGGTTGATTCCATAATGATGTAGTCGCCTCGCGGCAGCAGGCTGGGGTCGCGGATGATCGGCTTGTTCCACTGGCCGATGTCTCCCGAAAAGATAATCTTCGTGGACTTGCCCCCCTCCGTGACGTCCACCTCGAGCATCGCCGAACCCAGGATGTGGCCGGCGTCGTGAAACGTGGCGCGAATGGCGTCGGTCACCGGCACGGGCTGCTGGTATGAGCAGTTGCGCAGCAGCGGCAGCACGGCCGTCACATCGTCGTCCGTGTAGAGTGGAATTTCCGGATTCGGACCGCGACGTCCCTCGCGCTGGTGACGCTTTTTCTTGTAGGCGGCGTCTTCTTCTTGGATCTTTGCCGCGTCCCGCAGCATGACTTCGGTCATGGCCACCGACGGGGCCGTGCAGTAAATGGGTCCGCGAAAGCCGTCGCGCACGAACTTGGGAATCAGGCCGCTATGATCGATGTGGACGTGCGTCAGGAGCATCGCATCGATTTCGGAAGCCGGGATCGGACAACAATCCCAGTTGCGATGCTGGAATTGACGCTCCTGGAACATGCCGCAGTCGATCATCACCTGCTTGCCGTCGGCCTCGAGAACGTAGCGCGATCCGGTCACCTGGCGATTGGCGCCGAGAAAGTGGAGCTTGACCACAACGGGTTCTCACTAGCTAGTGTGACAATGAGCGGCGCGGCAGGCGGCGCCCGATCCAGGGCTTATCATAGGCCGCGTCCCCGGCCTGGCAGAAGTGGACCGCCGCTGCGACCGCTAACCTCGCACGCGGTTCCATTGCTTGTCCAGCCGCTGCGCCGAAACGGGGATGCTCGTCCCCAGTTCCTGGGCAAATAGCGAGACCCGCAGCTCTTCGAGCATCCAGCGGTACTGCTCAAGCTCGGCGTCGATCACGCCCTGCTCCTCGTGCTCGGTAGCACGCTCGCGCCACTTGGCGATGCGGGGCGATAACAGCTCATGCTGCTGCTTGTCCCGCGGCAGGCTCGTGGCCATTTTCTTCAGCCGCGCGGCAATGCCGCGGAGATAGCGCGGGTAGTGCATCAGCCACTGCCAGGAAGTGCTTGTCAAAAAACCGTCGGCAGTCAGGTCGGCAAGCTGCTGCCGCATGTCATCCAGGGCATATTTCCAGGCGGCGGGACGCGGCATTTCCAAGGCCAGGCGCGCTTCGTGATAGCCTTCCAGCAGCGGCGGGACGGCCTTGATCAGGTCTTGCGCGGCCGCGGCGATGAAGAGTTTTTGCGTAGCGACCAGGTCGGCGAAGGATTGTGCGTCGCGAGGCAAATTGTTTCTGGACAGGTTGGAAACCTGTCCTACGCCTTCACCAAACAATGCCCGCTCGGCCAGCAAGTCGCTCAGCTCGTCCTCCAGCTTGCGCGTGCGAAACAGCGGCCCGCTCCACAGCTTCAGCTTCGCTAACTCCGGCAGCCACTGCACCTGCGATTTCAGCTCGCGGTGCTCGGAAATGGCAAACAGCCGCCGTATGCCCTCTCGCGTATGCCGCTGCGCCGCTTCCGCCTGCTCGAAGAGCCGCAAGGCCACGGCATTTCGCTGGTCCACAAGTCCCGGGAATTTGGGCAGCCGAACGC
>DASRJP010000284.1:0-19850 GCA_035649415.1 Pirellulaceae bacterium | reverse complement strand
GCATCGTCGATGCGATACGAGCGGTCGGCATGGGAACTCTCCTTCCCGTGATTGCAGGATGGCTAGAAACGTTGATTATAGTTCCCGGCTCCAGTAAAGGGTCTCCGGCTCAGTGCCGCGAAAGCCACAGCGGCGGTAGAGGTCCATCGCCAGTGAATTGTCCGAGCGGACCTCGAGCGTGATCTTCGCGCAGCCCCGGCGGCGGGCTTCCTGCTCAATGGCGGCAAGCAGCGCCCGGCCAATTCCTTTGCCGCGGTGCTCGGGGACAACCGCAATGTCGTGAATGTTCAGCAGCGGCCGCGCCCGGAAGGACGAAAAGCTCGGCAGGCAAATCGCCAGGCCGACGAATGCCTCGCCGCTGTGCGCCAGGAAGCAGGTCCCACCTGCATCCTTCAGCCCGCGGATCAGGCGCTGCCGAACATCGTTTTCCAGCGGCGCGAGCTTGCCGAAGAAGTCCTGGCAGTACATGTCCAGGAGCGAGACCACCGCATTGGCGTGCTGTGACAGATTCAGATCGGCGATGAGGACTTGCATAGTAATGGTGGCTGTGGCGAAGTCCGCGACGCCACAGCCGCGTGACATGACCGGGGCTTCGCGGACTCAGTCCCAGCCAAGTTCAGAATAGCCCCACGATCGGCTTGCCCCGCTCGACCAGCCGCCGCGGCCGATGCAGCGTGTCGTGATATTCGGTCTGCGGATCGATGCCGAGTGCGTGGTGTAAAGTCGCGACCAGATCGTACGGATGCACCTTGTCGGTCTTCGGCCACGCGCCGTGACGGTCCGACTCGCCATACACTTGCCCGCCGCGCACGCCGCCGCCAGCAATCAAAAAGCTATAGCACTCCGGCCAGTGGTCGCGTCCGCCGGGGCCGACGTTGTCGGTTGTCGGCGAGCCGATCTTGGGGGAGCGGCCGAACTCGCCGATCGCCACTAGCAGGGTCTTTTCGAGTATGCCACGGGATACCATGTCCTCGATGAGTGCCGAGAGGGTCTTGTCGAAGTAGGGGCAGCGGTCGTTTTTCAGCGTCGGGAAGTTTTTTCGATGCGTATCCCAGGAGCCGTCGGGACCCGGGACAGGCTCGGCATCGGAAGCGGCCGGCCAGGTCACTTGCACAAACCTCACCCCGGCCTCGACTAGCCGCCGCGCGAGCAGGCAGCTCTGGCCGAACTTCGTCTGGCCGTATCGCTCGCGGAGCTCGGGCTTTTCCTGCGTCAAGTCGAAGGCGCGAATGGCGCGGCCAGATTGGAGGAGGGAGAGGGCCTGGTCGAAGAAGGGGCCGAGGCCGCGGGTGGCAAAAGTAGCAGGCACACTCCGTGTGCCGTCGCCGTCCGGCAGGCGAGACGCCTGCCCCACGAACGCATCCAATTCGCTGCGCAGATCGACACGCGACTGAAGACGGTCAAGCGTCACGTCGCCGGGCAGCGTGTAGGCTTCCAGCTTCAGCGGCTGGGTCGGATCGCCGTACATGCGGAAAGGGTCCATCGCCGGGCCGAGCAGCCCCGCCCCTTGGGCCACGCCGATCTGTCCTCCCTCCAGCACCGGTCCGCAAATCGCCACGTTGCTGAACGTGCCGCGCTCGGCCGGCCGATACTTTGCAACCACTGCTCCAACGCTCGGCAGATCGTCGCGCGACGGCGGCACTGCCAGACCGGTCGGCGTGAAGTTCAGCGGGCTGTGCCCCGTGAGCAGCATGTAGATCGCCGCCCCGTGATTTCGCAGCCCTTTGGGATCGACGCCGATCGACCTCACGAGAGCAAAGTTCTTGGCCTGCTGTGCGAGCAGCGGCAGCACCTCGCCAATCATCATCCCCGGCGCCGCCGTCGCGATCGGCTTGAACTCGCCGCGAATCTCCGCGGGGGCATCCGGCTTGGGATCCCACAGATCGATGTGGCTGGGCGACCCCTGCAAATGAATCAGAATCACCGAGTCGGCCTTGCCGAATCCGGCCCCGCGACTTGCCGCCGGCTTCTCCTGTGCCGTCGCCTCCCGCGCCAAGAATTGCGGCAACGACCATCCTAGCAGCGACAATCCACCCACCGTCAGTAATTCCCGCCGCGACGGCTGGTCGCAGAGTCTTCCCGCGGGTCCGAGAATGGTGAGCATGAGGAGTGATTATCCCCATCCAGCGACCGCCAGGCAAGTTCGCCGTCGGCTAAGCCGGTTTGCGTCCCCACGCCGCGCAATGAATGCCGGTGATGGCCCGGAAAGCCGGCGCGCGGATGTCTGCGAAAAACTGCTCGACCTCGTCCGCACTGAGCAGTCCAGATTTCGTCACTCGGTCGCGCAGCCGTTCGAAAGTCATCCGATAAACCTTGTCCACAGGATTGTCGCCCGCGGCATTCCACCCCAGCGGCCCTTTGGACCCCGGCAGCGAGACTACCTGAAGACCAAGCGAATGCAGCATGTCACGCAGGTCGGCAGGCAATGCCTCGCCGCCGCCGGGAATCGGGCAGACGTAGCGCACGTCCTGAAAGCCGAGCGCACGCAGCTCTTTTGCCAGCCGTGCAGCATAGGTCGGCTGAAAGCCTGCCGAACCCATGACCTCGGCAAACTTCAAGTAGGCCCGCTCGACGCGCTGCGGCTGGGGACAGTCGAATCGGCGAATCGTCGCCATGTCCGTGTCCTCCACTAGCAGCCAGCCCCCGGGGCGCACGGAGGCCGCCAACCGCGCCAGTGCCGCCGACGGGTCCAGCAGATGCTCCAGGACCTTGCGCGCCGAAACGAGGTCGAAGGCGCCCGATTCGATTTCCTGCTTGCTGATGTCGTGTTTGCGAACCTCAAGATTCGTCGCTTCGATTGCCTCGAGAAACTTGGTCTGCAAATCGGTGGCGACAACTTTGCCCTGCGGCCCAACGCGGCGAGATAGCCACTCGGTGATCGAGCCGCCCCCAGCGCCAATCTCCAGGCAGCGCCAACCTTCGCTGACTCCGATTTCTTCCAGGCACTGGATCGTGAACGGATCAAGGCCGGCCTCGATGGCGGCCAGCCGCTCACGCTCGGCCTTGTCTTCGTGAGTGAATAGGTAGGCCATGACGGATTTCCGTGGTGGGCAGCGATGCTTGCGCTCGCACATGCCCTCTTAGTGGCGTTACTTGCCCCTCTTCCCCTCAGTCTCCCTTCCTCCCTGCCGCAAGATCAGCTTCGTCACCTTTCCCTCGTCGTCCTTGACGAAGGTTACCTGGGCATCGGCTTCATTGACGTAGAACTGCGTTTCCGATTCGGCGCGCAGTTCAAGTTTGCCTTGACCCGTAGCCTTGCCCATCAGCCGTTCGCCGTCGCGGGTGATCGTCAGGACAAAGCCAGGGCGGAGTTCGTACTCGCCGACGAGTGAGTCGAGCACCTGGCCATCTACGGCAATGAACTTCCGCTCCTTCGGCAGATCGTATTTCTCACCGATCGCAATTGCGGCCAGGCCGCCAGCGACAGACCCTGAAGGGGCGCCCTCGACGTTGCTCAGCACCACCAGACACAGCTTCTCGTCTGGCATCCGGCCGATGTACGTCGAAAACCCGTTGATGCCCCCGCCGTGGCCGATCCGTTTGTGCCCAAATTGCTCGTCGATGATCCAGCCGTAGGCGTAGCTCCCTTTGGCCGGCGTGTACATCTTCTCGTAAGCCCCGCTGGAAATCAGCTTCCCCTCATCAAGCGCCACGCTCCAGCGGTGCAGGTCCTCCACCGTCGAATAGAGCGCCCCGGCCGCGTGCGGAATCGTCATGTCCAAATACGCGGCATTGGCAAACTGGTCCCCAATCCGCCGATACCCGGCTGCCCGATGCGGGATGATTGGCGCGGGGAAATCGTATCCCGTGTCCTTCATCCCCAGCGGCTCGAAGATGACCTCTGGCAGGAATTTTTCGTACGGTTTGCCGGAAACCTTTTCGATGATCTGCCCGAGGAGCACGTATCCCGAATTGCTGTAAACGAATTTCTCCCCCGGGGCGAATTCCAGCGGCATGTCCCGCACGCGGTCGAGCGTCTTGGCCGGCGACGACGGCAGCGGCATCGACGTTGGGTATCCCGGCAGGCTCGTGAAGCTCGGAATGCCGCTGGTGTGGGTGAGCAGGTGATGGATCGTGACATCTTTCCAGGATTCGGGGCACCCTTCGACGTGCTTGCTCGCCAGATCGTCCACCGACAGCTTCCCCTGCTCCTGGAGGGTCAAGATTGCCATGGCCGTGAACTGTTTGGTGATCGAACCCAAACGGAATTTCGTCTGCGGCGTGTTAGGCACCTCGTGCTCGACATTCGCCATGCCGTACCCCTTGGCAAACAGCACCTGATCTCCTTTGGCGACCAGCACCGAGCCGCTGAAGTGATTGACCGCCACTTGCGCGCGGCAGTATTCATCCGCCTTGGCGGCAATGGACTCGTCAGATTGCGCCTCGGCGGGCTGCTGGGCTATAGCCGGGCATGTCAGCAAAGCAATCAGCCATACCCCACACCATCGGACAGCGTTTGCCATGGACTTACTCGAGAGAAAAGAGACATCAGAGAGCCAGTATTGTCGGACCATGCACCGTCGCTCCGTGCATCACCGTTTTTCGGTCGGACCTGGCTCACTCAAGTAGCGTTCCGCGAACGACAGGAACGTGGGCCAGTTAGGACCCGTAGTGTGGCCGCCGCTGTGCTGGCGGAAGGCAATTTCCCCGCTGATGAGCGAGGTCTCTTGTGGAGGGAATTCACTCGCACCCAGATCGTTTTTTCCCAGGAGCTTGTACACCGGGCCGGCGCCGACGCCCGAGAGAAACATTCCTTTGGCATCCACCCAGCCCCCTTCCACGGCCTGCGAGCCCACACTGATGAACACCGGCCGCGGGGCGCACATAGCCACCAGCTCGTGCGAGTCCACCGGCATGTCGTCCCACGTCAGCGGCCCGGCATACTTCAGGAAGTTTCCCGCCATCCAATGGTACTCCCCCGAGCTGGCGACGTTTTCCACCAGCTCGCCGAAGTTGCGGCGGTGGAGCTTGACACCCCCTTCGCCTGACGAACCGATGAAGCCGATCGCGAACCGCTCGTCATAGGCCATGGCGACGATGGCCGCCTTGCCATACCGCGAGAGCCCTTCGATGCCCACGCGTTTGGCGTCCACGGCCTTGTCGGTCTCGAAGTAATCAAGCGCCCGGCTGGCGCCCCAGGCCCAGGCCCGCAGTGCGCCCCAGTCGTCGGGCTTGCGAGGTTGGCCTTTGTTGCACAATCCGATTATGCCTTTGGTTAAACCGCCGCCATTGTCGGCCTGGATGCTGTTGGGCACGATGATCGCGTAGCCCCAGCCCTTGGCGAGAACCTGCTCTTGCCAGCCTGGCCCGCCGGGTCCCATGAATGCCGGTCCTTTCGGCGGCCCCTTGCCTTTGCCGCCGAAGCCGCCGAATCCTCCGAAACCGCCGAAGCCGAACTCCATGATCACGGGCACCGGCCCCTTGGCTTCTGCCGGCGTGGTCAGCGTGAGCTGAATGTCCACGCTGATCTGCGGGTACGAAGAGTTATCGACGTGTCCCACCAACCGCTTGGTAATTACTGGGATATCTCCGACCTTTTGCTCTTCGGTGGCGGCCATCTTCCACGTGACCTTCGGAATTTCCTGGGGAATGCGGCCGTAAATCTCGCGGTCAAAGTCCTCGACAATCTGGGGCCGCCGAACTTTCCACCACTGTTCCGCGGTCGTTACCGGCGTACCGTCCTTGAGCACCAGCGGATCTGGCAATTTCAGATTCTGATTGACCTTCGATTCGTCGTAGTTGGCGGCATTCGGCGCATTACGATCCCGGCCGTTGGCGCCTGGGCGCAGCTCTTTGATGCCCAATTGCTCCATCATCCGCTTATGATCCTCCTGAGCGGTGAGCTGTACGGGGGGCGGCAGGTTATCGGGCTTTTGCAGCGCTTCGGCGAATCCTCGGGCGACGACGAGCAACAACACGGATACCAGAATCCAGAGATTAGCGGATATTTGGTGCATGTTACGTTCCCCGTCAGCATTCTCAGGAACACTCTGGCAAACTATTCCGTTCGTTCTCCGGACAGTTTCGTCGGCTTGAGATCGAACGAAGGTCCGACTCCGTTGCGCATGGCGTGCGCCAGGTCGAGGGACAGACGTTGCATCGCCGCCTGATCGCGATCTTTCGGATGCTCGCGCAGGTAGCGGCCGAGCGTGACCATCGCAGCCTCGACTTCGGCGACGACTTTCTTCTCCGTGCCGACATCTTCCACGATTGCCAAGGGACCCCAATAGAGATTCCAGAACTGAGCCTCGGCGCGTGACACGGCTTCCGCGTCGGACGACGTCGCGACGGTCGCCGCTGCTTCGGAGGCCCGCAAGTAAAGCTGGAGCTGGGAATCCCAAAAAGGACGAGCCGCTTCCCGACGCAGCTCTTCTGACCGCTTGAGATCTGCACTCGTCCGCTGCCGTTCCGTTTCGGTGCGGTGAGCATAGTACTGAATCACGCCGAACCAGAAGCCGGCGACAGCCAAAATAGCGGTCAATAGCGGCAGGTATCTGCCGATGATTTTGTCCCAGAGAGTGGAGGAACGAAGAGCCTCGACTTCGAGCCTCAGCTTTTCTACTTCCACCTGGAGGTGCTGAACTTCCAGGGCGTCCCGGTCCGTGGGCGCAATGCCGCGCGAAGGTTCACCAGCCGTGCTGCTCATGCGGCCGCTCCTGGGTGCTAGAAGACGCGTAGCCTAGCATGGCGCGGTCTCGGCGACGAGTCGCGGCGGGCCAGGCTGCCAACAAAGCCGCTACGACTTCCGCCGCAGATGTCCTGCCGTCGATTGGAAGTATTTCGTCCGCCTGCTTTCGATCACTTCGACGGTTTCCTCCTGCTGCCGGCGGAGGTCGCCCAGATTGGAATTGCAGTAGCGGCAGCCGATGGTCTTGAGATGGAACTCGATGTAGACCATGTGATTCTCGTCGATCGCGCCCAAAAGATACGACCCTAAATGCTCGCGAGAGGGGCAGCTCAGACGCTGCCGTCGCCAGATTTCGCCCACGCTATGGACGCCTGCGTCGCGGCGGCCGTGAATAGCGGCCAGTCGCTTGAGCAGCTCAGGCCGGGCGCGGACCTCCTGCTCGATCAGGGCCATCTCCTCGGCAGAGAGCGCCTCGTCGAGATAGGCTTCCAGGTCGGCGTTGGTCAATCGGCGACTCATAGGGGAAACGACCAATGACCAGACACCAATGACACAATGACCTTTTGCGACGTTCAAGGTCATTCGGTCATTGGACATTGGTCATTTATTGGCCTCCTCTTCGTAGAGTTCCGGAAATACCTCTTGCGACAACTCCTGGTCGCGTACGAGCGTGCGCAGGCGGGCAATGAAGTCGAACTTGTAGTTGGCGACCTGCTGCTCGCTGATCTCGAGCTCCTCGGCGACTTCTTTATTGGCCCAACCGCGCACGAAAAGCAGCTCGGCGCACATCAGCTTCGTCCATTCACCGCGCTCGCGCCACCGCTCGATCTGGTCGCACAGCGCCTCCATAACGGCTTTCTCCTCAAGTTCCTTCCGCTCGCCGCTGCGGACGATGCTGCTGGCCGGGCGGGCGTTCCCTTGAAGTTGCCAGTCGCCCGTGGAGTCCGACCCGGCCGACAGCGGCACTGCCGGCCGGCGTCCTTCGCGCCGCAGGTGATCGGTCAGCTTGTAGGCGCAGATCGAGAACAGATAGCTTTCCAGCGGCCGCTTGCCGTCGTAGTTTGGGAGGCTGTTAAGGAAGCCGAGGAAAGCCTCCTGCACGATGTCCTCGCTAGGGCCGCGGCGACCAAGCCGGCTTTCCACAAATGCCAGCAGCCGGCCCTCGTAGCGGGTGATCAAATCGTTCCAGGCCTCACCATCACCACGGCGAATGCGCTCGATGAGGAGCGAGTCGGCATCCGAGGAAGCGGGCATGATGGCGGCACGAGACCGGCTGGAGAACCGTCGCATGCCAAGCGCGCTACAGCCACGCGATCCACCGCGCCAAAACGACGCTGGCACCGACAATTGCTAGTATTGCCGCGGCGGAGAGGAACTGCAAGCGTCCCGTATAGTAGCCCCGCGTCGCGGTATCGAGGCGGAAGTAGCCGAAAACAGTCGCCAGAAGCAGGATCGCGCCGCCGGCCACGAGGCCGAACTGGGCCAGCCGCCACTTGGCCTTGATCTCGTTCCACCGCTGCTGAAGTTCGATGCGAAACTCAGGCTTGAATTCGAGCAGAGCGTGACGCCGGTGCATCATTCCGACCGTGGGAGACTCGACCTGGTCGATATAGGTCTTGTCCGCGGAGATGTGGTCTCGTTTGATCTCCTCGACGCCGTAGTGAATGAACCGCGGCGCGAGGCTGCTGCCGAGCACCCACTGGATGTAATCGGTCGTTTCCTTTTCGAGTTGCGTGTCGAGCGCCTTCTCCGCCTCCAGATCCGTGCTGAAGGGGTCCGAACTGACGGCAACGGTGTGAACCGATCCATCCCGCACAGGTTGGGAACCTACCCAAGCGGGTGCATTGCCGATGATCCGGACTTCATCGACGGAACTCTGGATCGGAGTGTTGAGAGGCGTCGCATCGGCCTTCGCGAAAAACGCCGTCTCATCGTTCGCTTTGGCAGTCGCGTTGTCCGAAGCGTCGGCAGCCTGTGCGTAAGCCGATTCTCCCGCTGCGCCAGTCAGACCGCTGACCAACATGAAGAACGCACCACCGCCGGCGAAGAGACAAAGTGTTCCTCCCGCACCTTGCACCGCGGGGCGCGCTGTGCGCGAAAGCAGCAGCGGCCAGCCGGCCAGGATGGCGCTAAAAAGCAGCGTTCCACCAATCAGGATGGTCATTGTGATCATGGCATTCACCTTTTGCGAACGTTGCGCCGCCGGGCAAACTGGCGACGACCCTAAACGCGACCTCCTTGAAGCACCCTTTGGCGAATTTCGGCTCGCTCCTGGGGACTCATCCACGGAGCGGAGAGCTGGACCACGACCGAGACCAGGGCCGGTACAACCAGCGGCCAGGGAAAGCGGCCTCCGTCGAACGGCTCGCCAACCAGCTTCAGTCCAATTCCCGGCGCCAGCCACAGTCCTGACGCAATTAGCGCGGTCAGTACTGCCAGAATTCGCAGCCTGCTTGTACGTAGCGGGTCGGTCTGCTTCCACCAGCCCAACGTGGCGAACACGGCGGCGAAATACAGCGGGAATGCCGCCGCTTGCCAGTCAGGCGCAATGTTACTGATCAAGTACTGCTGTCCCGCGAGCAGGATGCCGCCGAACGCCAGCCCGATGACCAGTTGCACGAAGCGGCGTTTGACCCCTTCGCCTTGTCGCGGCTCCCAGAGCTTTCCAGCGGCCAGTAGCAGCCAGCTACCCAGCGTCGTCGCCATCCACAGCCAGGCGGCGCCGCTGAACGAGTGGCCGCCATTGTCGATCGTTTCGCCCCCCAGCATGACCGCCAGCGCAGTCACGATGGAGCTAACGAACGACGCGACCAGCATCGACCCGGCCAATTCGCCGACGCGATCACCGACCGTCTTCATGCGCAGCGCGCCCCGGTACTCCTGCTCCCAGGTGATATGCCGAGGCAGTGCCCGCCTGCCGCGCGTCTGCTGTTCGGCGACTTGTTCCGCGCTGGGTGCGCTGCTGGCTTGCACGAGCAGCCAAATGCCGAGATAGACCAGGTAGACCAGCGCCAGGGCCACGATGACCGGTAGCAAGTACGGGCCGGCAAAAATGGCCGCGGTCGCCGCTGCGATCAGGATTGCGACTTTAAGCGGAGTCCCTCCCGCGCCGTGATTCCACCAGTTTGCAAAACCTCCCCAGGCTTTTTTCGCCGAAGCCGCGATAGGTTCTTCGGTTCGCGGCGCCGCGCCAAGCGCGGCAAAACTGCCAGGGACCGGCGGACGCGACTTTGGGGCCTGTTTGGCCGGGACTTCCTTTACCGGTCCAAACGAAATCCCTTCCATCTCGTCGCCGATGTAAAACGGTTCCTCAGGCGGCGAAGCAATTCGATCAGGCTCCGCGGGAAACTGCTGCTGCACTCGCACGGGCGGAGCGCCGCCAGCAGCCGGCGGCAAGGCGGGCGACTTTCCAGATGCGGCGCCATCGAGGATGGCCACCATTTCCGTCACCGACCGGAACCGCTGCTCGGGGTCCTTCTGCATCGCCTTCTGAATGATGTTGCGATACGGAGCTGGCACGGCGGACAAATCGGGGTCCGCCGTCAGGTGCTTCATGATGATTTCCTGGCTGCTTTCGCCCTCAAACGGCACACGACCGGTCAGCACTTCGTACAGAATGATGCCCAGCGCGTAAGTGTCGATCTCCTTGCCGTAGACCCCCTTGCCGATCTCTGGGGCCATGTAGTGGAACGTGCCCACGCTTTCGGTCTGGCCGCTGCGGCGGCTGCAGGAAATGAATTTCGACAACCCGTAGTCGCCGATTTTCACGATGCCGCCGTCGTCGAAGATGTTTCCCGGCTTCAGGTCGCGATGGACGATGCCGTGATCGTGCAGGTATTGCACGCCTGAGGCGATGCCACGGAACCACTGATCGACCTCTTCCCGCGGCAAACCATTGGGGTTGCGATCGAGCGCATCTTTGAGGCTGTAGCCGGCGACATACTCCATAACGACCCAAGCTTCGCCCTGGTCGTCGTTACGAATGTCATACAGGTCGATCAGATTGGGGTGCTTGAGGTTGAGACACTGCTTCACGCCGCGCAGCTCAACTTCCAGATTGCGCTCGATGTGCTTGAGCGCCACTTCCTTGCCGGCCTCGCTGGTGGCGAAGTAGACCTCGCCAAAACCTCCGCGGCCAATCCCGCGCTTGATGGTATATCCTTCGAGCGGGCGGGAACCGGTCGCGTACTGAAACTTCATGGTGCCGCCTCGCTGGGCCGGGGACGGTTCGGCCTGCGTCGCATCCTCGCTAGGGCGATCGTCTACTTCTACGGTAGCGAGACGGTCGGTCATGTGTCCAGGTTTCCTCGTCGCGCAGGGCGAAACCCGCGCTTACAGGGTGTTCGACGGATCCGACGGAATCTTGGCCGCCCCGCATTCACCCACCCGTCCATGCTGCTATCAACCAATATCGCCGCCTGGCACCACCCAAGCGGCCCCCCACTTTGGAGTTATTTTACCATGTCGTCAGACCGCCTCACGTGACCTAATCAAGTAGCTCCAAACTTAGCGAAAAATCGCTCCCCACAACTCGCGAATTGGGGCCCAATTTGCCTCGGCCATCATGCAGCTTACCATCGATCTCCAGCGACTCCATGGCCCGGCAATAAATCTGATCCTCGCGGCGATAAAGCACGACATCGCCGCTCCAATCGCGGCAAACCACATGATTCTGCCATTTTGGACCCAGGACACACGATTCGGCCATCAGGATCACGCCGTCCACAAAGGGCTGCGTCCGGTGTCGGCTGACGATCTCCAGCCGGGCTGACGCGCTTAGCACGTGCGGCCGCCGGAAACGCAAGCGGACGCCGTCGCCAAGTTCGAACTCGTCACCGTCGGAAAGGAGCGCCGCCCCCTCGATGCGTTTCCCATCGACCTTGACGGCACCGCCCAGGGGCTCGACCAGATACCCTTCTCCCTCGCGGCGAATCTGGGCATGACGCCGCGAAATATCCGCCTGGAGCGGCACTTCCACGCGGGATCCCGGATGAGCCTGGCCAATTATCACGTGATCGCTCAGGCAAACCAGATAACCGCCAACCGCATCGATCCAAAGCATGAAGCGCGGCTGCCGAGACGAATCCGCAACCGGTTGAGCATCCACTTCGTCAGGTCCGGACACCGCGCCTGGCCAGTGCTGTGTCTCCTGCAGGCCGCGCGAGTCGCCAACCCTGGCGCCGACTTCCGCCCAGGCACGGCGTCGCGCATCGCGGGCCACGCGATTGTCAGGTGCCAATTCCAGGAGTTGATCCGCGAGCTTGAGCGTTTCGCTGAAATCGGTCGCAGACAGAGCCCTGTGCAAGGCCTCCTGCAACTGGCGGCTCCGTTCCCCCCGAAAGCGCAACTGTTCGCGCTGTGTCTTGAGAAACTCCAAATCGCCGCGCAGGGCTAACGCTGCGGCCAATTGTTCGTCGGCTTCGCCGAATTTGCCGCGGGCTGCCAGTTTGCGGGCAGAATCCACTCGGCGGACGACTTCCCGCAGCCTGATCAGCGCTTGCGCGGGCAAGTCGCGCCGCTGGAGCCGTTCCAAATAGACCAACGCCCCTTCATGATCACCGGCCTTGATCAGCGCTACGAGCAAGGCCAACGCTGACTCGCCTACCACTTGTTGCGAGGAAGTCCAAGCCGATGTTTGGCCGGACAGACGCTTGGCTTCGTCGAGGTCCTTCCAGGCTCCCTCGAGGTCCCCTCCCTTTGCTTTGCCAGCCCCGCGCTGGGCAATTTTCGCCGCCACATCGGCCAAAAGCTGTTTCGCTGGAAGATACGTCGGCATGTCATCCGACGTGAGCATTTTCGCCGCGTCTTCCAGCCTCCCCTGCTCGGCGGCAGTTTCTGCCTCCTTTAGCTTGAACCGCCAGGGCTGGAACATCGGCGAGGCCTCAAACAGCCACGGAGTGAGAAACTTTGTAACTGCCGTTTTACCCATGCGTTTCTCGGTTTGGCCAGTCAGCCCTCCGCCGCTTGTCAACCCGCTCTTTGCGCTGGGCGATCGACCAGATGCGACCTACGGCACGAGTGCCGGCTGCCTGATCGGTTTGGCGGGCGGAATGCCGTGGGCCTCGTACTCGCTTGTTTGACCAGGCCGACAATGAATGACTTGAGCGATCTGCTGCGGCGTGAAGCCCCGGGCCACCATATCTCTTTTCAGGCGCGTCTCGAAGAAGACTCTAGCAGTCGCATGCAAATAGTGCAGGAAAACCCACGCCATTGGCAGGCCAAAGATCCCCAATATGGCTACGAACCCGATCAGTACTTCTTCGTCATGCATGGCGGCACTCCGCTGTGAGTTGAGGTCCGATGATCAATGGCGAGGCAGCAACGAACAAACCGGGCGCAACGCAGCCGGGGCTTGGGTTTGAACCCAAGCCCCCGAATACGGCGTGTCACTCGATTTGTCCCGAACTTTTCGACTGCCGCCCACGGGCGGTGCTCGATCGCTAGTCCAGCTTCACGGCAACGGTGTCATCGGTTTCTTTCGATTCCGAAAAGTACTTTGTCACCTGCTCCGTGATGTTGCTGGTCGGAGCCTCATCCAGGCTAATCTGGCCCGGATAGGTTGTCTCGGCATTGACGAGTTTTTCCGCCACGTCGATGCGAGCGCTGATATCCTTCATCAGGTCCTTCGTCCGAGACAGGTGGCTGTCGTCGAAGTTGAATTCACTGGTGGACTGCGCGACTTTGACCATCTCCAGGCGAGCCTCGAGATTGGCCACATCGACTTCCAACTGGCTCTTGGCGGCTTGCATCGCCTTGAGCTTTTCGCGTCCGGCAACCAGTCCGTTCTCGCGGGCAGCCAGGATCTGACGCAGCTTATTCAGCGTCGCTTCCTTGACTTTGAACTGCTCGAAGCGGCGAGTCAGATCCAACTCGACCTGCTTGGCCGTATAGTTCTTTCCGCAATACACGAACATGCTGTCGCCGCGATTCAAGTCAGCTGTCAACCGTTCGATATCCGCCCGGCTTTTGGCGAGCTGGCTTTCGCCCGTGGCAAGCTGATCGCGGAGGCCTTTCAAATCGACCTCTTCTCTCGCAATGAGGTGGGTGTTACTACGGATCTCTGGGTTGAGATCTTTGATCATCTGGTGCGCCCGATTGATCTCAAACTCAATCGGCACGGCATCCCGCACGGACTGTTGCACCCAGCCGAGCGAAGTTCTGGTGTAGCTCATGGCATCCCGGCCAAAAAACAGGCCCAGGAGCAGCACGAGGGCACCTCCGATAAGCAACCCTTTTTTCAACATTGAGCGGCCCTCCAACGGTGGAACGTTATTGCGGACGAAATCCAGGACACGCCGCAGTGCGGCGAACATAGGGTCTTGTTCGCCGACAGTTTGGCTGTATTGGGCAGGCCCGCGAAGTTTTTCTTCAAGTTTTTCGCAGCTGACTGGTTTACCTCGGAAAGAATTCCGGCGCTCCGCTGGCGATGGCTGCCCAATCAGAACGCGAATCGGGCTAAAACCTCACACTAGAAAAACTGGGAAAATCAGCGAAGTTGGCATCTGGCCCTTATCGATCCCTGGCCAGTCGGCCGTTTTTAACTAAGAGGAGACTGCTCCACAGTGGTGAATCGCGACAGCGCAGCGGCCCGTTTGGCATCGTGTGGAACTGCATTCCCAGGTGCTAAATGATGTCAGCAAGAGAGTTTACGCGCGATTCGGTGCGACGGGGATTCGCCAGGCACGATTGTTGCTCACGAAACCGTCAGCACCCCACCCTGCCAAACCCGCTACAGGGAGGAAAACACCATGAACCAGAATCAACCAAAGAAGCACAGCGGGCAAGTTCAAACGAGCGTTGCACTCCGGGACGATCGCGACAGCGACTACGACACTTCGACTACCGCTTGGGCTGCGTTTGACCGCCAGATGACGTGCCAGATCACTCAACTTGAGCAGCAACTTCGCCGCTACTTTACTCCCACGGCATGCCGTAAGGATTTGGGACGCTAACAGTCCGAAGACGGGTGGACCATTCCGGGTTACCATCTGGGAATGTCTATTGCCCGCCAAGCTCGGCGTGTGGCCGAATTGCTAAAGCAGCATCGGCGGAAGGTGGTTTTTGCCGAGAGTTGCACCGGCGGCCTGGTATCAAGTGCACTCACTGCCATTCCCGGGATATCCAGCTACCACTGCGGGGGAATGGTTGTCTATCGCAGCGAGACCAAAGCGGCGTGGCTCGGCGTTCCTCAAGAGACTTTGAAGCGCTTCGGACCGGTCAGCTGGCGAGTCACGATTTGGATGGCGGAAGAAGTGCTGCGCCGCACGCCGGAGGCTGATGTTTCTCTGGCGGTAACCGGGCACTTAGGTCCGCAAGCGCCCCAACGTCTGGACGGCGTAGTCTATTTCCAGATCGCGCTCCGCAACAAAGAACGGGAGCCAGAACACAGTGCCCGATTGCGGGCCCGTTATCCGGCAGTTTTGTCGCGAGTCCAGCGCCAACGGCACGCTGTCGAAGATGCCCTGAAGCTGTTGGGCGACTTTTTTGATGAATCCGTCACCTTTCAGGGGTGACACCCGCCTGCCGGCTTCGACCCGATAGTCTATTCTTCGACCGGCTTCGACGTCCCCGAGACGATGAGCGACCCCTCTGTTAGTTCAATTTCCTCTACACGGACAAGCCGGTTTTGAAACTCCTTGGGGTCCAGCGGCAACGTGACCAGCGCCACGGGGTCCCCCTCTTCCTCGCTCCACCGCAGCGGCACACCCGCCTGGGCGCATTGCTCTGTTATTCGGTCCAAGTATTGTCCCAGCGGCAGTGGCAACGACCCCGCCCGGAGTTGCTTGACTCTCAGCGCCACCACGTTCGGCTCGCTGGTCACGTAGGGATGAACCCCCAGCGACACTACAGACGAAAACTGCCGGCTCTCCACGCGACAGGCGACCTGGATCATCTCCGATTCGATGGCCACGCGCGGCGACTGCACGTCGGGAGGCAAGGCATCGGGAAACTTCTGCGGGAGGTCAGCCGCCAGCCAGGCATTGATTTCATCGGCCGTGAATCGGGCCTGCCAGCGGTCAGTCTTGCGGATCTGGTTGTTGAGCTGAAGGGCCTGCTGTTCGAAGGCGTCACCCGAGCGCTTATGCCGCTGACCCGCTTCGGCCCTCAATTGCCGGACGTAGAAATCTGGGACTTGCTGCGTGGCACGATAGGCCCATCCCAGAAAACCGCCAACAAGCACCACCATGGCGATGACGACGTAGACCAATCTGCGCCACAGGGAATGCATCAGAGGAGTCCGCAGTTGGGATGGGATCGCCACGAAGCACTCTCCGTAAGCGCCGCTTCTATTCTAGCGCGGCGCGGCCTGGCTGGCTCGCCAGGATTGGACCGATTTCAGAACCTGCTCCGCCAAAATGACCGCATCGTTGCCGCTGGCTTCAAAGGTCTCGGTTTCGGTCGAGCCTGCACTTTTAAGCATTCGGCAATGAAAATGGAACTGGCTGGTATCATCCGCGGCCTCCAGGACGATGTAATCAGCTCCCAGATCCTCCAGTTTTTGACGAATCTGGCCGAGCCTTTGGTCTTCGTTTCTATCCAAACCCTTTGGGTCAAAAGTCGGAATTGGCTGAGGCGACTTGGCCTGAAAATCCCCTTCGCGGAACTTCAAATCCAAGTCGAAATTGCGTTCGTTAGTGAGTCCCTTGGATGACGTTGTCGAGGTAGTTTCATCGTGTATTGGCGCTGCTGGGAAGTTTGGCGTTGAGGCGAGCGGCGGCGGTTTGACCTCGCCGGCATCCAGACCACGCCTGGTGTCCTTGCTATCCCGAGGCCGCAATGACTCTTCCAGCGGCGTTACGAACGTCGCCTGCGCCACTTCACCGTCACCACCAGGGTGATCTTCCAACCCCTCCAGGTCGTCAGCGCGCGTCGGCGTTTTTGGGTGGCCATAGAGCCATGCGTCCAACTGTCGCGACACGCTCGGAAGAGCCAGGAGGGGCATTGCGACGACAAAGCCGATCAGGAACACCGACCGTGCAATCAGCGATAGTCGGCTCATCACAATCCCTTTTGCTTGTGGCCCAAGGCACGTGGCGCGGCAACGGAAGAGCGGCAGTTGCGAGATAATAGCCCCCGCCTGCCCACGCGCAAACCCGAAAAGTCGTCGCTAGCACGGACTCGAATTGTCCCTGATGCGCCTGCCACGCCAGCATGGCCGCCGTTCGCTATCATGAAGTACATCATGGACCATTTTCATCCGCTCATTCGCGAGTGGTTCCTGGGGCGGTTCGGCGCTCCAACCGAGCCACAAGCCCAGGGCTGGCCGCACATTGCCTCTGGGCGTCACACGTTGATTGCCGCCCCCACAGGTTCGGGCAAGACCCTGGCGGCATTTCTGGTCTGCCTGGACCGTTTGTTTCGCCAGTGGGTCGAAGAGACACTCCCCGACGGCATCGACGTTGTTTATGTGTCGCCGCTAAAAGCCCTGAGCAACGACATCGAGCGTAATCTGCGCGTGCCGCTGCTTGAAATCCGCGATCTAGCCGCCGCCAATGGGCTGCCGGGCCTGCCAATTCGCGTCGCGGTTCGGACCGGCGATACTCCGGCAAGTCAGCGGCAATCGATGCTGCGCAAGCCGCCTCACATCCTGGTGACGACGCCGGAATCGCTGTACCTGCTGCTGACGAGCGCCAAGAGCCGCGACAAGTTGCGAACGGTCCAGACCGTCATTGTCGATGAAATTCACGCCCTGGCGCGCGACAAACGGGGCTCGCATTTGACGCTGACACTGGAGCGACTGTCGGCGCTGTGCGACCGGCCGCCGACGCGAATCGGCCTGTCAGCAACGCAGAAGCCAATCGAGGAAATTGCACGATTCCTCGTGGGACAAACTTCCAACCTGTCCAGTGATCATTCAGGACAGTTTGAAAGCCTGTCCGAAGCTCAGATCGTCAACATCGGCCACAGCCGGCAGCTTGACTTGGGATTGGAGGTCCCGCCGAGCGAGTTGGAAGCGGTTTGCTCGGCCGAACAGTGGGGCGAAGTCTATGACCGCCTCGTGCAGCTCATCCAATCGCACCGCAGCACGCTGGTATTCGTCAACACACGGCGTCTGGCGGAGCGCGTGGCCCACCGGCTGCGGGAATTACTTGGCGAGGATGCGGTCGCCAGCCACCACGGGTCGCTGTCTCGCCAGATCCGGCACGACGCCGAGCAGCGGCTCAAGGACGGAAAGCTGAAGGCAATTGTCGCGACGGCGTCGCTTGAGATGGGGATCGACATCGGCTACATCGACCTCGTCTGCCAGATCGGCTCACCGCGATCGATTGCCACCTTTCTACAGCGCGTCGGCCGCTCGGGGCATTCGCTGGGCGCGCTTCCCAAGGGGCGGCTGTTTCCACTAACGCGCGACGAGCTATTGGAAAGCCTGGCATTGGTGCGGGCCGTCCGCCGCGGCCAGCTCGATCGAATTGAAATTCCGCAGGCTCCGCTGGACATCCTGGCGCAACAGGTCGTTGCGGCTGTTGCGTGCGATGAATGGGATGAAGACGCACTATTGCACCTCTTCCGCCGGGCGTGGCCGTATCGCAATTTAGCCCATGAAGACTATGACGCGGTCCTGAAGATGCTCTCGGAAGGGATCAAACCTGGCTCGAAGGCCGGCACTTATCTTCATCGCGACCAGATTCATGGCAAACTGCGGGCGCGGCGGCACGCGCGGATGTCCGCGCTGACCTCGGGCGGAGCAATCCCCGAACAGGGGGATTATCGAGTCTTGGAAGTCGGCGAAGGAACTTTCGTTGGCACCGTCAACGAAGACTTCGCCATCGAAAGTCTCGTTGGCGATATCTTTCTCTTGGGCAATACTTCGTGGCGCATTGAAAAGGTCACGTCGGGCGAGGTCCTTGTCAGCGATGCGAAAGGGGCTCCGCCAAGCATCCCGTTTTGGCTTGGCGAAGCGCCGGGACGAACCGTTGAACTGTCGGCCGAGCTGTCGGACCTGCGATGCGGCATTGCGGATCGAGTGCAGGTCGATGCGGATTCTGCCTCCGATCGGCAATGGCCCGACGCCGTCGCCTGGCTCATGCACGAATGCGGAACGGAAGCACACGTCGCCGAGCAGGCCGCCCGCTACGTGGCTGCACAAAAG
The DNA here is from genome assembly GCA_035649415.1 of Pirellulaceae bacterium. GTDB lineage: Bacteria > Planctomycetota > Planctomycetia > Pirellulales > Pirellulaceae > DATKDU01. Next base: position 1,131 of record DASRJP010000284.1, on the reverse strand, counting down.
GCGGCCATCGGCGTCGTACCCACGCGGGAAAAGATCGTCTTCGAACGATTCTTTGACGAGTCCGGCGGTATGCAGCTCGTCGTCCACGCGCCGCTGGGCGCGCGGATCAACAAGGCGTGGGGCCTGGCCCTCCGTAAGCGGTTCTGCCGCAGCTTCGACTTCGAGCTTCAAGCAGCCGCCGATGACAACGGCGTGCTCCTCTCGATCGGACCGCAGCACAGCTTCCCTATCGAGAGTTTGTTCAAGATGCTCCATCCGGGCAACGCTCAATACCTGCTCGAGCAGGCAGTTGTCGCCGCGCCGGTATTTGGGGTGCGCTGGCGCTGGAATATCACGCGGTCGCTGGCGGTACTGCGCGCCGAGGCCGGCCACCGTGTTCCGCCCTTCCTGCAAAAGTTCCGCTCGGAGGACTTGCTGGCGGCTGCATTTCCCGAGACGGTCGGCTGCCTGGAGAATCATCACGGCGACATCGAGATTCCTTACCTTCAGCCGATTGTCAAGCAGACGATGCACGACTGCCTGCACGAGGCGATGGACGTCACGCGGTGGATCGAGCTGCTGGGGGAAGTACAGGCCGGCCGCGTCGAGCTGATTCCCGTCGAGACACGCGAGCCGTCGCCATTTTCGCACCAGCTCATCAACGCCAATCCTTACGCCTTCCTCGATGACGCGCCGCTTGAGGAGCGTCGCACGCGCGCCGTTAGCACGCGGAGGTCGCTCTCCATCGACGACTTCCGTGATCTGGCAAAGCTCGATCCCGACGCAATCGCTCAAGTGAGTGAGGACGCCTGGCCGATCATTCGCGACCCGGAGGAATTGCACGATGCGCTGTGCACGATGGTCGTGCTGCGCGAGGACGAAGCGGCGCCGTGGAGCGATTGGCTGGCGGAGCTGGCGCGAGCGGGGAGGGCGACATTGGTCGAATACGGAATGCGGAGTGCGGAGTGCGGACTTGCAACAGATTCCACACTCCGCATTTGGACTGCCGCCGAACGCTGGCCGCTCGTTCGTGCCGTCTATCCGAACGCCAAGGCAACCCCCGAGCTGACGTTACCACCGGCGCTTGAAAAGGTTTGGGAAAGTGCCGACGCTGGCGTGGAAATCGTCCGCGGGAGAATTCAATTCAGCGGC
>DASRJP010000283.1:0-5945 GCA_035649415.1 Pirellulaceae bacterium | reverse complement strand
GTTTGAAGGCGCTGATCCGGCAGCCGCACCGGTTCCGCCGGCCGCCGCAGCGCCCGGTAATCTGCCCGCCGGACGACCTGGGGAGGTCGAAAAACTGGCGGGGCAGGAGGCCCTGGAGAGCTTCCTGCGCCAGCCGGGTGCGGCTGCGGGCCAGGGCCTGCCTGCCGCCGACAATGCCAAGGGCAGCGCGCGGCGGATGGTCGAGCCGCGGGTCACACCTAATGGAGATGTGGCCAAGGGGGGCGAAGGCTTGATGAAGCGCGAATTTCAACCCACTACGGACAAGGAACAGGGAGCCGGCCTCGCGCCGCGGTCCGGAACCGATGCTTTAGCAAGCGGTGACGCGTCGGGAGGCACGCTGCGAGCCAAGACGGGAATCGATCGCCGTGGCGCAGCCTCCGGTAAGGGAGTCGGAGCACTTGACGAGAACGCCCAGCTCGGCGCGGCCCCGCTGGAAGGCCGTCGCGGCGGCGCGCTGGGAGGCTTCGGCGGCGGCCAGGGCGGTCCCGGCGGTGGCAGATTCGGTTTCGGGGCGCCACCAGCCGGTGAATCGCGCGACAAGGGCGAAGGCGCCGAGCGCTTGAAGGAAGCGATGCGAATGACGGCGCCTCCCTCGCTCTACTTCGATCCCCAGCTCGTCACCGACGCCAACGGCCGCGTCACGATCGTGTTTACGATGCCCGAGGGGGAAACGGAGTACCGCCTGCTCGTCGATGCCCTCGGCAAGGGCCGCATCGGCTCCAAGCAGCAGACGATCGTCGGCACGAAAGACGCGAAGTAGCGGTTCCCGCGCGCCTACGGCGCCAGATTCCAGATTCGCACCGGGCCCTCGAGCGCGCCGCTGACAAGACGCTGGTTATTGGGCGTAAAGGCGAGGGAAGTGACGCCACCGGTGTGTCCTCGCAAGGTGCCGGTTGAACGCCGGGTTTCGAGGCTCCACAGCTTGATTGTTTCGTCCCCGCTACCGGTTGCCAGCGTCTTTCCGTCTGGTGAAAAACTGACCGCGTAAACCGCGCCCCGATGACCTGTCAACACGTCAGCGAGTTTTCTGGTATTGAGGTCCCACAGTCGCACATTCCAGTCGGATCCGCCGGCCGCAACCCATTGACGATCGGGGGAAATTGCCACGCACAGGACTTCTTCCGCCGAGCCTGAAAGCGTGGCCAGTTCCTTGCCAGTGCTTGTTTCCCAAAGCTTGACCGTCTTGTCCCAACTTGCCGATGCAAGGATTTGGCCATCGCTCGACCAGGCCAGCGACGAGATTGCGTCCGCATGTCCCTTGAGGACCAACCGCTCGCGAATGGCGGCGACGTCCCACAGGCGAATCGTCTGATCGGCGGACCCGGTTGCCAGCGTTTGGCCATCGGGTGAAAACGCGGCGGAGAAAATCTTGTTGGTGTGTCCCTCCAGTGGGCCGCGCTCGGATTGGGTCACCCGGTCCCAGACCTTGATTTCAGCGCTGGTTTTCCCGCCGTTTCGCTCCGGCGTAAACTCGCTCCCGCCGGCCGACGCGAGATACTTCCCGTCAGACGAGTAGGTCACGGCGCATACCCAGTCGTTGTGTCGCCTGTCACTCGCGAGCACCTTGCCGGTCGCCAGCTCGATCTGCCTTACCAATCCATAGCCCGTGCCCAGCGCGACCGTGTTCCCGTCCGGCGAGACAGCCACGGCAAGCGTTTGCTGGACGTCGGCACCCGCGGTTGCAGGCAGAGCCGTGGACGGCCAGCGCGAACCTTCCGCCGCCTGAATCGGAGCCGTGGCATCGGCGGCTAGCGACACGCACACTAACTCCCGATCGTTGCGGGCAAACAGATGCTTGTTGGCGAAAGCGGGGTGCGCCCAACAAACAGGGCCTCCGGCTCGATAGCCGGCCGTCGGTTCGACGAGCGGCATCCGTCCGGCTTCTCGATATCCTTCTGGCGTCAGGCGCGCCGCGATGAAATGTCCCTGTTGGTTCAGCAGAAAACAGCGATCGCCGTTGGTGACGATGTGGGCCATTCCCAGATGGGAGCTGGTCGCGGCGCGCGTCGTCCAGATTTCATCGCCGGTGGCGGGATCGAGGCAGGCCAGCGAACCATCGCCGATGATCGTGTAAATCTGCTTTTCGCTCTGAAAAACAGGGGTGCTGCTGGAAGCCGTCGGCTGCGACCGCGTCTTCCAGAATACAGTCGCACCCGGCTCACCCTGCTTCAGTTGCAGCATCATCGAACCTCGATTCCAAGCGGCGAGGCACAGCAGTTTGTCCTGGTGAACGACCGGTGTGGCTGTTGCCTGGGCCGGATCAAAAGCTGCTTTGAACGGCACCTGCCACAGCAATTTGCCGGTGGCCGGATCGAGGCTGTTGACGTTGTCGCCGGTCCACAGAATGACTTGGCGCTGGCCCGCCATTTCCAGCACGATCGGGGAACTGTATGCCGGACGGTCATCCAGTGCGCGCCAGCGTTCTGCGCCCGTCTTCCAATCCAAGGCCACCGCCGTTCCCTCCGGCCTGGCTCCCACAGAAACTATTACGACCTCGCCTTCAATGAGTGGCGAGGCACTGACTCCATATCGTGGCCCTTGGGCATTCAGATCCTGCACCGGATCCTTCTTCCACAGCACCGCGCCTGTCTCGGCGTCCAAGCAGTTCAGGTGCCCCAGCGTTCCCAACGTATAGACGCGTCCCGCGTGCACCGTCGGTGTAGCCCGCGGTCCGTTGCCGTACTCCATGTTTCCATAAGGGCAGGCGTATTCATGGAGCCAAAGCTGCTTCCCTGTATTGGCGTCAAAACAAAGGACCCGCTCGACTTCGGACTGCTCTTGTAGTTGTGATCCGTGATATAGACGCGTCCCGCAGCCACTGCCGGTCCCGACCAGCCATTGAGTACGCGGGCGCGCCACCGGATCGGCAGGCCCGACTCAGGTATGGAATCGACCACTCCGGTTTCCCGCCAGACTCCGTCGCGCTGCGGCCCTCGCCATTGTGGCCAGTCGTCCCCGCGGGCAAGAAATTGTCGCGTACCCGCCGGCAGTACGAGTAGCACGGCGATGGTCATCCAGCTAGCGGCAACGAATCTCATGTCGTGCTCGATTTCATAACGGAAACGCGAACCACAGCGCGTAGCACTGCCATTTGGTTGCACGAGCCAGGTCGAGGATCCAGTCATATTAGAGCGTGGACGGTCGGTGCTGAATTGGGGCTGGGGTCTCGCAGCAACGGAAGGTCCGACGTTGGCCGACCTGCTGCAGGCCATCCTTTGGCCTGCAGATCTACTACCCAGCCCGAAAGATCGGCAAACTCGGCATATTCGCCAGGGCAGTAACGTGGGTAACGACCTACGCTTTGGTAAGCGCGCGCGGCAGCTGAGAAGGCTCTTGGGTGACTCCGGCAACGGAGGCCGCTTGATGTCCAATCAAAGATCGGGAAACGCAAGTCGCCGCGCTGGCGGGCGAGCGCTGAGCCTCCGTAGTCAATGGATCCTGCTCGCCGCCTCCCTGCTGATCGGGACCGCCGCGGTCGGCTGGTGGGCGCTGGACGCGCTGGCCTCGGCTTCGATCTGGCGCAGCGCCAGCGTGGCCGGCGGGGCGCTCGCCGTCCTGGTGCTGGGCCTGGCGCTCGCCTGGCGATTGGTCGCACGCTCCCTGGGAGTTCTCGATGACCTCGTAGCGGCGCTGGAGCGGGTCGCCAAAGGAGACCTGGACCATCGCTTGGACGAGCTCGGCAGCGCCGAAATGCGCCGCGTGGCCAGGGCGTTCAACCTGGCGGTCCAGAACTCGGCCCGCCGCGCCCAGGACCTGAAACAATCGTCGATGAGGCGGCTGCAAGCGGCGATTGACCTGCGCGAGTCGCGCGAACTGGCCATGGCCATCCAGGAGACTGCCCTGGACTCGATTATCACGATCGACTCGCGCGGCGAGATCCTCGCATTCAACGCGGCGGCCGAAGCCACTTTCGGATTCAAAGCCTCCCAGGCGATTGGCCAGAAACTTGCCGGGCTGATCGTGCCGGAGCGCTTGCGCGAGCCTTATCGCCGCGGATTTGCCCACTACTTGGAGACTGGCCAAGGTCCGATCCTGGGTAAGCGGATCGAAATGCCGGCGCTCCGCGCCAGCGGAGAGGAGTTTCCCGTCGAGGTGGCGATCGTCGCCAACGCGCTCCACGGGTCCACCTGCTTCACCGCCACGATCCGGGACCTTTCCGATCGAAAACAAGCCGAGGAGAAGCTGGCCCGCGCCGCGATGTACGACCGGCTAACGGGCTTGCCCAACCGGACGCTGCTCCTCGACCGCGTTCAGCTGGCACTGGCCAGGGCCCGCCGCTCCGGCGAACTCTTCGCTCTGATGTTTCTCGATTTCGACCGCTTCAAGCTGATCAACGACGGCCTCGGGCACGATGTCGGCGACGCCCTGCTGTGCGAAATCGCCGTCCGGCTAACGCGCGAACTGCGGTGCGGCGATTCTCTGAGCCGGAGCGAGTCGGGGACGTCCGCGGCGCGGATGGGCGGAGACGAGTTCGTCGTCATGATTGAGCCCATCGCCCAGGCCGAGGACGCGCTCGCTGTGGCTGATCGACTGTTGGCGGCGCTGTCGCGGCCGTACCGCCTGGGGCCGCACGAAGTATTCTCCACGGCGAGCATCGGGATCGTCGTCGCCCGAGGCGACCACGACCGGGCGGAAGACCTGATCCGCGATGCCGACACGGCGATGTATGAAGCCAAACGTGCCGGCAAGGCCCGCTATGCGGTGTTTGATGAGGAAATGCGCAACCGCGTGCAGCGCCGCCATTTGCTCGAAAACGAGCTCCGCCGGGCCATCGAAGGCGAGCAGTTTTCGCTCGCCTTTCAGCCGATTGTTTCGCTCGAGACCGGCCGCCTGAAGAGCGTGGAGGCCTTGCTCCGCTGGCAGCATCCGGGCCAGGGATTCATCTCACCCGCGGAGTTCATTCCCATCGCCGAGGAATCCGACCTGATCCTGCACATCGGACGCTGGGTATTGAATGAAGCCGCACGGCAGATGGCGGAGTGGGTCCAGCGGCTGGGACCGGCCGCGCCGCCCACGATCAGCATTAATATCTCGCGCAAGCAGTTCGCCCAATCCGACCTGGCCGAGCAAGTTCGCGCCGCGGCGGACGCCGCCGGCCTGCCGGCCAGCCGGGTGCAGCTCGAAATCACTGAGGACACGTTTGCCAGCGATGTTCCGACAGCGATTGCCACGATGAACGCCATCAAGCGCCTGGGCTTCTTGCTGGCCATTGATGATTTTGGCACCGGCTGCTCCTCGTTCGCCTCGCTGCACAAGTTCCCTGCCGACGTGCTGAAAATTGACCGCTCGCTGCTGGTGGACATCGAGACCAGCAAACAGACGGCGGCCCTGGTCCATTCGCTGGCCATCCTGACCAACAATTTGGGCCTGGCAATCGTCGCCGAAGGTGTGGAGCGCGAGTCCCAGCTGCGCATTCTCCGCGAGCTCGGATGCGATTTCGGCCAGGGCTTTTACTTTTCCAGGCCTCTTTCGCCAGACGCCTTTGCCGAGTTTGCCCTGCGGCGCATCGCCGAGGCGAGCAGCGTCATTCCCGCGGCCTCGCTCGAGCGGTGCTGGACGGACCCGGCGTCCCCGGCGGTTAATGCCTGAAACGCCAGCGGCTGCGGTATTGGCGACAGCCATACGCCCCCACCTCGTGCCGCCTTGGATTCAAGTTTCGCATCGTTCGAGACCTTGGTTTTGGTTGCGCTGGGCAAAAGAGGGCGGCGCGCATAATGCGCATAATCATGCGCTGCGGTTTCTTGGCGCAAGCCCTTGGGCTCGAATGAGTTGCGGCGAATTCGGCCGCTTGGAGAAATGTTTGCGATATGCGCGCATGACCCTCAAAGCCGCGACCAGTCAGGTGAGCCATCTCATGTATCCCAGAAACGCAAGGACAAACAGCGGGATAAATCCGATGCCTGTCAGGATACAGATGACGCCAG
>DASRJP010000282.1:0-3299 GCA_035649415.1 Pirellulaceae bacterium | reverse complement strand
CCCAATCGCGTCGGCCGCGAAGGGAAGCTCGAATTCTGGGGGGGCTCGTTCATCTGCGATCCCAACGGCAACCTCCTCGCGAAAGCCTCGCACGACAAGGAAGAAATCGTCCTCGCCGAGTGCGACCTGGGATTGGTCGATGTCGTCCGCACGCACTGGCCGTTCTTGCGAGATCGGCGGATCGATGCGTATGGAGATTTGACGAAGCGGTATTTGGAATAACGTCGTGCACTCGCTCCGCGAGTGGACAAAAGCGCCGTGAATGCCACGCGACTGCGATATTCGATCCTTCAATTCGCTGAAGCGACAGCCGTCGTCGCGGTCGCCCTTGCGGTCGGTCGAGCCGTCGCGGCTGACTATGTGTCATTCCGCCACGCAGCAGCAACGTTTGTCTGTTTTGCACCGCCCGTGTTACCGCAGCTCCTGACAGGAGGAATTTGCGGGGCCTATCTTGGAATACGTTGGTTTTGGAACCATCACCTACTCTGGTCCACTCTGGAATCTGCTCTGATCGGCGTCGCCGCGACTATCGCCAGCTTAGTTTCGCTGGTGACTAACGACTTACCCGCGATTCCGCCCAATTTCTTGCTGCATCCCTCTTATTTGCTTCACGTTGTGTGCGGCCTTTTCACCTTAGGCGTATGGGGTGGCGCCTTGAGTGGATTCCTTTCGCTAGTTCTGCTTGGACTTCGTAAGCTCATCAACTTCTCATAATTGACGCAGCTGTAGATGTGCTTCTCCGTGGCTTTGTGCCTTCGCGTCTCTGTGTTCCAAAAAACGCACGACAAATTTACCCGTGACCGATCGAGCTGCTGAAAAGCCAGTCACTCCTGCCGCCCTCGGCTACCGGTGGCCCGCGGAGTGGGAGCCGCATGCTGCGACGTGGCTGTCGTGGCCGCGGAATCCGGAGACCTGGCCGGGGCATTTTGAGCCAGTGCCGGGGGAGTTCGCGCAGCTAGTACGGACGATCGCCCGATTCGAGCCGGTGAATATTCTGGCCGGCGGCGAGGCGGTCATGCGCCAGGCCCGCGAGCTAGTCGGCGATCTGGCCAACGTGACGCTGCACGACATCGAGACGAATGATGCCTGGTGCCGGGATCATGGGCCGACGTTTCTAAGTAGCCCGCCACGCCGTGGCGGGGCTTCCGCGACGGCGTCGCGGGCCACTCTGCCGCCAGCTCTCATCGACTGGGAATACAATGCGTGGGGGGGCAAATACCCACCGTTTGACAAAGACAACCAAGTGCCGCGGAAGATCGCGGCACTCCAGGGGCGGCGGGTGTCTTCGCCTGGGATCATCCTGGAGGGGGGCGCGATCGAAGGGAATGGCGAGGGGGTGCTGCTCACGACCGAGTCGTGTCTTCTCAATCCGAATCGCAATCCGAATCTGTCGCGCGAGCAGATGGAGAAATTCCTGCGCGATTATCTGGGGGTGAAAGACATCTGGTGGCTCAAGGGGGGTGAGATTGTCGGCGACGATACGGACGGCCACATCGACCAGATCGCCCGCTTCGTAGGGCCGCGCACAATCGTGGTCAGCGTGTGCGACGATCCGAGTGACGAGAACTACGAGCCGACGCAGCAGAATCTGGCGGAGCTGAAGGAACTTTGTAGCAGGCGCACTCCGTGTGCCGTTGCGGCTGACGGCAAACGGAGTGGGCCTACTACGGAGTACGAAATCGTTCCGCTGCCGCTGCCGTCAGCCAAATATGTTGACGATCAGCGGCTGCCGGCAGGCTATGCCAATTTCATCTTCGTCAACGGCGGACTGATCGTGCCCACTTATGGCGATCCGGCCGACAGAATTGCCATCGACACGCTGCAAAGACTGCTCCCCGACCGCCGCGTCGTCGGCGCGCCGTCGCTCCACCTCGTGTGGGGCCTGGGCTCGTTCCACTGCCTGTCGCAGCAGGAGCCCCTGCCGTAGGATAGAGTCGCGATGAGGCAGGACGGCCTTCCCAGGCAGTCCTAACGACGGAGCCAAGACGACCTTGCAAGGTCGTCCTACTTCCAACCATGAAAATCGCCATCGCCTCCGACCACGCTGGATTCGCCTACAAAGAGCGGATCAAGGCTGAATTGGCCGCCCTCGGTCACGAAGTCCGCGACTTTGGTACGTCCAGCGACGCCCCGGTCGATTACCCGGAGTTCATTCGCCCCGCTGCCCAGGCCGTGGCCCGCGGCGAGTGCGACCGTGGCATTGTCCTGGGAGGTTCAGGCAACGGCGAGGCTATCGTAGCCAACAAAGTCCGCGGCGTTCGCTGCACTCTCTGCTGGAGCGAGCAGACGGCCAAGTGGGCCCGCGAACACAACGACGCCAACGTCCTGGCGCTGGGGCAGCGGACGATTGACGAAGCGATGGCGCTGACGATCGTACGCATTTGGCTGACGACCCCCTTCGAAGGAGGCCGGCACGAACGCCGCGTGAGATTGATCGAACCAGAAAGTGTCTGACCCCTGACCTCTGACCCCTGACTTCCATGCCCGTTACCGCCGATCGAGTCCTGGCCGTCGCGAAGCTCCTCAAGGGTTTCGCCCCGAGGGAAAATCTCTCGCTGGCCGATTATCTGAAAGCCATCCCGCGGCAAGAGTCGCTGGCCGACGTCGCCAGCGGCACACCCGTCCTCGTCCGCGGTGACGTCGATGCGAAAGTCGGCCCCAACCTCGGCGACGGCGACATCCGACTGCGGTCGATGAAGGAGACCTTGGAATTCGGTCGGCGAAAGGGATGGAAACAGGTAATTTTTGGCCACTTAGGCCGCAAGGAGAAAGACAAGCCGATCGGCTCGCTGGCCAAGGTCGCCAAACGCATCGGATTGATCCTCGGCTGCGAAGTGCCGCTGATTGAGGACTGGCTGGACGAGGCAACCAGCGTGGTCAAAGACCATGTCCGCCAGACAGCTGCTACCGCGCCGGCTGGCAGCGTGCTGGTCCTGCAAAACGTCCGGGCGTACGACATCGAGACGGTTCTCTGGAAGGCAAAGGAAGACGGACTGCCCGCTCTGGCGCCAAAGCTGGCGACATTTGCCAATTCGCTGGCCGAAAAGGTTGGCAGCGTCTACGTCAACGAAGCCCTCTCCGCCGGCAGCCTGGATTCGTTGAGCACGATCGTGCCGCTGTCCATGCAGCGCGTGGCGCTTGGCAAGTACGTCGCCGGGGAGTTCGAAGGGCCGATGATGGATTGCCTGAAGGCAAAGCTGGTCGTCTTCAGCGGCATCAAGATCGACAAGCTGGACGACCTGGAGGCGATGATCGCCCGCGGCACGATTCGCACTATCTTCAGCGCCGGCTCGCTGGCG
>DASRJP010000281.1:0-6507 GCA_035649415.1 Pirellulaceae bacterium | reverse complement strand
TGGCTACGCGCAGCGTCCCCGCCGGACCGATACGCCGCTCGACCTCGCGCACGACGTCGAGGATTTCACAAGCGAAGTGGTGGAAGAGTCGTTGCGGGCCGAATTGGCCGCGCACGGAAATCGCTGCCAGCAGCGAAGTCGCGAGTTGATTGGCGTGACAGTGCCGGAGACGCTGGCGATCGTTGACGACTTGAAGCGGATCTTGTCGCCAAGCGAGCAGCGCAAGATCCTCAAGCGCGCCAAGTCGAACGAGCAGCGGCTGGCTGGGGCCGCGGTGCGCCAGGAGGCGACTGTCGAATTGCCGACCTGCCCGCTGCTGGCAGCCAGCGGTTGCTGCCTGACCGATGATTCGCGGCCGATCCAATGCCGCTGTGGTTGCTCGCTGTGCGCTGTGACGGCTGGCGCTACGGAGGAAGACGCGGATCGGCCAGAGGGCGCAGCGTTTGCCGCCGATGTTGGCGCCGGAGTCGCGGAGGGACTTTCGGACGGATTGGCATCGGCCGGCTGGGACGGTCGTCGCTACGAGCTCAACAGCGCCTTGGCGCGAGCGCTAGAGCTGCCCGATGCCGCCGCCCGCTGGTCTCGGGGGGAATCGGTTTTCGAAACGTGCCGAGGGATTTAGGCCGGCCGAAAATACGTGAGATGAGCCGATCGCGTTTCGACGGGCGACTACGGTCCCTGGACCGCAACCATCGGCCTTGCCTTGCGAAACTGGTCCAACCCCTCGGCAGTGACCTTGCTTTGCCGGATGTCGAGTCGCCGCAGCGAGGGGATGTTTGCGAATTCCATCAGCCCGGCATCGTCAACTTCGGAAGAGAACAGGCCGATATCGACAATCGTCGCTCCCGCCTCACAAGTGAGCTCGTCCAGATTGTGCCCCGTCACCGTCGAGGTCGTCACACTCAAATGCCGAAGCTGCGGCAATTGCAGGAGGCAAGCCAGCCCTTCGTCGTTAACGCGACAATCGGACAAGCTCACGTCGCTGAGCTTGGCAAGCGTTTTGAGGCTCCGCCTGCCGGCAGAAGGAATTTCCACATCATAGCCGCTGGCGGCGGTAAACTCACGGCACGACGGGCTCTAGGCATTGGGAAGCGGTTTCGCCAATGGTTTCCGGCCTGCATCAATGCGCATTCTGCGGCGCCGACATCGCGCCAGCCGCCGAGCGCTGCTGGCTGTGCGGCCAGACCGCTGGTGCCATCTTCGATCGCCCACCTGCTGCGCCGCGAGTGTCCCCCCCTGGCGGTCCGCGGACCTTTTCCCTGGCGACCCTGATGCTGGTCGTCACTGGAGTCTGCGTCTGGCTCGGCGTGACCGTGCAGTGGCCGCCAGTGGGAATCGTTCTGGCAATCCTGGCAGTGCCGGCAGTGGCTCGATCCTGGTGGTATCAGCGAGCGTGGCGCAAGGCGGGCAAGCCGCAAACGCCGGCGCAAGCTGCAATTTCCTTTCTGGGCTCGCTGCTGGTGGTCGTGACGATCGCAGCCGCCGGTCTGTTTGCCCTGGCCACCGCGGGGCACGTGGCGCTGGTCGCCTCATGTTCCCCGCTCGAAAAAACGTCGTTCGGTAGCGGTCTGATCGTGACGTGGGTGTTTGTGCTGGCTCCCGCCCTGGGGCTGTTCATTGCGGGCCTGCTGCTGTGGCGCTTGTGGATCAAGCAAGTTCGGCAGTCGCGATCGAGCGGCCGTCCGCCCACGGCCAAGGAGCGCGTCGTGGCATTCGTGCACGCACTGCTGGTGGCGGCCAGCACTTTGGCCGCGGCGTCCGCCAGCAGTTTTCCGGTCCTGTGGAAACTGAAAGAGACGAAAATCGACTATTTCAATCCGCGGCAGGCCTATATCGTCTGGGTCATCGTCTGGCTGTTCGCCCTGACTGGATTTGTCGCCAGCGGCACCCTCGCCTACTGGTTCAGCCGCCGCAACCTGCGTCTGGCTGGGCAGATCGCCGCGACCTGCGCGGGCGTCTGGCTGGGGGTGGCAATCGGCGAATCGTATTGGCCACGGGAGAATTCATATCGGTCTCTCGTCACACTGGGGCAGTTCGCCCTGCTGTCGCTCGGCCTCTACTACCTGCTGCCGTTGGCCGCCGGGTCAGCGGCGTATTGGCTGTATGGATTGGCCGCCCGTTTCGTGCGGGTGTGTCTGCGCTTGGCCTCGAGCGAGCGATCTAACTAATTGGCTGATAGTGGTTTGCGTCGTTTTTGTGAACCGAAAAATTTTTTCCATTTTCCCCCGAACCTTTTGGCCGATGAGGCGTCATAGTCATCGCTGCCGTCTTGGCGGTGGGTCTTTTGGGCCGCAGGTTCGCTGCTTGCGGTTGCCGATGGCACCCCAGGGCGGTAGAGTACAGTAGGACAGGTTGTCGACCTGTCCTCGCAATTAAAGTTGTTCCCTTTTTCGAGACAGGTTGAAAACCTGTCCTACATTCTTTCGCACTGCGCAACGTCGCAGCGGAGGTTAGCCATGCGTAACGTCGTCACCATCAATGCCGAAATCGCCAACGTGCAAACGATCCGCCAGGGTCGTCAGGTCGTGGCCGGCATGGCGACGCTGCGCAGCGCCGACCTCGCGCACTTGCGCCTCTATGCCGCACCCGGTAAGTGGTCCAAGAAAGGCGGCATATCGAAGCCGTCATGCTTGGATTCCGACCGGAGGCGCTTTGCGGGCGACCATCTAAGTCGCCACGCAGGGCCATTCTGCCGGCACGAGCGTCCGCACGAGTTAAGAGGCTGGGAGACAGCGTAAGACTTGCGGGAACGATTTCCCGCAGCGCTCCTACAGACAGCCTCAAAACGCGGACGCCAGCCGAGCGGAAGAAGCGACCAGTCGCTTCCTGCCCCGCTTGCCGCTGACAGGCCGCGTTTTTCACCAGGCCACCAGCCGTGCGAACGCTTTGCCGAAGGCCCAACAGCCTTTTGGTCCGGCGCCGCACGGCCATGAGATAAGCGAGAGACACCCATGAACGCCACTCTGACCAACACTAACGACAAGACCGAGCTGATCCGCCTCGTGGTCCGCGCCCAGCGCGGCGACCGCGAGGCGTTTGGCGAGCTGTTCGTGCGCTTCGAGAAGCACGTGCTGGCGATCGCGCTGCGCCGGATCGGCGACTATGGCGAGGCGCAGGAACTGACCCAGGACGTCTTCATCCAGGCGATGAAGAAGCTTGGCCAGCTCCGGGTGCCGGAGGCTTTCCCGGGCTGGCTGCGGAGCATCGCCAACCGGATGGCGATCAACCACCTGGTGCGCAAGAGCGGCGATCTGGCGATCGAGCAGGAGGCCCTGGAGGCGACCTGCGTCGAGCGCGAGACTCCGCTGGCGGTGGCCCTGGCGGCCGAGCGGAAGACCAGCGTCCGCAAGGGGCTGGCCAAGCTGGGCCGCCTGGACCGGCAGACCCTGGTTGCCTTCTACGTCAAGGGGAAGAGCATTGACGAGATGGCCGGGGATTTCGACGCTCCGGAAGGCACCATCAAGCGGCGGCTGCACGTGGCCCGCAAGCGGCTGGCCAAGCAGGTGGAAGAGCTGGCCGTGTAGACCGGGCAAGCACTCCGCCTGTGTCATCCGTGGGGCAGGCCTTGGAGCCTGCCCTGCGTGAGCTGTCCGATTCGAGTGGGCCGCCGGGAAACCGGCGGCCCGCTTTGTTTCTCGTTTCGCAAAAACGCCTCTTTTGGCGCTTCCGGCAGTTTTTGATTGAATTTCCCCCTCCGGCTTCCTAAACTGACTAGGCGCATGCTCGTTGGGGAAGGCGGGCAAGTCCAGCCATCGATCAATTCCGTTCGGAAGTGCCATCCCAGGTGCTGCCGCACGGGCGTGATCTTTTCACCCCAAAAGCAAGGGAGGGCGAGCCATGCAACCTGGCCAACTTCCGCTCCCGACAAATCCTCAGCAGGAGTCCGATCTCGCCCGCACGACGACGTACATCCAAGGGAGCAATCGCGACACGGATGTAGAAGTCGAGAGCGCCACGACGGCAGCGGTGCCGGAGAAAGTCTCGCGGTTTCTCATTCGCAACCGCCTAGGCGAAGGCGGGTTTGGATCGGTTTACCTTGCCTACGATCCAACCCTCGATAGGGAGATTGCTCTCAAGCTCCCGGCCCGACGTGCGTCTTGGACGCAAGAAAGGCAGGAGGCGTTCCTGGAAGAGGCGCGGATTGCCGCCCGTATCAAGCATCCCCGCGTGGCCGCGATCTACGACGCCGGGACCGGCGACGACGGGCGCGTGTTCATCGCCATGGAGTATGTCGCCGGCGAGCCGCTGTCGCAGCGGCTGCGGCGCGGAAAGTTGCCGCTGGCGGAGGTGACGCGAATCTGCGGCCAGGTGGCCGAGGCCATGCACCACGGGCACAAGCTCGGCCTGGTGCATCGCGACCTGAAGCCTTCGAACATCCTGCTCGACCGCGACGGCAACGTGAAGGTCTGCGACTTCGGCCTCGCCCTCCGCGAGGACCGGCAGCAATACTGGCGCGGCGACGCCAGCGGCACGCTCTCCTACATGTCCCCCGAGCAGGTGCGCGGAGAATCGCATCACCTGGACGGGCGCAGCGACATTTGGAGCCTGGGAGTCATCCTGTACGAATGCCTGGCCGGGCGACGACCCTTCCGCGGCGATACCAACGACGAGCTGCGGGACGAGATTCTGACCCGCGATCCCAAGCCGCTGCGACAGCTCGACGATTCGATTCCGCCGGCGCTCGACGAATTGTGCCGCAAGTGCCTGCTGCGCAGCCCGGCCGATCGATTGCCGACGGCGCTCGATTTCCAGCAGGCGCTCACCCAGCGCCCCGCCGCACCGCGCCGCGTGCTACCGTTCAGGGCGCTGATTGCTGCCGGGGCCATCGTGCTGATCCTGGCGGTGACGGCCATCGCGGGGCCGACGATTTGGCGGCTGATTGCCTCCCCGTCCGTGAACCCATCGATTCCTTCCGTACCCGGGGGACCATCAATCACCCAGCCCCGGGGGAGCCGGAACTTGCTTGGCCAGACGCCTGAGGTGGTGTTCTTTTCGCACGCAGGGGGCCAAAACGAGTGGTCGTTCCTGCCGGGCCAAACGTTGTCCGTGAATTCGCGACATTGGTCGCTCTTTGCGCTTGGAGAGCTGCACGGCAACGCCAGGCTCAATATGTCTGCCATACCGGACCCCGATCCAGTTCTCTGCGGCGCATTTTGGGGACTCCATCACGAACTGGTCGACGGAAAGTCGGAGGATCAATGCCTGCTGGCCGTGGTCGATCCCGATGGTGAAGGCGAAGCAAACGCCATGGTTCGGCTGTTTCGTTTCCATGTAGTTCCCGACTCGGACCGTAATCCTTCACTGCCGAAGACGCACGAGTATGCCAAAGTGCCGCTGAACGTGGATTGGCGCATGCCGATCGACCTCGAGCTTGAAATCTCGGCAGGAGAATTGACCGCCCTGCGGGTGCAGGGGCAGCCCGTGCAGTTTTCCTGGGACAAATTGCCGCCGGACATTCCGGATTGGAAAGCATTCGCTGGCGGCAAATGCGGCGTCGTTTCTCACAACAAAAGGGTCAACTTCACTCGCGCCTTGTTACTACTTCCTTGATTTTGGAGCACCCATGGCAGCACCGACAGTCACTCTTTCGTACGCAGCAGCAACTCGCATCTTTACCGCCACGGTAACGGCAGACCCGGGCTGGCGCGTCTTGATGGTGACCCTCAATGCGCCCAACTCGACCTTCTACTCGATGACCCAGTCGGGCACGAACCCGAGCCAGTGGACCTATACCTGGCCCCCCTTCTATCCCCCGCCGCCGGGGGTCTGGACAGCCACCGCGCAGGTCCAGCCGCCCATGGAGACACCTAGCGGATCAACTTCCGTGCCCTGAGGCGGGCGACGTCGTTGTCGCCTGTCAAAATCCTACGGCCGTTGCGCGGGTCATTGCAGCACGGCGTATCGCGGCGGCAACCGCTTCGTCCATTGTTCGGACTCGTCGGCCGTCGCATACGGCAGCTTGACGAACTCCAGGTGTTTGAACCTGGCCAGATGGGGTGCGAGCTGCGCCGGATCGAGCGGCGACGAGGTGAAGAATTCAAGCCCGACCACGCGATACGCCCCGCACCGCCAGCGAGCGACCACCCGGGCCGCATGGTGCGGCCCTCACGTCAAGGGCTGGTGATCGGAATACGTCAGTTGAAACGCGGACCTGAGCGACTGGAGGTTCTCCCTTTCGTCCGGCGTGACGAGCAATTCGCCGTGCTGCGGCGTGATTCGTCCCAGCCACGTCAGACCCAGCCACAAAACGCCGGCAATCGCGGCCATCAGCAGAAACAGCCGCCGCAGCGAAAGCTGGTAGTAGCGTAGGCGTGCCATGGGTCTGTTTACGCGACACCCCACCGAGGAGTTCGTTGGCAACTGGCGGCTGGCAAGTGGTTGTTACCATCTCCTTCGCCGCGGGGCTGACGGCTGCGATTTTCGTCGCCTTGGCCGCCTCGTGCAGCAGCTCCAGCCGCTTGTCGTTGTAGAGCTGAATCGACGCCAGGATCCCCAGCACTGTGAAAA
>DASRJP010000280.1:0-3151 GCA_035649415.1 Pirellulaceae bacterium | reverse complement strand
AGGATGTTATCCACTGCCCGCTGCGCTGGTAGCAGAGCATGCAGCCAAGCTGCGGGTACTGCTGCACCGTCACTCCGGGCGGACGCTGCGCGAGCATCGCGGCACACCAGTCCCGCCAGCCAGCGCTGGGAAGCGTCAAGTCGGCGTCGTGGAAGGTGTGGACGGCAGTTGCAATCTGCCGCAGGTTGTTGGAACAACTCGTGCGACGGGCGCTTTCGCGGGCGAATTGCACCGCCGGCAAAAGCAAAGCTACCAGAATGCCGATGATGGCAATCACCACCAGCAGTTCGACCAGCGTGAAGCCGGTCCGAAAACGATGACATTTCCTCATACAGAGCCTCCCAACAGAAGAACGAACAAATAAAGGTGGAAAACGCTTTCTTGCCGCCTCGCTCTGTTTGCCGGCAGTCTGCCTGTGGGTTTACCTCGACTTATTTTTGGAGTGCTTGGAAGCTTGCTTCGTCGTATTCCTCCACATAGCCCATGGACAGCGCCACGAAACGCTTGCCGTCCTTGCCGTTTTGCTCCCACGCCAAACCAGCAGCCACCGTTGGGTCCGGGACGACTCCGTACTTGATGGCGAATTTCTGGCCGTCACGAACGGAGACGAACAAGTGATCGAGATTCGGCGGCAGAAACATACTGGCCTTGCGGTCGGCTGGGAGAGTCTCGACGTAGCTCCGTAGCGCCGCCTCGTCGGGGGGAGGCAGCCGCTTGTCATTTGTGTACATTTGGTACACTTCGAACAGGCTGCGGAGATTTTGTTTCACGTCCGGATCGGGCACCTCCCCGCTGCCGCCGCAGCCCGCCGACAAGAAGCAACAAAGCAGCAGTTCCGCCGTACAGCAGCACAGAAATCCGATCCAGCGACATCGCGCGGCAGTAGCCATACGCGTTGTCTCCCCCAAGTGGCTGCACTTTCAAAGTCCACCAAGCCCGTGAGTGCCGACCCCCTTGCGCGGACTTGGCTCGAAAGCCCCTTTCCCCCTTGATCTCGAATCCCCAGCGATCGTTTGCGGCGGTCCTCGGAAGGACTGCTACCCAAAAGGACGCCTGAACGCCGCGATTTTAACACCGTGGCGAATTGATGACAAGGAAAAAATAACTATAAAGTTGTTATATTTTTATTGTCTCGCGGACAAGCCGCTCCTGGGCCGGCCAGCGTGCCGACGCTTGAGCGCAGTCGGCAATGCGAAAGAAACGCTACTGCGTGGAAGAGATTTGGCGCACGAACTCGCGATCCGCCTCGCTCAGCTTTTCGACCGGCAAAGTCGTGCGATCGCCATTGGCCTTGCGGAGCGTCACCTGGCCGTTTTGGACGCTCACTATTTCGGCCTCCACTTTGTATTTGCCAGTGATATCAGTCCAGGTACGTATTTTACCTGGAGTGCTGCTCGTCCCGGTTGCGTCTACCGCTGAAGCCTTGCCCCGGACGGCCAGCAGCGACTTGTCGACGCAGAGCATGTCTCGATTCAGCGTTTCGTTGAAGAAATCGCTCCAACCTTTGTAGCGCACGGTAACCGAATCACCTTCCACGGACGCTACAAAGGCCGCATGCCAGAACGAGCCTCCGCGCTGCCGCGCCCAGACCGCGTGGCCTGGCTGCAAGTCAAATGTCGCGGGGATTTTCACGTGGTTCGGAGGAAATACCACTTTCCTCGTTCGCAAATCCATGGCATGAATCGGCGGCTCTGGCCGCTCACCTTCGGGCGGTTCCGTGTTGCGGGCTAGGCTCGCGCTGCCACGGCCGGGTGGCCGCCGAGGCTCGGCTGATGCCACCGCGGTTCCCGAGGGGGAGTCAGTTGCCGCCTGATTAGACGGCTCGATAAAGGGCTGCGTTGTCGCGGGTGCGCTGTCCGTGCCGGCTGCGTCAGGCTTAGAAAGACCACGGGCCGCAGAGGCGGCGGCCTCAATAGCCGCCTTGGCCCGCGCAGATTTCGTCTGCTCGGGCGGCAGGAACGACGAGTCGAAGCCGGGCGGGGTGAAGGTGCGGGTGGGGTTTGGCGAAGTGCTCTGCGGCGAGAATCCGGAAGCAGGAGCGGATGGCACGCTTTGGAACGTGGAGCTTTGTTCCGGCGGTAAACTGGCGATGGGCGCGCTGTTCCCGGAGTTAAAGCTCAGTGCCACGCCGGCAATTATGCTTACGGCGACCAGAACGACGCCCAGCACCGACCCGCCAATAATCAGCGCGAGTTTCCACGACCCCGATCTGGCCGGCCGCATGGCATACCCGTACGAGCCCGCGGCCGGGGCGTAGGCTGGCTGAGGTTGCGCATACCCAGCCAGGTTGTCCTCGGAGCCGCCGCTGGCAACAAGTCCTCGCCCGCCACGCCGCGCTACGCCGGCAAACTGATCGGAGACGGCAGTCAGCCCCAGGAAAAGATCCGTGATGTCGTAGGCCCGGGGCGTGATCAGTTGCGCGACCAGGATCGCGGGTAACATGACCAATACGAACAGGAGCGTGAGCAGACCCACCGCCAGGAGCGCGTCATAGTATTGGCCAATCGACAAGAGCAGCAGCACCGGCACGATCAAGAGCAAGATTGCTGCCAGGGCATATCCAATGAGCGTGGGAAGTTTGAGCCGCCACGCGTGCCCCGGGCAGATCGGCACGGGAATCACGACGCTGCTGTAGGCCAGGCACCAGCGGACAATGGCCGGCAGGATCAAATTGCAGATCACGAGCCACGTTGGCTGGTAATAAAAGCGATGTTCGATCAACTGCTGCGTTGAATTGCCGCAGCAAATGCAGACAGGGGGCAGACGCCCTTGCTTGGCATCCATCAGGTCGACGCGAACGCTGGCCATGAATGCGGTCTCAACCGGTCAGGGCGTATGAATGGAATGCGATCAAACTAGAATGATCGTTTTGCTGGCCAGCAGCAAGCCGCTTTGCCCTAAATCGTAGGGGCGCTCTGGAGCTTGGCAAACCTGAGCGGCGATCGCCGACTGCTAGTTCCGCTGATAAAGCGCGGGATTCTCGTCGACCATTTTGAAGTAGTAGTCGATGTCGTAGGGGAGCGCCTTTTTGCACGCCGCACGGAAACTGCCCGCTCGCTCGGTCAGGCCCTTCTGCACGTACAGCGCGTACAGATCGCGCGGTTCGGAGGAACTGTAATAGGTCGGCGCGTTTTCCAGTCCGCGCGATGGA
>DASRJP010000279.1:0-6525 GCA_035649415.1 Pirellulaceae bacterium | reverse complement strand
CTGGCCTGGCATCCCGATGGCAAACGCATGGCGATTGCCGCGACCAACGCCAACAGCAACGGCAACGGCCGCCCGCTGGACAAGGACGGGAAGTACAAAGGGAACAGCTCGCCGATACATATGTTTGCGTTGCAGTCGTAACCAACCACTCGTTCCCAAGCTCCGCTTGGGAACGCACGCTTGGAAGCTCCGCTTCCCGAAGCGGGCGCGCGAAGCAGAGCTTCGCTGACTCGTGGTCCCAAGCGGAGCTCGGGACCGAGTATCCACATCGAGGAGTTCAGATCGAAATGTAGGCGAAACGCACCATGACCCGCAGCCGCTATCGCATCCTGCGAGACTGCCATCCCCACTTCCTCACCTGCACGATCGTCGGCTGGCTGCCGGTTTTCACGCGAAAGGAAACGACCGAGATTATTTACGAGTCGTGGCGGTTTTCGCAACGCGAGCGCGAATTCAAGCTTTTTGGCTACGTGATCCTGGAAAACCACTTGCACATGATCGCATCGGCGCCGAACTTGGATGCGGTTATCAAAAACTTCAAGTCCTATGCCGCTCGCCGCATCATCGACCTGTTGGAGCATCGCTCGGCAAGGGTGCTCCTGGATCAGCTCGAATACCATAAGCTCCGGCACAAGACACAAAGCGATTATCAGGTCTGGCAGGAGGGGAGTCACCCGGAGGAGATCCAGGACGACGAGATGATGTGGCAAAAGCTGGAGTACACCCACAACAATCCGCTGGAGCGCGGCTATGTGGATGATCCAGTACACTGGCGGCATTCAAGCGCTCGCAATTACGCGAAGATGCCGGGTTTGATTGACGTAGTGACCGACTGGATGTAAGGGCCTCCCGGTGGGAAGCTCTGCTTCCCGACACGGGACGCGCGAAGCAGAGCTTCGAGGACTTGTGGTCCCAAGCAGAGCTTGGGACCGAGTAAGATGTGAGACGCCGCCATGATGCACCACCCGATTCTCACTCGACGCACAATGCTTCAGGCCGGATCGATCGGCCTGTTGGGCCTGGGGATGAACCATCTCGCGGGCTTGCGGGCGATTGGAGCGGAGCAAGGCACGGCAGCGCCGAAGCAGCGCGCCAAAGCGTGCATCTACATCTTCCTGTCCGGGGGACTCGCGCAGCACGACAGCTTCGACATGAAGCCGGACGCGCCGGAGAATGTCCGCGGCGAGTTCAAACCGATCGCGACGAAGTCGCCCGGCATTCAGATCTGCGAACATCTGCCGCTGCTGGCCCAGCGGAGCGACAAGTGGGCGCTCGTGCGGTCGCTGACCCATCCGTCCAACGACCATTCGGCCGGGCACCACATCATGCTCACCGGCCGCTCGCTGTTGCCGCCAGGTTTCAGCCCCGGCGCGCCGCAGCCGAGCGACTGGCCGAGCATAGCCGCGGTCGCCGGCGCCTCCACAAAACTGCGAAACAATCTGCCGCCAGCCGTCGTCCTTCCCGAGCGGCTGGTCCACTACTCCGGCCGCGTGATCCCCGGCCAGTTTGCTGGCATCATGGGAGCGCATCGCAACCCGTGGTTCATCGAGGCTTCGCCGTATCACCCCAAGAGCTACGGGGCCTTTCCGCAGTACCAGTTCGACCACCAGGAGCGCGGCGACAAGGATGCGCGGGTCTTTCAAGCGCCGAACCTGTCCCTGCCCGAATACTTCGCCGGCGGGCGGCTCGCCAACCGCACGAGCCTGCTGGCCACTCTCGAAGAACAGCGCCGCGATTTGGACGCCTCGGCCCGCGTCGAAAACTACGACAAGTTCCGCCAGGGGGTGATCTCACTGCTCACCGATGCCAGCGTGCAAAAGGCCTTCGACGTCACGCGGGCCGACGACGAGACCCAGGAGCGCTACGGCAAGAACAGCTTCGGCTGGTCGTGCCTGATGGCCCGGCGGCTCGTCGAGGCCGGCGTGAATCTCGTGCAGATCAACCTCGGCAACAACGAGACGTGGGACACCCACGGCGAGGCCTTCCCGCACCTCAAGGAGAAACTCCTGCCGCCGATGGACCGCTGCGTCTCGGCACTGATCGACGACCTGGCCGACAGCGGCCTTTTGGAAACGACGATGATCGTCATGGCAGGCGAATTTGGCCGCACGCCAAAAATCACGCACCTGCCGCAGTACTACAAGTTCCCCGGCCGCGACCACTGGGGAGCGGTGCAGACGGTTTTCTTTGCCGGCGGTGGCACGCGCGGCGGCACCGTTATCGGCGCTAGCGACAAAATCGGGGGCTACCCCGCCGCCGATCCGCAAACCCCCGAGCAGATGGCCGCCTCGATCTACCACTCCCTCGGCATTCCTCCCACCGCGGCCTGGCATGACCACGCCGACCGGCCGCATCATGTCTATCAGGGAGAGCCGATCGAGGGACTGTTCTAGTGCGGAATGCAAAGTGAGGAATGAATGTCGATCCCTGATCGGGTGGACAATCTTGACGCGCGACGAATGGCGCCTTGATAATGACGGTCGTCGTTTTCACTGACTGCGGGTTGCACAAGACCCTTCGCCGAATTCCCAAGGTTTTCCGATGAACGTCCGACGCGCCTGCCTGCTGGCTGCCTTTGCGGCCGCTTTTTCGCTCCCGGATCTTGTGCACGCGGGCTGAGGCGCCACTTCCTGCGCGCCAGGTCTGGGCGCGGTGGGCGGGTATTCCGGTCGGGGTCGGCCAGCATTAGTGCAGCAGGGTGGAGGGGGATACATACCGGCTGGACAGGCTTTCCTGGCCAGCCAAATGGCGGCGGCCGCCCAAGCCGCGGCCAATCGCGAGGCGGCCCTGCGACGGCGGGCCGAGGCAGATCAAAAGCAGTTTGAGGCCGCGCAGCAAGCCGAAACCGAAGGGGATCTGGCCGCCGCCTCGATGCTATACCAGCGGCTATCGCTGCGCCGCCCGGCTTCGTCCACCACCACCGCCGCGCGGAAGAAGCTCAAAGCGATCCAGACCGTCGCACTGGGAAAGCTGAAGGCTCTGGAAGGCGATCTGACGCAGATCAAGCGGCCCGAGGGGACGCCGTTCGCGCCCGTCCAGCTTGATAGCGAACAAGTGACCGCGAGCTTCGGGAAGCTCGACGCGCTGCTGCTGGAGTATGCCGGAGTCGCAACGGTCGAGAGTCGCATCCAGGATCGGATCCGGCAGTTGCGCGGCTACGGCAAGTATGCAGCCGTTCTCCAGGAGCCGCCGGCGGCCGAACTGTGGAAGCTCGGCCAGAGCTACGAACAGCAGCAGCAAACGTGCTGCGCGGTGCTGGTGTACGAGCAGGCCGCGAGCCTGTCACCCGCGCCCACAGCGAATTTGGCCCGCGCGCGGCTGAAGGAACTGGAGCGCGATGCGGCGGTCATGGCCAGCGTGAAGCAATGCCGCACGCTGCAGTTGTGCCACGAGAAGTTCCGGAAGGCCGAGCGGCTTAGGAAACTACACCCCGACGAGGCCCGCGAGCACCTGGCCGGCATTCTCGAGTTGGCCTCCCCCGACACATCGATCCATCAGGCCGCACGCGAGCAACTCGCCATGCTGCAGTAGCCCCTGCCGGTCTGCGACCCGCAGGCTCGCCGCTTCTTTAGCGCGCCGTCCCGCACTGCCGCCAACAAGTGGCAATAACCTGGCTATAATCGGCGGCCCGTGGGAAACGCCAGTATCCAGCAGTGAAAACGCGTGCGCCTTTTGCGCGCCGCGAGCCAGCCAATGGCCGTTGATACCCCCGCCAAAATCGCCATCCTCGGCGCCGGCCCGATCGGGCTGGAGGCGGCACTTTACGCGCGGTTCCTGGGCTACGACGTGGCGATCTACGAGCAAGGGGCGGACATCGCCGCGGCGGTTCAGGCCTGGGGGCACGTGAAAATGTTTACGCCCTTTGGCATGAACCGCTCGCCGCTGGGACTGGCGGCACTGGCCGCACAAGACGAAGCCTACCGTCCGCCGGGGGACGACGAACTGCTTACCGGCCGCCAGTGGCGAGACCGTTATCTGGTGCCGCTCTCAAAGACGGACTTGCTGGCAGATCATCTTCGGCTGGGCCAGCGCGTGCTCCGCATCGGCAAGGAGCAGCTCCACAAGGGAGAACTCGTCGGCGACGCGGAGCGCGGAGACTGGCCGTTTCGTCTTCTCATCCTCGACCGGCAAGGCGTCGAGCGGATCGATCACGCGGACGTCGTCATCGACGCGAGCGGGGTCTTTTTCGGGCCGACCGCATGGTTTGGCGAGGGAGGTATTCCCGCTCTAGGTGAGATGGAGCGCATGGCCAGCGGCGCAATCGAGCACGCTCTGCCCGATTTGAGCGGCGAGGACCGCCAGCGATATGCCGGCCAGCACACGCTGGTGATCGGCGCCGGCTATTCGGCGGCTACGAATATCGTTGCCCTGGCGCAGCTCGCCAGGGAAGTGCCCGGCACGCGCGTCACCTGGGTCACACGCGGGCCACCATTCTGCGAGCAGGATTCATCAGTGCGCGGTCCAATTCGCATCATCCCGGGCGATCGATTGCCGCAGCGCGATGCGCTGGCTCGGGAGGCTAATGCGCTTTCAAAGGACCCAGCCTGCGACGTGACGCACCTGCCCGAAACGGTGGTTCATGCGGTCTCAAAATGTTCTGACGACGGGCCTTTTCACGTGCGTCTAATTGGCCGGCACTGCGACACCCTGTCGTGCGACCAGATCATCGCCAATGTTGGCTTTCGCCCCGACCGCGCAGTGTACGAGGAACTGTTGATTCACGAATGCTATGCGTCGCATGGACCGATGAAGCTGGCAGCGGCAATGCTGTCAGCGGCCAGTGCCGACTGCCTAGACCAAAAGGCCTGCGGCCCGCTGACGCTGCTCAATCCGGAACCGAATTTTTATATCCTGGGGGCCAAGAGTTACGGCCGAAAATCCAACTTCCTGTTGGCGACCGGTCTGGCGCAAATTCGAGAGATATTCACTGTCATCGGTGATAGGCCCACGCTGGACCTGTATTCCACACCGCCGAGGCGCGCGTAGTCAGTGTGCGAATCGATCCATGGGAACGAGATTCAAAGTCGCGTGTTGACGGTGAGGTCCGTAATTGACACTATCTGTATCGCGAGCTAGGATCAAGTGCTTCGGGTACGAATGAACTGGCTTTCGCAGCACCCTGTGAACCTGATCGTTGTATAACTTTCCACTCGACGAGCAGATCATCATCGCCTTGCGGCGGATTTCGCAGGCGGTTGAGACCTATTCCCGTTTTCTATGGCAGGAATATGGAGTGACGGCCCCGCAACTGGGCGCGCTAAGGGAACTCAAGACGCATGTTGAGGTCACGCCAGGGAGGCTGGCGGAATTGATGCACATCTCGCCGCAAACGGTGGCTGGCATCCTCAGCCGCCTGATGCAGCGCGGCTTGATCGTGCGTCAGCGGGATGAGCGCGACCGGCGGAGCTACATTGTAAAAATCACGGATGAGGGCCTTCGCTTGGCGGATGCAGCCCCGTCGCTGTTGCGCGATCGCTTCCGCACCGAACTGGCTAGCCTCGCCCAGTGGGAGCAGACCCAGATGCTCGCCACGCTGCAGCGAATCGCCGCCATGATGAGCGCGCCCGACGTGGCCCATGAGCCATTTCTCGTTCATGAACCGGCGCCCGGCGCGATAGCGGAGCAGGGCGAAGTGCCGCCGGCGGACGACATCGACGAGGTTCGATCGGTGTGACGCCTCTTTGCTCAACGCTTGACACGGAGGATCGCAACCATGAGCCCAGCTTCAATCGCGGGCTGATTCTCAGCGGGCGTAGCGACTGGATGTCGCACGGCCGCTGTTGGCGGGCATGAAGATTGCATTCGCCTCCGCTAGCTGAGACTGCGCATCTATCTGCGCAGATGGATCTGGCCGACCGGCGGGCACTTTTCCTGAGCTTCGAACGAAAGGAGACTGCACATGCCCGGACGACAACCACAACGGATTGCCATGATCTCCACGCACGGCTACGTCGCTGCCGCGCCGGAATTCGGTAAGCCCGACACCGGCGGGCAGGTCGTGTACGTGCTAGAGCTTTCCAAGTGTCTGGCGCGCATGGGCTATTTCGTCGACATCCTCACCCGTCGGTTCGAGGACCAGCCCGACAGCGAGGACGTGGCGCCGCGCGTGCGCGTACTTCGCTTCCCTTGCGGCGGCAAGGAGTTCATTCCCAAAGAAACCTTGTGCGACTTCATCCCTGTGTGGGTCCGCAATGCCGCTCGCCACTTTCGCAGCAAGCGGCTGAGTTACGAGTTCATCAACAGCCATTACTGGGACGCGGGCCTGGCGGGACAGGAGCTGTCGCGAATCTTTCGCATTCCGCACCTGCACACGCCCCACTCGATCGGCGCCTGGAAGCGGGACAACATGCCCGGCGACAAAGCCGAGAAAGAGCGGCAGTTCAATTTCGCGCGCCGCATCCGCGACGAGAAGGCGGTCTATGACGGCTGCGACATGCTGATCGCCACCACCACGCAGCAGCGGGAAATCCTCCGCAACAGCGACTACGACGTGCCGCTGTCCAAGATTCGCGTCGTGCCGCCGGG
>DASRJP010000278.1:0-11608 GCA_035649415.1 Pirellulaceae bacterium | reverse complement strand
AAGTCACCTGGCCTGGCACAGGCCCTACCCCGCCTCCGCCGACCGATACAAATCCGGCCGCTTTCCCGTTGCACCTGCAGCCTCTTCCGCAATCTGCGGCACGCTCGCCAGCAGCCGGCGGATCAGTTCGTCGGGCGTGATCCCCTCGGCGTCCGCATTGAAGTTCGTCTTGATCCGATGCCGCAGGACGGGGGCGGCGATCGCCTGGATGTCCTCGTGCGTGGCGAAGAAGCGGCCCATCAGCACCGCGTGAGCCTTGGCCCCGAGCACCAGATACTGGCTGGCCCGCGGCCCGGCCCCCCACAGGACATAGTCCTTGATGAACTGCGGCGCATCGGGCTCGCTCTTCCGCGTCAGCCGGGCCAGCGCCAGGGCATACCGCGCCACGTGGTCGGCAATCGGCACCTTGCGGACGATCCGCGTCAGCGAGTTGATCTGCTCGGCGTGCAGGATCGGCGTGATCTTCGCCTCGATGTCGGCCGTCGTCCGCTTGACGATCTCCAACTCCTCATCGGCATCGGGATAATCGACCCACACATGGAACATGAACCGGTCGAGCTGCGCCTCGGGCAATGGGTAAGTCCCCTCCTGCTCGATCGGGTTCTGTGTCGCCAGGACGAAGAACGGCTCGGGCAAGATGTGCCGCTGGCCGCCGGCCGTCACCTGGTGCTCCTGCATCGCCTCCAGGAGTGCCGCCTGCGTCTTAGGGGGCGTGCGGTTGATCTCGTCGGCCAGGATCACATTGGCAAAGATCGGCCCGGGGATGAAGCGGAACTCGCGCGTCCCCGTCGAGCGATCCTCCTGGATCACCTCGGTGCCGGTGATATCCGACGGCATTAGATCCGGCGTGAACTGAATCCGGCTGAACTTCAGTGCCAGCGCATCGGCCACTGTGCGGATCGTCAGCGTCTTGGCCAGCCCCGGCACTCCCACCAGGAGACAATGCCCGCGGGCAAACATGGCCACGAGCAGCTCTTTGATCACCTGCTTCTGCCCCACGATGACCTTCGCCAGCTCCTGCGTCAGGTGCTGGTAAGCCTCGTTGAGCCGATGCACGGCCTGAATATCGGGTTCGGGGGGCATTTTGACGAAATGGGTTGAAAAACTGGCGAGCGGGGGGCGTCAGCCCCCTGATGGTCTGCGGAAGCACTTATTCTACGAACCGTAAGCGCCGATTGTTAGGCGTGAATCGCCAGCCCGAATTGGCGACGCTATAGTACCCGACAGGAATCGAACAATTGCCTGAAACCACTTGCCTGACTTATCCTTTCACGCAACCATCGTGGATGAAACATGAGATTTGAGACCCAAGAGATCATCGACGCTTCGACCTGGAACAAATTGCTGGAAAATACCGAGGGAATTCGGGCGCCCGGCGAATGGGTATTTCGCGCCATTGGCGAGTTGAAGTGTGCCGATCCTCAAACAGAGGTAGTAGATATAAGTGTCGAGTCAAGTTTCGACAAAGCCTGGGGGCGCCGGACAAAAGAGGGCGGCGAAAGGCGGCTATACGAGTCTTGGATTATCTCAGACTTCAAGCGAGAAGCCCTCAACTACCTCGTCAACATCCCCGAGCGAGACGATTTTCTGGAATGGATGGCGCTCGGGCGTCATTACGGAATGCCGTCGCGCCTTGTCGATTTCACCTACTCGTTTTTTGTGGCGGCGTATTTTGCCCTGTCACTGAGGGGCAAGGAGGAGGACGGGTGCATCGTGGCCCTTAACCTTGATCTCCTGAAACAGAAATGGGAATCCAAACGCGAGAGTGAGTATAGTGACCTTACCGGAGCGCGCGAGAGTTTTCATTCCAAGGAGTTGTTTCACGCATTCGCATTCAAGCCACCTGCAAATAACTTTGCGGCCATAGTCAACCCTCTCAGGCGGAATCCGCGACTTGCAAACCAACGAGGGTGCTTTTTATGCCCCGGGAACATCGCCGTCAGTGCCGACGAAAATCTGCGGGAAACGGTTGGCAATGAGCCAGCATGCAAGAGGCTAATTCGATTACGCAAAGAACTTAAGTTCGATGTGATGAACGCGCTTTGGGACATGAATATCAGCCAAGCGACCTTGTACCCCGACTTGATTGGCTGGGCCGAATCGCGCCGCGACCTTGTCCATCGCGACATTTCCGATGAGCGATTTCGCAAAGAACTGGAAATAGCCATCAATGAACCCCGAATCTAATCGTGCCGGTGGTTCGACAGCCCCGAGGGCCATTCATGGCCCTTGGCCTTTTCGGCCCGGCATTGATGCCGGGTTACGGAAGAGCGAGGTCCAATCTGTTCAGCCTCGTTCACGAGGCTTACCAATTCACGGCTTAAGCCATCTGGCGGCGTAGCGCCCCACACGGGTAAGGCCCGTGAACGGGCCTGGATTCAAAATCGAATCTATGCGCACCGTTCACCCGGCATGAATGCCGGGCCTAAAAAGGCAAACCCCGGTGAACCGGGGTCGTATCTGGCCGAGAGCACTGCGGCGGGAGGCTGTAGGTCAGTGATCGAAGCGAACGCAGCCACGGCCGAGAGTCGGACACATCAGGCGGCTGGTTCCACTCGCGCTGGCTCGTGGACCCACAGCCACCCGGTCGTAGGACGGGCTTCCCTGCCCGTTCTGGTCGGGCTGGGAAGCCCGACCTACGGGAGGCACGCAAATCTCTGGCCCACCGGCATTTTGACAATCCGCCGTCCCCCGGGCAAAACGGCCGATTGCCGCCAGCCGCCGATGAACAAGCCCGAAGCAAAAGCAGAGGGAAACGCCATCCAATCGCCAAAACGGACTGTCCCTCGCTTGCCTTCGGGCTGGTGGGTTGCCGCGAGCCGCCGCCCCGAGGGTGCCTCCTGGCCGCCACGAATTTTCGTTGACTCGACTCCTCGGTAGCGGTAGCGTGGCGTTTTGCTGCCCGATGTGCGCTTCGGGCGGCGTCCCGATGCCTCCTATTCACGACTTGGGCAACCCAAGGGAGGTCTCTCACATGATGCCTAAAGATGATGAATGGTTCTGGTACCACACAGATAAGAAAATCGACGACCTATGGCGGTTGAAAGACGTGGAAAAAGAGACCAAGGTCGATCGATTCGCGATCAACCTGGGCGGTGCGCCGTCGGGTACGCCCGAACGGTCGCCGAGCGAGGAGGCGTTGCTTGCCGACATGCGGGTCCGCCTCAAAGCATTGCAAGACAAGATTTCCGATTGCGCTGACCTCCGCTCTTCGCTAAGGGACAAGTGGCTTGGCCGACTGGACAAAATCGTGCTCAGCGATCCTGGTGCAGACGCCAAGCTGCTGGAGCTTGCCAGCGACGTTCAAAAGACCGGCGATGAAGAGCATCTTGCCTACATGAAGCAGTTCATGCTGAGCACCGCCGCGACACTTGACGGAGATATCTCGATCATCGTGCGGCGACTCGAGAAACTGGCGGCAATGGCGCAAGAGTATCAGGATCGCTTTCGCCCCTGATACTACGGGCATTTTGACCAACACCGTCCCACGGGCAAAACGGCCGATTGTCGCCAGCCGCCGAAAAAAATGCCCGACGCGATGAAGATCATCGTGACCAGGCCTTGACGCGGCGGGATGATAGTGTACAATTGATACGAATCGTCCCGCCAGGAACCGGCAGCCGAAACGCGCCACTCCACCAGCGGCGTTTCGTGCCGATCGCTCTTTCTCAATCGAAACGACAAATGCTGAGCCGTCGGCCTATCGGGAGCGGGCGGAGCGCTGGCACCCCCACTCAGATGAGTTTTGCACCAAAATCGCGGAAATATAGCCGAAGTGGTGCAAAACTCGGCCCGCTGTTGAGACCAAAGCAGTCTCGCGAGGTGGGACCGAAAGAACAGAAAGTCTTGGCTACGAAATCCCTGCGACAGTCGTCTCCGCGACTTGTTGAGACTGGAACAACCGTTTCCCAGTGGGGTTTTGCAACACTCGCACCTTCGGCGGTGCGAAATCGACCAGACGACCGAACACCGGCCAAAGCCTACTTGCTCCGCACCAGCCCCAGCACGCCCCAGGCGCTGCCGCCGCCGGTGATGGGCATCAGATTCTTGGCGCCGGCGTTGCTCGGCGGGCACGGGCGGGAGGTCATTTCCCACGAGCCGTCGTCGCGCTGAGTCTTGATGAGAAATGCGCGGCCGCGGGTAATCACCGCGTCGTCCGGCTTCACGCCGGCAGTCGCCAGGGCGTAGAGCGCCTGGCCGGTCGCCCAGGCGTCACTGCCCATGTCCTTGGCCTGGCTCCAGCCGCCGTCGGCATTCTGCCGCTCGCCGATCCGCTTGATCAGCGGCTGCAATTCGTTCGCGGAGCGGCCCAGCCGCTGCCAGAGGACCAATCGCATGGCGACCGACTGCGGATCGTCGTCGCTCGGCGTCGTCGTCAGCCATGCGATTCCTTTGTCGCGGGTGGCCTTCGCCGATTCATCGCCGCCAGCCGCCGCCGATACAAGCGTCAGCGTCGCAAACGTCGTCGCCGTGTCGTCCGAGGGACCGAAGATCGGCGGCCGCGTGTCGGGCCAGGCGTGCCAGCCGCCGCTGTCGAGTTGGTCTGCCTTGACCGTCTCGATCATCCGCTTGATGGCCGCTTGCGATGACTCGCCCGGCTGGCGATCTGCGGAAAGTGCGATCGCGAAATAGACCGCCTTGTAATTCAGCGCCTTGGGCCGCCCCTCCGGCCGCGCCACGCCCGTCTTGCCGTCCCCCGAATTGGCCATCCACTCGGTCAGCTCCGCCAGCACCGGCTCGTCAACCTTGTGCCCGCGTCCTTTGGCCTCCCGCATCGCCCACACGATGAGTGCCGCGTGGTGACAGGAGACGCAGTTGTGCTTTTCCTTCCAGGCCATGGCATCCTTGGCCAGAAAGGCCAGGCCGCGGTCGATCGCCGCACTTGTGTCAGCCGTCTTTGGAGTCTCGTCCACCGCCAGCGCCGACAGCGGAAGGAATATCAAAGCGAGAAGAATTACGTTTCGCATGGAGGACTCAAGTTGAAAGTGCATCGCCAAAGCGCACTCGATCAAGGAGCAGCGGTCGCCCGCTGGCTGGTGGCGATTGCGGGGGCATCAAGCGCGTACAGCTTGTCGCCCGCCGCAATCAGCAGCGTACCGCGAGCATACACCAGATTGCCTCCGCTTGCGCCGCGCGGCAACAGCGGAATTTCGCGCACGCCGTCGGGAGCATAGCCATTCTCGGCGACGCGCGGGGACTGCTTGAAGACAAAGATTGCCTCGCGAGTTGGCCAATAGACCAGATCGCCGGCCAGAATGCCGCGGCCCAGGCCGCGGGGGTTGGCGGCAGCCTGCATCGGCCCGCCGCTGGACGTATTGGGAAACCGCGCTTGCACCCGGCCCGTATGCAGGTCGATCCAGTACAGGCGGTCTCCACTGGCGATCAGCCAGTCGCCGCTGACGCCGAGCAGGTGCACCACATCGGCCGCCGTCCCGGGCTCCGTGGTCCAGGCCAGTTTCCCCGTTCCGCGGTCGAGAGCAAACAGCCGGTCGCAATCGGCCGCCGCGACAATCACCAGGTCGCCGGCCGGGAGGCAGGGGGTCAGATCGCGAAAGAAGTGGTCGTCGTGGCGGTCGGGATCGCCGCTGCGAAACGGAGCGCGAGGGTATTTGCACAGCCAACGGATTTGCCCCGTGGCCGCCTCGACCGCGGCGACTGCCCCCAGGTTCGTGCTCGCGAACAGGGTGCCGCTGTCCATCGACAGCAGCACGTGCGACAGCTCGTCGAAGTCGCCGCCGCCGAGGGTGGCCGCGGAGCAGATCTTGGTCCGCCACAGCATCCGGCCGGCGGGGCGGGATTCATCCTGCGAATCATCGATCGGAGCGCCGCCGGTGGACAGGGCGAAGCAGGCAACGTGCATCTGGCAGCGCCCTTGCTCGATCCGCCGCATGGCGACGTACAGCCTGGCGCCATCGCACAGTGGCGTCCCCTCGAATGACCACTCGCTCGACTCGGGTCGAATCGGGAATCCTTCGAGGGGCTTGCCTTCGGTCGCCAGGTCGTAACCCATCAGGAAGCCCTGGGACTTCGACAGAATTTGATCGCGCCGTCTGGCCAGTGGCGCGGTGACGGGCGATCCCATCCGGGCAAACAGCTTGTTGCCGCAGGCCGTCAGCGTGTAGCGGGCGACACCCACCTGCCTTAGTAGTCCGGCGTGCGCGTCGCTCACTTCCCAGGGAGCGTCGGCATCGTCGCCGGCGTCCGTGATTTGCCCCGCGGCGCGCTGGGCGTCCACCTGCCAGCACTTCTTGCCGCTTCGCAAGTCGAGCGCCGCGATGTACGACTTCGCGCGGGCATCAACGCGAATCAGTGCCGTATCACCGACCACAATCGGAAAATACGAGAGCAATCCTTTCATGTCGTCGGCGACCCGCAGCCGCCCAGCGCCGATCAGGTCGCGGTCCGACTGTAACCGCGGCAATGGAAGCGTCCACAGCGTCCGGCCGGCGGGATCGATCGAGCTGGAAGCGATGCCGCTGCGAGATGGGCTTCCGCCCAGCGTCGTCCATTCTTCGGGTCGTTTGACCGGCGGCCAGGTAGCCGATTGTTTGGCCAGTGCCGCGAGCACCTCGGCCAGCTTCCCTTGTCGTCCCGCCAGGCTTCCCGTGTCATCGGGGTGCAGATGACGGAACAATTCGAGCTCGACTGTGGCCCGCTCCTGCGACCCTTCCAGGATCGAGACCAGCACCAGCCGGGCCCGCACGTCGGC
Source organism: Pirellulaceae bacterium (assembly GCA_035649415.1). GTDB lineage: Bacteria > Planctomycetota > Planctomycetia > Pirellulales > Pirellulaceae > DATKDU01. The sequence continues at coordinate 4,899 of DASRJP010000278.1, read as the reverse complement.
CGCTGCCAACTGCGAATCGGGATACGAATCTGCCGATCGGTCGTTGTCTCCCGCCAGCAGCGGCGCCAGCTCGGACCACGTTTTCTCCCAATCGATCTTCCGCAGAGCCAGCCAGGCAGGCGTCCCGGCTCGCGACTTGAGGCGCTCGGCAGCCCCGGCTGGAACACGCAATGTTGGCCCGATGCGGCCGTACAGAATGCGCGCCTGGGCATACTCGCCACGCGATAGTGCCAAATCTCCCAGCCGCAGCAACGCGTCGTCGCCAACGCTGGTGGCAAACGACTCACTGACCACCCGCCAAAGCAGCTGCTCGTCGCGCCGCTCGATGGCCTGCTGGTACCACTGCTCCGCCAGGGGATCTGCCAGGCTGCGGTAGTGGGCCAGCGCCTCGGGCGCCTCCCGTGCCAAAGCTGCCAGACGCCACTGGCAGAATTCGCGTACTGGAACGTACTGCTCGAATTCCGCTGGAGTCCCCGGCGCGGCGGCCACGCGCACCAGCCGGCCCACTTCCCCTTCCATCGCGCGTCGGATCGAATCGACCGCTTCGTCCCATTGCTTCTCGGCCAGAAAGCGGCGTGCGTTTTCCAGGTGCGTGGCCCCGGTAGCATCCAGCAGCTCGACGTCCGCCGGCGAAAGGGCAGTGGCCCGCTCGAAGATCTGCGCCTCTGCCGGGTTCAGCGGAAGACAAGCGAGCGCCATCCAAAGGAGTTTGCGGGCAGCCAGTTTCATGAGCGACCCTCAGCCGCGTGCATATCCCTCGATGACCCGGCCGAGACCAAATAGCGCTGCGCCGAACACCATCAGCAGCAGCATGGCGCTCACGCTGCTCATGCCAACTGGCGCGCGTAGCTCGCGCGTCAGCTCCATCAGCATCGACGCGGGGAGCAAGATCAGCCCCAATATTTGCATCAATTTGCCGAGCGAGCGCATGCTTCAATCGTATCGGCGGCCCTGCAAAGGCACAATTGGCGATGACCGTAGCCTGCACGCTGCAAGACAGGGTTCGTCACGCGGAGCGTGACGACTACACTGGAGAGATGCGATTCTGGACGCTCCTCAAACGCAGCCTGCTGTTGCGCTGCCCCGTCTGCGGGGAAGGCCCGCTCTTTTGCGGCCTGTTTGTCATGCACGAGCGGTGCCCAACGTGCGGTATTAAATTCGAGCGCGAACCGGGCTTCTTCTTGGGCTCGATCTACATCAATTACGGCCTGACGAGCCTGATTGCCGCCGTCGCTTATCCGCTGCTCCTGTTTCGCTACCGCGTGCCGGAAACGCCGCTGATGCTCGGCTCGCTGGCATTCATCCTCGTTTTTCCGCTGTTCTTCTTTCGGCACTCGCGGAGCCTGTGGCTGGGGTTTGACCAGTGGCGCGATCCGCAGGAAGGGGAGCGCGGGGAGCATTCTCAGCGACCGTAGCGGACCAGATAATCGCATCATGGAAAGCGCCTTCATCCAGTGGCTCAGGTCGCAGGTCCCGCCCGATCCGCGCGTGCCGCTGGGAATCGGCGACGATGCGGCCGTGCTCGATCTGCCGCCGGGCCGGCAATGGGTGGTGACGACCGACATGGTGATGGACGGCGTGGACTTCATTCTGGGCGAGCATGCTTTGCCGCTCGTGGGCCGCAAGTCGCTGGCGGTGAACCTCAGCGACCTGGCGGCGATGGGGGCGCAGCCCGCGGCCTGCTTTGTGTCGATCGCAGTGCCCAGGCAAGGGGGGGGCGAACTGGCCCGCGGCATTTACGAAGGGATTTTCCAATTGGCTCGGCAATTCGACACAGCGCTGGCTGGCGGCGACACCAATAGTTGGGACGGCAAGCTGGCGATCAGCGTCACGGCCGTGGGCCACGTGGCCGCCGGGAAGGCCTGGCGGCGCAGCGGCGCTCGCGCGGGGGACTTCATCCTTGTCACCGGCGATTTTGGCGGCAGCATCCTGGGCAAACATTTGGATTTTACGCCGCGCATTGCCGAAGCCCGATGGCTGGTGGACCACGCGGACATCCGTGCGGCAATCGACGTCAGCGACGGTCTGTCGCTGGACCTGGCGCGACTTTGCCAGGAGAGCCGCTGCGGCGCAGTGCTCGACCTGGCGGCGGTTCCGATTGCCGCGGCAGCGACCGAGCTTGCGGCGCGCGAAGGAAACCAGACCACGCCGCTGGAGCATGCTCTGGGTGACGGCGAAGATTTCGAGTTAATTCTCGCTGTTGACCCGGCCGAGGCGCAGCGGCTGCTGAATCTCCAGCCACTGGGAGTGCCGCTGACGCGAATCGGCCAGTTCATCGAGCAGCCGGGGCTGTGGACGCTGGCCGCGGACGGCACGCAAATTCCGCTTTCGCCCCGGGGCTACGAACATCGATTCGATGCATGAGTGAAATCGTTTTTGACGCAACCAGCGAAACCGACACCCAGCGGCTTGGTATGGCGCTGGCCGAGTCGGTTACGGGCGGGACCGTCGTGGCGCTCTGTGGCACGCTCGGCGCGGGCAAGACCCGCCTCGTGCAAGCCGTGGCCGCCGCCTGCGGCATCGACCGGCAGCAGGTGACCAGCCCGACGTTTGTCCTGTGCCAGACCTATCGCGGCAAACGGACGATCCACCACTTCGACGTCTACCGGCTCAAGGATGAGCAGGAGTTCCTCGAACTGGGGCCAGATGAGTACTTCGAGTCGGACGCTCTGTCGCTGGTGGAATGGGCCGAGAAGGTCGAGGAATTGCTGCCGCCAGGTTGCCTTCAGATCGAAATCGAAGTTACCGGACCCACCCAACGGCGATTCACGCTCAGGACCGATGATCGAGGGCTGCAAACGGTGCTCGAGCAAATCACTGCGCGGCTGGCTGCGGCGCGGCACGAGCCGCCAGTGCCATAACCGGCCGTTCACTTCGCCAGCAGCTTCGCCATCTCCTCGAGAATTCGCGGCGTCGGCACGTTCTTTTGTCCGCGGAGCAGCAGTACGAAGTTGTCGGCCAGAATCTCGTCCGGGTGGACGATGTAATTCGTGTTTTTGCCGATCTGCTGCGTGAAGTCCTCGAGGCTCCGTGGATCGATGACGACCGGCTTGCCCTCTTGAAGAGTCGCGGCCAGGCGATCGCCGTCGCGGCTGACGACGAGCAGCTTGAACGTCAAGTACTTGAAAAGGGAGCCCCCCTTCTGCGCATCGAATTTTGCCGGCGTCGCAAACAGAAACGGCGCAGCGACGATCGTTTGTCCGTCGGCCTTCAGTTCGATGTAGCAATCGATCTTCGGCGCATCGGGATTGGTAATGCGGCGGTTGTCCCAGTCGGCAGGTAGCTTGATCGGATCGCAAGGACGAAAACCGATAATCGCGTACAGCTTCTGCCGCAGCGCCGGGTCGTGGCGGCTGACGACGTGAAACAACTCGTGGATCAGCAGTTTTTCCAGTTGCTCCTTGGGATAAGCCATGACCTTGTCCGGCAGCATGATGGCCGACTGCCGCGTGTACGCCGCGTCCCCCTCTTCCTTTCCGGTCGTGCGGACGAGCAGGATTGTCTCGGGTAGCTGGAACTTGAAATTCGCCAGCCGCGGCCGGAGGTCATCGAGCGCCGCGGTGACGCGCTGAATCTCCACCTCGCTCCAGGCTTGCGCGTGTCCCGCGTTGAATTCCAGCCACTCTTCCAGCGACGCGTCCCGGTCGGTCTGCATGCGCACCTGGCGGTCGAACCGGCTGAGCGCCAGCGCGAACTCGTCGCGCGCCCCCAGGAGTTTCTGCCCTTGTTCCAGGCTGGCAAAACGAACCCGCGTGTCGCCGGTAAGCGGATAATCCTCGGCCGACGCAGGCCGCGCGGCCAAAAGCAGCATGGAAAGAACTAGCACTCTCGATCCGCTATCAATCATCGAGGAAATCATGAAACTGGCGTGCCGCTTGCTTGCGTACGGTTGGAGGAAAAACCGGTCGCCAGTATTCTATCTTTGAGCGGCCAACTTGCCGCCACCTGTATTCGATCCGTCAAGTAGCGATGGCACGCTGGCCACGACACGTCTGGACAACCATTTTCACCTACGGGGCGATTTTCGTGCTCTTTCCTGTCTTATGTCTCCTGGCCTATGGTTGGGTCCGTGGCTGGTGGTTCTGAGCTGGCACAACATGAAACAATCCATAGCAGCGATTACCGAACAGTCCGCCGTTTTGCCTAGGCCCTTTCGATGAGCCGCGATCCACACCACCAACTTGACAAAGATGCCCTGCTGGCGCGCGTCCGGCCGGCCGGTCAGGAGCATCTGCTCGCCTTCTGGGACTCGCTTGACGAAACACAGCGCCAGCGCCTCTCCGGGCAGATTGCCCAGCTCGATCTGAAGCTCCTCGCCCGACTCCGCGGCCGCAAATCGGAATCGGCAGAAGGCGGCAAGGCGCACTTTGCCGCTCTGGCGGCCGGCGCCGCTTCCCCGCCGGCAATCCGCACCAGCGGCCAGGGTCCCTTCACCCGCCAGCAGGCGATCGATCGCGGCAGCCAAGCGCTGCGAGCCGGCGAAGTCGGCATGATCCTCGTGGCCGGCGGCCTGGGTACGCGGCTGGGCTTCGACCAGCCCAAAGGGATGTTCGAAATCGGCCCGCTCTCCCGGCGCTGCCTGTTTGCCGTCTTGATTGACAACCTGCGGGCCGTCGCCCGCCGCTACGACGTTTCCATTCCCCTCTACCTGATGACCAGCCCCGCCACCGACGCGGCCACGCGGGATTTTTTTCGCGACCAGGGGAACCTCGGGCTGACCGCAGGCGAGCTGCGGTTCTTCTGCCAGGCGACCATGTGGGCGCTCGACGACCGTGGCGAGAAAATTCTGCTCGCAGAGCCAGATTCGCTGTTCCTCGGTCCCGATGGCCACGGCGGCATGCTCCAGGCGTTGGCCGAAAGCGGCTGCCTGGCGGACGTCCGCGCCCGCGGCATCAAGTA
>DASRJP010000277.1:0-12680 GCA_035649415.1 Pirellulaceae bacterium | reverse complement strand
AAAATGTCTCGGACAAACTCACATGCTGACTTTTGCATTTTGCATTTTGCAATGATCATTTTGCATTTCCGCCGATCAACCGACTCAGGCCGACTCATCTGGGCGGTGAGTAGTGCCGGGCGACTCACCGCAAGATGCGATGGTACAAACGTTTACATTGCGTGAGTCGGCCGCCGGCCGCTTTGCCAAAGCGACTCAAAAACCGACTCAGCCTGCCGGTGGTGTGCGCGGAAACGTGTGCGTCGCATGGCCAAGATGGCCATGGCGCTAGGTGCTGCTACGCTGCCTTCATCGCCAGCTTGCTGATCCGCAAATGCCGGTCGTAATGTGCCGTCGCCAGTTGCAGTGAGTCGGGAGAGAGGTCCATGTCGCGCAGCAGGCCCGGCATGTCGAACCGATGGAAGTCTTTGTTCGCATCCGACTTCCAGAACAGAATGTGTTTGGCCGCCGAGCCGCCGCAGCCGCCGACCAGCGTCCCGTCCGGCAGGTAGACCACCCGCCAGATCGGGCCCTTGAGCCCCTCGGCAATGTGCTGCTGCGCGAGCTTCTGCGATTCCCATTCAAAGAGGAGCACCAGCGGCTCGAGCACGGCGCCGAGCGGGTTTTCGGCCTTGTACAGGCCGCCGCAGGCCAGGTATTTGCCGTCGGGACTGATCGCCATGCTCCGCACGCCGCCGAAATCGACCTGCTGCCCGCCGTTAAAGGAATGGAGCATCTTGGCGTCGAAGCTGCGGGCCAGCGCGGCGGCCGGGACGTCCCACTGCTTGACGTTGCCGCGCAGATCGCCCGAGAGCAAAAACTGCTGCGACGGATGCCACAGCAGGCTGTACACGGGGACTTCGTGGCCGGGGAATTCCTTCACTTTGGCGCCGTCGGACGTATTCCACAGGCGGACCATCCGGTCGTTGCCGCCAGTGGCCAGCAGCGTGCCGTCGGGACTGACCGCCAGGCAGCGGATCCACCCCTGGTGGGCGTCGATCGTGCGGGCCGGCTTGGGATCGTCCGCAGCCGCGGGCCACCAGTTCAGCTTCCCTTCGCCGCCGCCGGAAAAGAGCGTCTCGCCGTCCTTGGAAAAGCCCAGGCACCAGACCCAGCTCTCGTGGCCGGTAAGCACGACCTTCTTGCCGTCCGCGAGCGTCCAGCGCTCGATCTTGTTGTCTTCCGACGACGAGAAGACGAAGCGGCTCTGGGGCTCGAAGCGGCAGGCGATCAGCGGGCTGTCGTGCTGCCACTGAGTGGCTACGTGCGTCTGGGTGGGCTCTGGTGTGGTCATGTTGATGTCTTTGTCGCTGAAAAACCCTCTCCCTCTGGGAGAGGGTGGCTGCCGCAGGCAGCCGGGTGAGGGTGCCCGGCGAAACGACGCCGTCTGCAATCGTGCCCTCACCCGTCCCGCTCCGCGGGACGACCTCTCCCGAGGGGAGAGGTGTTTTCGGGACAGGTTGAAAACCTGTCCTACGTCAGCAGCTCCTTGATCCCCTTCGATGCCGGATCGGCCATCGGCATTTGGCGGCCGGCGATGTCGAAAGTGCCGCTCGAATCGAGGCCGAGCGCCTGGAGATACGTGTGGAACAAATTGGCATGATCGACTTCGCGGTCCGCGACGGCAGTGCCGTTGTCGTTGGTCTTGCCGATCACCGCGCCGCGGGCGACCTTCACCCCTGCAAGGCAGACGCTCCACGCGCTCCCCCAGTGGTCGCGGCCGTAGTAGACGTTGATGTTCGGCGTGCGGCCGAATTCCGACAGGACCACGATCAGCGTGCTGTCCAGCAAGCCGCGCTGGGCAAGGTCCTCGACGAACGTGGCGAAGGGCTTATCGAACTCGCCAAGCTGCTCCAGGTGGAAGTCGAAGTTTTCGTTGTGCGTGTCGTAGTTGCTGTGCGAGACCTGCACGAACGTCACGCCCGCCTCGAGCAGTCGCCGGGCCAGCAGGCAATGCCGGCCGAAGTCGTACTTGCCGTACCGCTCGTGATCCGCTTCAGGCTCCTTGGAGACGTCGAACACTTCGCCGCGGCGCATCATTTCGAGCGCCTGGTCGTAGCTCGAGGTGTAGGCGTCGGTCTGGGCCGTGCGGCGGCGAGCGCCGAAGGCGCTGTTGGCCTTGGTGCGGAACGACTGGCGGCTGGCGTCAGCCGCTTCGGTAATGTCGCCTGGGCGGGCCGTGTTCGCGGGCGGATTGCCATTGCCCAGGGTGATGCTGGCGTATTTGGGGCCGAGGTAAGCGGCGTCGTTGCTGCGACCGCCGCCGCCTCCGGCGGTAATCGAGATGTGCCCCGGCAGTCCGCTGTCGCTCCCCAGCGCCTTGCTGAGGACCGCGCCGAGCTTGGGATAATCAACCCCCGGCATTTCCCGCCGGCCGGTGAGCATCTGGTAAATCCCTTTGCCGTGGTCGTCTTGCTTGGTGTTGACGCTCCGCACGATCGCCAGGTGGTGCATCACCTTGGCCGTGTACGGCAACAGCTCCGAGATATGGGTCCCGGGCACGCTGGTGGGGATCGCGCGGAACGGGCCGCCGGTGTTCGTTCCCGGCTTGGGGTCCCAGCTTTCGAGCTGCGACAGGCCGCCGTGCATGTTGAACACGACGACCCGTTTCTGATTCTTGGTCAGTTGCTCGGCAGCGGCCGGCTGCGCGAGCGCCCCCAGGCCGCCGACGATTCCGAGTCCTGCCATGCCCCCCAGGAACGAGCGTCGTGCGATCGTGTGCTCGGCCGATCCGCAGGCGTAACTACACTTCATCGTAGGTCCTCCCAGGGGGTGGAGTTCAAAGTTTCATGTTCAAAGTTCAAAGTTGATTGGCTCCAACGTTGAACCTTGAACCTTGAATTCGATCAATGGTTAAACCGAAACTCCGTCGAACTCAGCAGCGCCCAGGCCATCTCCTGCACCACTTGCGGGCGTTCATTTGGCCTGGACGCCAGGTACTGCGTGACTTCATTCACTTCCGCCGCGCTTGGCGGGCGGGCAAAAATGCTCAGGTACATTTCCTCGGCCAGCAACTTGGGGTCGTCGAGCTTGAGCAGCCGCGCGGTCAAGTTCTCGCCGCTCGGCGCCAGCCACCCTTTCACCGTCCCGCCGTTGGCCAGGAACAACGCCTGGTCGATCGTGGCGAAGAAATCGGTCTGCGGCGAGCCCGCCCCATTGCCGTACAGCCCCACGAATTGCTTCACGTTCCCTTCCAACTTGGCGTACACGGCCGCTTCCAGCTCCTGCTGCCGCGAGGCCATCTGGGCGGGATCTTTCTTGGCTTCCTCGGATAGCGGTTTGGCCTTGTCGAGCTCCGCGCTCGCCGCGATCACGTAATTCTGATAAACGCCGGTCGTCACCAGCAGGCTCCAGCCGAATTGCTCCGGCGAAAGCTGCTTCAGCCGCCCGGCCGCGAACTCCTTGCTCCAGCTCTCGGGGATCGCTTCGCTCGCTCGCGCCGCCGCTGCTTGATCGGCCGCGGCCTTTTCGCCGGCGGGACCAACCTGCTGCTCCATTGCCGGCGTCTTGGCCGTCAGCTCCGCGATTTGCGCCGTGGCTGTCGCTGCCGCCTGCGTCGCAGCCGCCAATTGCGCGGCCGCGGCCTTGGCCCCGTCGTCCTTGGTCGCGAAGTCCTTTTGCACTGCCGCCAGCTCGCCGGTCAGTTGCTCGCTGCGGGTCTTCAGCTTCTGCACCGTCGCGGCCAGCTCCGCGTCGCCGGGCAACTTCTTGGCCGCTTCGTCCGCCTTGGCCAGCACGTCGGCAAATTCCTTGGCCGCCGCCTGTTTGGTCTCGAATTGGGTCTTGGCAGTCGTCGCGGCAGCCGCTGCTTCGTCATTGGCTTTCTGGGCCGCGGTCTGCGCCGCTTGCAATCCGGGCAGATCGGCCGTCAGCTTGGCCAGCGTCGCCTTGGCTGCCGACACGTCCGCCGCCAGCTTGTCGGCCGCTTGCTTCGATGCGGCTGCCGCCGCGGTCAGATTCGCCAGCTCGACCAGCGATTTGGCTTCGCTTGCCTTCCGCTGCCCGGCCGCGGCACTCGCCAGATCGGCCGCGCTCTTGGCCGCCGCGGCCTCAAACTGTTCTTCCAGCGCAATGACTTGCTTGCGGGCCGCGTCGATCTTGACGTGAATTCCTTCCACGGCCGCGTGCAGCTCCGCCAGCTTGTCGGCCGCGGCCTTGGCAGCGGCATTCTTTTCGTCGGCCGCCTTAGCCAGTGTTTGTACTTCGCCATTCAGCGCGGCCGCTTTCGTCTCGAACTTGGCGGCCGCTTCGGCCAGGTCCTTTTCGTCCGGCAGCTTCGCCGCGGCTTCTTTGGCCTTGGCTGCCGCTTCGCCGACGACCTTCGCCGCATCTTGCTTGGGCGTGAGTGCCGCGGTCGCATCGGCCGCCGCCTTGCTAGCCGCATCAACCGCCTTTTGGGCATCGCCGATCGGCTGGGCCGCCTTGGTCAGCTCGTCGAAGATCGGCGGCAGCGTTTTGCGCGCGGTGCCGACCTCGCCCAGCGCCTGGCTGGCCGCCTGCGTCGTCGCCGCCGCCGAAGCAGCCAGCTGCTGTTGTTGCTGTTCAAGTGCCGGCACCTGCGCCGCCAGTGTCGTCCCTTGTGCCGCCGCATCAGCCGGCAGATCGATCGACCGCTGGTAGGTTTGCGACAGGGCCAGCTCGCGGAGAAATGCGCGAATGTCGTATTTCAACGCCACGAACTCATCCGCGAGCATCTCGAGGAGCTGTGGGTGCGTCGGCGGGTTGGCCGAATGGTGCAGATCGACCGGCTCCACCAGTCCGCGTCCCATCATCTGGGCCCACAGGCGGTTGACGATGTTGCGATTGAACGCCCGGTTCTGCGGACCGATTTGCGCGGCAAGCTGTGCCCGCCGGCTGTACTTGGGGACGTGCCGCACTTCCTTGGCTGGCGCGACGACGTAAGCCTCAGATGGTTTGAACCGCGGTTCTTCGACCTGTTTGCCGCCGGGGACCTTGGGAAGCGTGTTCCCCTTGGCTGCCGGATCGAAGACTGACTGGAAATTGACCTCACCCTCGGCGGCGTCCATCAGGACGGCCGGCAGGTTCTTCTTCTTGTCATCTTTGCCGACGAACAGCGTCGTGCGACTGAAGAACGCGAGCAGGCCGTGGTAATCAGCCTGGTAATAGTCGTCGATCAGCGGATGGTCGTGGCACTGGGCACATTGCAAATCCTTGCCGAAGAAAATCCGCCCCACGTCGCGGGCCAAAAGGTTCGGCTCCGCCTCGCGATCGAGGACGAACTTTGCCGCCGGCCGCGTGGCCGGGTCGCTGCCGTCGCTCGTTAGGACTTCGCGAACGAGCTGGTCGTACGGCTTGTTGGCGGCAAACGAATCGAGCAGGTACTTCTGCCACTCCGGGTCCTTGACGTGCTGGTCGCGCCGCCGCTCCATCCACATCACGTCGAACACCGTGGCCATGTGCCGCGGGTAATATGGACTGGCCAAGAGCTGGTCGATCAGCTTGACGCGCTTGTCCGGCGACGCGTCCGCCAGGAAGGCCCGCACCTGGCCGGCAGTCGGGACCATCCCCGTCAGGTCCAGGTAGATGCGGCGGACAAAGTCGGCATCGCTAGCAGGTGGCGACAGCGGGCCGGCATGCCCCTGGGCAATCTGCTCGTCGATCCGCGCGTGGAGCGGGGCCGGCGCTTGGGCAAAGGCGCTGCCAGCCAGAAGCAGGGCCGAAAACGCGGCAATTTCACAAGCCCGGCGCGCAAGCGAGGGCGTTTCCCTCGCTTGCGCAACGGACTTATGAGATGCGTGGATTTGCTGGATCACTCCCGTGCTGGCAGGTCGGTTTGCCATGACTGCCTCGTGAGCAGGGGGAGTTTCGTTCCGGCCTGACAGGTAGGGGCCAACCCGCTCCAAGCGGGGGGCCGGTCAGCCGGAATGGAAAGGCGGGATTTTCAGGTGGGCTTCTGGGACGTCGGCAGGTCCTTCCTCTCCTAGGTCGGATCAGAGCCGAGTAATCCATCAGAATGAGTTGATAGGTTAAGGCATTGCCGCTAACAGGTCAAGAGGGCTGGGAAAATCCCGCTGCCAGAGAAAATATGCCGCACACCCGCCGGCCGCAGTTCTAGTTTGTGGTTGAACTGGACGATCTCCCCCAAAAGCTGGTAGCCTGCCCGATCATCACCAGTTTTTCCCTTGCTCTTCTTTTTTTCTTAACATTTTGTCTCTCGAGGCGAAGCCTTGTCGTCCGCTGCTGGTTAAGAACCGTACGACCTGTCCCGCTGGAGGCGTCCTCGAAGATGCGGGAGAAGGAGTTCCTGCACGATGAGCGACTTGCTGATTTCCGGTGGAGCAATGGCCGCGGTCGGTCTGGCGTTTTTTCTCGCCACCTGCTACGCCGCCCGGACACTTCCCCCTCGGACGCTCAATCTGCTGGCCCTGCTCGTCGTGGCTTCGCTCGGCCTGTACGTGGAGATTGCCTGGTACGACGTGCGGCTGGCGCGCTGGCTTCCCTACTCGAGTCTGATTGTCCTGGGCAACTGGCTGCCGCTGTTTGCCGCCGTGCTGGCGGGGATATCCTGGCGCAGTGCTGCCGGTTCGCGCGTGCGGCAATTCGTCCTGAGCAGTTCGCTTCTTGTGACCGCGCTATACGCCCTGGTCTATCCCGCACTGGGGAGCGCGCCGGCATGCGAAAACCGCTGGGACAAGACCGGCATTTGCCTCCAGACGACGAAAGTCACCTGCTCGCCGGCCTGTGCCGCCACGTTGCTGGCGGCCCACGGCATTGAAGCGACGGAGCAGGAGATGGCCGAGCTGTGCCTGACGCGCCGCGGCACAAGCTGGCAGGGGCTCTATCGGGGCCTCAAGCTGAAGACGGCCGGCACGCCGTGGGACGTGGAAGTGGTCGCGTGCAGTACGGCCAGGCTTCGCGAGTTGTCGGGCAGCCCGCTGATCCTCAGTGTGGGCCTCGATAGAGGCAATTCGGCGGACACCGACTACACCCGCGAATTCGGCTGGGTGCCCGGAGTCAACCACTCGGTGATTCTGCACAAATTCAGCCGCAGTGGCGCGGCCGTGATCTCCGATCCGTCGATCGAGATGAGCCGCGAACAGTGGGAACCACCGATGCTGCAGACGCTGTGGCGGGGTTACGCGCTGCGGCTGGTGCGGCGTGCGCCCTGACGCGGGTCGGTGTGTCAGGCGGATCGTCGGCGGCCTCGCCATAGTGCGGCCACACCCAGCACGAGCAGCGCACCGATCACGAAGAAAAGAGTTCCGCGCATCAATTGATCGTTCCACGCTTTGTTTTTCTTCAATTCGCCGGCCGAGGGGTACGGAACGGCGGGTTTCTTTTTAGCGGGCGGTTTTGGAGGGGGTATGAGGAGCCTTTCACCTTCGCTGCCTATACGGTAAGTCAAGTTCGACGGCCCATCGACGACCAACGCACCCGGAGGAAAGTCGATGACAAAGAGCTTCTCCGAGAGCGGCTTGTTGATCGCATACTCAGCGACGGTGGATGAGTACCGGGAGCCCAAGGCTCCCTGTTCGTTGTCCCTAACCGATTCCCAGACGCTGGGCACCCAGCCAACTGTGGGATCCTCGGCGTAGGTGATGTCGATCTGAGTCGATCGCCTCCCGTTCAGTTCCAACAGTAACCGTAGCACCACGAAACCTCTGGTGGGATCAACGAAGAGGAAAAGCACCAGCTCGCCGCCAGCTTCGGGGGGCGCCCGCAACTTCAGGCAAGGTTTTCCGTTCACGGTCTCGTCGGTCGCAACGAGCTCGCAGTCTGACAAGTTCACCCCACCGTGAAAGCTCGGATTCAGCGGCCGAAGCCACTGGACTATGGGCTGAAGTTGGACGTACCTGATGTCGTCATTGACGGGATTGGCAAGAATGCTCCCTTGCATGCGCTCAAACATGCGCATGCCCTGATGCCCGTCAAACGTGCTGACGATCTCACCGCCGTCAAACATCTGCGTCTCATGGCGCCATTTCTCTCCATCCAATACGAAAACATCGGGATGTCGATGAGAAAATGCCTCGCCCGCGCCGTGACGAGTTTCGACATCGGTCGTGAATTGAAAGCGCGCGGTCTTGACCAGTTCCTGTCTGCGCCTCCAGGCTTGCATGAGTTCGTCAGGGACCTGCTGGGCCGCAGCGACGTTTGGCCAGCCGGCGGCCGCGATCACCCCACAAAGAATCAGGCGGGCACAGAAAAACCGCCGGCAGAAACGAGATGGCCTTTCGCGAGCACGCATAGCGTCCCCTTTGGCGAGTCAGACGAACGGCTGAAATCGACCAGCTGGGATCTATTTTTCTCATGCTTGGGATGTGTTCGCAAGCATTTCACGAGTCAGCCGTCAGTTCAGCTCGCTGGCCTCTTCCCAGTGCTCGTACAAGCCGGCGAGTGCCGACTCGTGCTCGGTTAGCTCGCTCTTGAGGTCTTTCACCCGCTGGCCGTCGCGATGGACGGTCTCGTCGGCAAACAGGGCGTGGATTTCGCCAATGCGGTGCTCCCGCCGGGCGATCTCCGCTTCGATGTCAGGCAGCTTGCGATAGGGGAATTTTCGCTTGCGCCGGGGCTGGTCACTCGTGGGGCCAGTTTCCAACTTGCCCTGGACAGGTTGGAAACCTGTCCTACGAGAGGCATCGGCGGCGACCGCCGACCTGGCATCGGCCGCCAGCCCCTGCTTGATCAAGTGCAGGTACGTCTCGTAATTGCCGTCGATCACGCGGAAGCGGGAGGTGACGCCTCCGGCAGCCGGCTCGAAGATGAGCAGCTTCGTGGCCACCTGGTTGAGGAAGTAGCGGTCGTGGCTGACGAAGATCACGCTGCCGTCAAAACTCTTGAGTGCCTGCTCGAGCGAGCCGCGGGCCCACAGGTCCAGGTGGTTGGTTGGCTCGTCGAGGATCAGCGCGCTCGGGTCCAGGGCGGCCAGCCGCGCCAGGGCCACGCGGTTTCGCTCGCCCCCGGAGAGACTGCCGACTTTTTGCAGGGCCATGTCCCCGGTGATGCCGAAGCGAGCCAAGAGGTCGCGGCGCTGCTGGTCCACGAATTCCTTGTGGCCGGGACGGACGGCGTCCAGGGCGATGGCATCCAGGTCCAGACCGCTGAGCATCTGGTCGAAGTAGCCGATTTTCACGCCGCTGCCGAGGCTGACGCTCCCCTCGTCAGGCGTTTCGTCGGCCAGCAAGCAGCGCAGCAGCGTCGTCTTGCCGCAGCCGTTGGGGCCGAGGATACCCCACTTCTCCCCGCGGAGGACATCGAAGGTGAGGTTGGCAAAGAGTTCCAGCCGCGTAGCAGGCACGGTCCGTGTGCCGTCCTCCCTCTCCCTTTGGGAGACGGCTGGAGTGAGAGTATCTCGCTGGCCGTCGTGGTCAATCGCGCCGCCCTCACCCGGTTCGCCGACCAACGCTTCGCGTCGGTGCCCGGAACCACCCTCTCCCAGAGGGAGAGGGTTTAGCGGAAACCCCTTTGCCAGCCGCGTCACGCGGAGCACGATGTCGCCGGTCCGCGACGCCGGCGGAAAGGCCATCGGCGGCGCTTCGATCTGGCGCGGCGGCGGCACGCGCTCGATTCGCGCCAGCTTCTTGCGGCGGTCCTCCGCCTGGGCATGCCGCTCGCCGTACTGGTACTTGCGGACGAAGTCCTCCATCCGCGCGATCTCTTCCTGCTGCTTCTCGTACGTCCGCCGCTGCACCTCCAGCCGCTCCGACTTGAGCCGCTTGTACTGGGTGAAGTTCCCCGGGTACGACTCGATCGTCCCCGAATAAAGCTCGAGCGTGCGGTTGGTCACTTTGTCCAGGAAGTAGCGGTCGTGACTGACGACGAGGATCGCCTGATCGGTGTCGATGAGAAACCGCTCCAGCCACTCGGTGGCGTCGATGTCCAGGTGGTTCGACGGCTCGTCCAGCAGCATCAGGTCGGGCTCGGCCAGCAGGAGCTTGGCCAGCAAGAGGCGGTTCTGCTGGCCACCCGAGAGCGTCCCCACCTCCTGGCGGAAGGTTGACTTGGAAAAGCCAAGGCCCGTCAGCACCCGCTCGATCTTGTAGTCCAGGTTGTAAACGTTGTGATGAGCGAGCTGGTACTGCACGCGCTCGAATCGGTGCGCGAGGCGATTTCGCTCGGCCGGATCGGAAGCGGCGGCAATCGCATGGCCGAGCTCTTCCGCCTCGTGCGTCAGTCCGAGCAGCTGGTCCAGGGCGCTTTTGGCTTCGTCCCACACGGTCTGGCCCGGCTCAAACTCAGGCTGCTGCTCCAGGTACCCGATCCGGCAGGAGGGGTGCAGCTCGCAAGTACCGCGTTCGGCGTCAAGCAGACCGGCGGCGATCCTCAGCAGCGTGGTCTTGCCGGCGCCGTTGGGTCCGACGAGCGAGGCCCGCTCGCCGGGGCGGAGGTCGAACGTCACGCCCGCGAGCACCGGCTCGGGGCCGTAGTGTTTGACGATTTCGGTCAGAGATAAAAGGATCACGGTCGAACCATTCCGATTCTACCAGCCGCTGCGTTGCGCCGAAGGGCACGCTTGTGCCTTGCTGCCGCGGCGCTAGACTGTATCCATGCTCAGTTTGAAATCCGCGTCGTCCGGCCGCTGGCTGGCGCAGGTCGCCGGCCACCTCGACGAGCTGCTCATCGATCACGCCCACTGCGAAAAGAAGGCGGCCGGCACCGCCATGAACCTGCTGTTCGCCTATGTGGACAACGTCGAGCTGTGCCGAGCCATGACCGAAATTGTCCAGGAGGAGCTGGCTCACTTCCATCTCGTGCTCGACATTCTGACCCGCCGCGGCATTCGCTTCCGCCGGCTGTCCCCCAGCAGCTATGGCCGCAAGCTCAACGACCTGGTGCGCAAGCAGGAGCCGCAGCGGGCGGTCGATCGGCTGCTCGTCGCGGGCTTGATCGAGGCCCGCTCGTGCGAACGGTTTGGCCTGTTGGCCAGGGAGCTGCCCGATGGCGAGCTGGCCGAGTTCTTCGGCAGCCTGTTCGAATCAGAAGCCCGGCACCACAGCACGTACGTGCGGCTGGCCAAAGCTTTTGCCTCCGAAGACGAAATACGCTCTCGGCTGGAAGAATTATCCGCGGCCGAGGCGGCGATCATTGCGGAGGGGGACCCGGTGGCGAGGATGCATTCGTGAATCCCTGATCATGACTGATATCACCTACCTTGACGAATCGGCGGTCGACAAAGACGCCGCTGCGCCCCACGGCATTCCCTGCGAGGCCTGCGGCACGCCGGTGGAGCAGCTGGACAAGTTTTGCCCTGCCTGCGGCACACCGAACCCGCGCTTCGAGGCTCCGCAGGTCGTCGACGCCGAGCTGATCGAGGAGGAGAAGCACAAATATTTTCGCTGCCAGCAGTGCGGGGCGGAAGTCGCCACCGATCCCAGCCAGCTCAGCTACACATGTCCCTTCTGCGATTCCAATTACGTCGCCGAATACTCGCCCGACATGACGGGGCGGCAATTGCCGGAGTTCGTGATCGGCTTTGCGATGACGCCCGAGCAGGCGCTGGAGAAGTTCAAACAGTGGCTGAAGGACAATAGCTGGTATCGGCCCGGCGACCTGGTGATGTCCGCCGTGGCGGACAAGATGAAGGGCATCTACCTGCCGTTCTGGTCCTTCTCGATGCTCGCGGAAAGTTCCTGGCAAGCTCAGATCGGCGAATACTGGTACCGCACCGAGACCTACACCACGATGGAAAACGGGAAGATGGTCACCAAGACCCGGCAGGTCCGCGAGACCGAATGGTGGCCGCTGGCCGGCAATCATCATCGCTACTACAGCGGCTATCTGGTTTCCGGCAGCAAGGGACTGCCGCAGGCTTATGCCGAGCGGATCATGCCCTTCAACCTGCCGGCGCTGAAACGTTACGAGCCGTACTTTTTGGCCGGGTGGCTGTCGGAGCAATACTCGATTGCCCGCGACGAGGCGCTGCTGCGGTGCCAGGAGGAGTTTTATCGCCGTGAGCAGTCGAACGTGGCGACACACCTGCCCGGCGACACGCACAGCGGTCTGGCCGTGCGCACCAACTTCAGCGACGTGAACTCGGACTTGTGCGTGCTGCCGGTGTATGTGCTGAGCTACAAGTACAAGGACAAGCTCTATCGGTTTCTGGTCAACGGCCAGACGGGCAAGGTCACTGGTGACAAGCCCATTTCGTGGCAGCGGATCGGGATCGTGGTGGGAGTGGTCCTGGGGATCGTGCTACTTGTGTTGCTCGTGATTTTCATCCTGTCGCAAATTCATTGATGCTCACGACCCTCCACAAATGCTCTGTCTGCGGTGCGATCCTTGATGAAGAGGACTTGTTCTGCGCTAACTGCGGCACGGAGGCGCCAGCGCCCGAAGGCCAAAAGGGAGCGCCGAGCACGTTCGTCGCCACGCACAATTTCCTCTGCGACGGCTGCGGCGCGGGGATGAGCTACGACGCTTCGGCCCAGACGCTGCGGTGCCCGTTTTGCGGAGGCGAGAAGCTGACGGAAGTCAAGGACGTCAAGGTTCTCGCACCGGAGCGGGTCGTGCCAATGAAGATCGACCAGCGCGACGCCTACGTCATCCTGCAAAAGTGGCTCCCCAGCAGCTTCTGGCGTCCCAGCGACCTGGCCCAGCAGGCGGTCGTCGAAAAGATGACCCCTGTCTTTGTTCCGTACTGGGTGTTCAGTGCGCAGACCTTCACCTACTGGACGGCCGACACCAGCCAGACACCGCTGGGGGCCCGCGGCGACTGGTTTCCAATGGCTGGCGAGCATCGG
>DASRJP010000276.1:0-19686 GCA_035649415.1 Pirellulaceae bacterium | reverse complement strand
CACGTCGTCCTTGACCAGCGTCACCTTCGCAAATGGCGCACTGCCGACAAGCTTGATCGACAGCGTCGGCGGCTCGCTGGTCGTGAACTCGTCCCCCATCATGTACTCGCGGCCCCCCACGCGGCAGCGATAGTCGGCAATGATGTTGTCCGTGGCGGCGTACGTGTGCCGCTGCTTCATCGCCTTCAGGATCGCCTCGCGCGAGTTGTTCTCGGCATAGACCAGGGCGTAACTGATGTGCGTCGAGCCGTGGTCGCTGCTGGACTGGAACGAGAACTTGATCCCCTTGAGCAAGGCCAAATTGACGAATCCCTTGGGCTCCCAGCCGCCTATGGCGTCGCTCTCCGTCGGCGAGCGCGGCGCGCCGGGCCGCTCGTAGTTCTGGCGGGCCCCTTGATAGATTTCCACCACCGGCTCGACCAGCGGATCGCTGTCGCGCCAGTCGGTCCCCATGCTGGTGGCGCTGGTGTGGACGGCGCACACGCCGTCAAACAGCTTCAGGTACTTGTAGAGCATCTGCGTATCGGGGGCGTGCATTTCGACGCTGCGGTCGGTGATCGGCAGCCGCGGCAGCGTGCGAATGCCGCGCTGCGTGAAGACGACGTTGCGATGCCCCTCGGGATAGCGGACGCTCCGCTCGTGGGTAAACGGCGGCTCGAAGACGCCCGGCAGATGGAAGGCGTCGGTCGTCTTCTGCGTCAGCCACCAGGGATATTCGCGGTGGCCGCCGTTGTCGTGGTCGCCGCAGCCGAGCCAGTCCATCGCCGCCACGTCGATGGCGTAGCGCCACATGTCCTCCAGCGGCCCGTCGTTGCCACCGTCGCCGCTGATCTCCGTGTGGCGATGGAACTCGCCGCGGACGATCCGCAATTCTTTGTCGCCGAGCGTCGCGCGGTAGCCGCGAATCCGCTCAATTTCCGCCCGCTCCTTGACCGTGGCTTCGGCCGGTGCGGCCTTGGAATCGGGGAGCACCTTGGCAGCGACTAGTTGCGTTTCGCTCGCCTTGCTCGGCAGTTCCAGGCGGCTGATATAGAGGTCGTTATCGAACGGATCCTGGCCATCCAAAATCCCCAGCGCGTTGGCCCCGCGGCGCTGGATGTGCCGGTCCTGGCGATGGTCGCTGGAATGGGCCACCAGCAATCCCCCTTCTGGCAGCGGCACGGCGGCCGGCGAGTTGTACAGCAAATTGTCCGAATGCGGCACGAGGATCGGCCCAACCCATTTCTCTCCGTCGTAATACGCGGCATGTGTCAGCCAGAGCGAGCCAATCTGCGAACGAAAATCGTTGTGCCGGCAGCGGGCCAGCAGCCAGACGCGGCCGCCGGTGTCGCAGACCAGCCGCGCGACGTTGTTGTGCGGCAGGTTCCTGGCGACTTCCGCTTCTTGGGCTACAGCGCGCGTTTCGGCTCCGGGTTCGATCGCTGGTACGCGTTGGTTGTTGATCCGCCGCCGCGGCTGAGCACCGGGAAGGGCCTGCACCACCAACTCGGCCGGCTCCATCCATTTTCCGTCTTGCAGCACGGCAATGCCGATCTGCCGGTCTTTATAGAGGCCGATTCCTTTGCGCTGCACGAGAGCGCCCCAATCTTTGCCCCACGTCGGTCCGCTCTGCTCCCAGGCGACCCACAGCGAACCGGAATGGTCGTACGTCAGCGCGGGGCGGGCTTCGTAGTCGGGCGTCGTCGTCACGGGGTGGACCGCGCTGACTTTGCCATCGGTGTTATACTCGCGCAGGCAGATATCGTAGTCTCCCTTTTCGTAGGTGTCCCACGCGATGGCGACGCGGCCGCCGCCGGCACTCGTGGCGGCAATCGCCGGCGCCCAGCAACTTCGGGTCTGCGTGCTGACCACTTCTTCCTTCGTCCAGCCGCTCTCGTCCTGATGCCGGGCGAGAATCTTGAAGATCCCTTTCCGCGCCCCTTGCCAGGCGACCCACACCCTTCCGGCAGAGTCGGTCGTGGCAACCGGCCAGACGTCGTTTTCTCCAGACTGTGAAAGCTTCAGCGGTTCGCCGAGCTTGCCGTGATTGTACGGTCGCGTCCAGATATCGAAATCAGCCTGCGGGTTCTTGGGGTACGGCTGATAGTTCTTGTTTTGCGACCAGAAGATCCACAGCGTGCCGTCCCCCGCGACAGTCAGCCCGCTTTTGTAGATGTCCGCCCCCTTTTCCGTCACGGCAATCGGCTCCCCCGACTTGCCCTCCGTCACCACTCGCAGCAGTAACTGGTCGGCACCCGGCGCCTTGGATAGAAAGGACAGATCGCCCGGCTCCGCTTGCCAGTTCCGCGACCGCTCGTGGCGGTCGATTCCCGGCGTGTAGCTGGTGTAGGCCACGTAGGCTGTCCCGTCGTTGGCAATCGCTGCACTGGGATAATCGTCGTCGGTCTGGTCGTCCACCGTCAGCGTGCGGGCCGCGGCAATGCGCTCGATCTCCACCGCTCCGTCGAGCCGCGCTGCGTATTTGCCGTAGGGAATTTCCGACAGTGCGAACTGCAGCTCGCCTTGCGGAGTTTTGACCGTGACGACGGACTCTTCGGTCACGTCCGTCAGTGTGACGAGCGCGCCGTTGTCCGCCAGTTGTCCCCCCGCGGCAGCTTTGGCCTTCGCCTTAGCCTGGTTCTTGGCCTTGGCTTTCGCTTTCGTTTCACCTCCCTTGTTCTCCGCCGCTTTGGCCTTGGCCTTTCCCTTCTGGGCGTTGGTCCGGCCGGTGACGGCCTGCGGTCGCGTGGAAGCAGTCCAGCCTTCGACGCCGTTGGCCTTATCCCCTTGCTCGAAGCGCCAGCCGCTGATCAGCGCGACCCGGCCCGGTTTGACCGTCACTGTGCTGTCCCAATTGGTCGGCTCGTCGTCGGTCAGCCCGAAGCGAATCCTCACGCCGACGTCGGCCGCATTTGCGACTCGCTCTACCGCCATACCAAACGCAACGAGCGCCAACAACCATCGCAACTGGAAAACAATCTTCATGAGACACCCCCTCAGCAAAATGCCTCGGCACGAATCGTTCGTGCCATTTGTAAGATGGGACAGCAGTCCGAATAGCCTGCCCGGCACGTGCAATGTCGGGCATCGTAAGCCACTGCGGGCGCAATGTCCATCAAAACCCGGCCGCTTCTAAGGACGTTCGAGGTACGCCAGCGCATGTCTGGCTTCCTGTTCGAGGGCGGCACGGGCCCAGGCCCCGCTGCCATGGCTGAGGCATTCGAGGATCGCTCGGCCCCGCACCACTTGCAGGCGATGCCGCAGCAGCTCCAGGGCGGTCTCCGTCTTGAGACTAACAGTCATCAGCGCTTTGGCCGCCGCCTCGAACTGCGGCGGGCCTAGCTTGCGGGCCGCATCGTTATCGAGCGCCAGGTAATCGCGACACAGTTTCTCCGTCGCCGCGCCGGGGCAGGCGGCCAGCGCGGGAAAAACGACCATCTTGACGCGGAAATCGGTCCAGGCGCGCGGATTGGCGTATTGCGGGTTGACCACCGGGTCGAGCGCTGGATCGTCGCGCCACAGGGTAAAGCGAGCCAGTTCGGCCGCCTGTGGCGCACGCAGCAGGATCAACGAGCGCAGGGCAAACGCCCCGTCGAGGCCGTGATACATCCAGTCCTTGTGCAGGCTGCGATTGCGCACTCGCTCCTGGAGCGCTGCCAGTGCCGAGTGGGATGATGCGCCGATCGCCAGCAGTTGATCGGCCGCCGCTGCGCGGGCTCGAATCCGGCGGCCCGACTCGCGTCGCTCATCGTCACTTTGTGCCACCTGACTCCAATCTCGATCGTCGCGCAGCACGGCAAGCAATTCGGCCTCGGTGCGCCGCGCCGCGGAGCTTTGCTTTGGGGAGACTGGCCGCGGCGAGACTGGCTCGCTGGAAACGCGACCGAGTTGCCGCCCCAGCGCCACAATTGCGCCCCGCGGATCATCGACAATCAACCCTTCCCCGGGTTTTTCAAGCGCCGCCGCAATCGGCTCGGGAAAAACTTCGCTGCGGTCGGAATACAAACTGGCTTTGTAGCGGCAAAGCTTCAGCCTTGGATCTTTGAGCAGACTGCCGCCGTGGTCGAGATTGCAGTACGCCACGTGATCCCACAAGTCGAATCGATCGAGCAACTTTGCAATCGAGCGGTCAAGGTTCGGCCGCTTGATGTCCAGGTGCATCAGGCCCGCGTACTGACGGTGCAGTGCGAAGACCTCGTCCAGCGTGGGTATGCGGCACTGGTCGCGGAAGCGCCCCGGATTGCGGAAGCGAAACTGCTGAAGATCCTCCCAGGTGTAGTCGCTCACATCGCCGAAAGCTTCCAGGAGCTGGTCGAGCATGTCGTCATGAAAGCAGACGAGAACGCCGTCCTTGGTTTCCCGGATGTCAATTTCATTGCCGTCGGCCCCCAGCTCGAACGTGGCGCGATAGGCTTCGAGCGTATTTTCATGTGCGAATTCCGAAGCGCCGCGATGGCAAATGACGTGCGTGGCTTCACGCCGCTGCGCCACGCGCTCGTGCCGCTGGCGGGCCTGCTCCGGCGTTTCCTGGGCCGCTTTCGTTGGCTCAGCCCCCCGCGCTTCGCATCGGGCCAAAAGCAGGCAGCCGGTGGTTACCAGCCAGGCCCGCCGGGAAAGTGCAAAACCTCGCGGAAGTGCTCGCGTCATCTCTTGCCTTTCATCGTGCCTTTGGATCCTGCGGCGGCACCCACTTTGACTTGCAACTCCGATCACAAGAGCCGACAATCGGGTGTTTGAGTAGTGTGCGTCTGCGCGACGCCAGTTGCCAGTAGCAGGGACCGAATTTCCAGCTCTCATGACGATCCACAGTTTTTCTCAGCGACTGGCCCCGACGTGCTGTGCGGCCGGGTTGCTGCTGGCCTCTGCCTGTTTGCCGTCTGGCGCCCCGGCAGTCGAGCCTGCTGCGGAAAGCGGCTCGCGGGAGCCGCTGGCAAAGTCCTACGACGACCAGGTGCGCCCGTTTCTAACTGCCCACTGCCTGGCGTGTCACAGCGGCGAGAATCCCAAGGGGAAATTGCCGCTGGACCGTTTGACGCCGGATTTTTCCGACGCGGCCGGGCGAAAGCAGTGGCTAACGATCCTGAAGCGAATCAAAGCGGGAGAAATGCCGCCGAAAACGAAGCCGCGTCCGCCGCAGGCAGACGCTGAAAAATTGATCGACTGGATCGCTGACCAAGAGGCCGCAGAGGCCAAGCGTCAGGCCGCCTATGGCCGCGTAGTCCTGCGGCGACTCAATCGAGTCGAGTACGAAAACACGATCCGCGACCTGCTGGCGGTCGATATCGAACTCAAGGAGCTGCTGCCGATCGATTCGTCGGCCGGCGGATTTGACAACGTCGGTGATGCGCTGCACGTGTCGTCGTTTTTGATGGAGCGATACCTGGAGGCGGCCGATCGGGCGCTCGCTGTGGCCATCGCCAATCGGCCGCAGCCGCCCCTGGTCCAAAAGCGCTATAGCCTCAAAGAAGAGCGGCACGTCAAAAGCACCACCGAGCGCGTTTTTCGCCACTTGGACGAGGGACTGGTGATGTTCAGCTCGTCCGCCTGGCAAGGAATCACGCTCTCGCAGTCCTATCCGCCCGATCGCGGGAAGTTCCGCTTCCGCATCTCGGCCTACGGCTTCCAGAGCGGGGACAAGCCGGTCACCTTCCGCGTCGATGCGGGGCCGATGTTGATGGCGACCAAGAACCACCTGGTCGGCTACTTCGACGCGCCGGCGGACAAGCCGACCGTGTTTGAATTCGTCGATCCGCTGGAAGCCCGCACCCACATTCGGCTCCTTCCGTATGGTCTGGCTTCGGCCCAGGCGGTCGATAAGATCGGCGCCGACTCCTACGAAGGACCCGGGCTGGCGGTCGAGTGGATCGAGGTCGAAGGTCCGCTGCACGACTCGTGGCCGCCGGAGAGTCACCGGCGGATCTTTGGCGATCTGACGCAAAAGCCGGCGCCGATCTACAACCAGAGCGACCGCGTCGAGGTGGTTTCGGACAACCCAGCAGCGGACGCTGAGAAAATTCTTCGTAGTTTCGCCCGCCGTGCGTATCGGCGGACGGTGACTGACACCGACATTGCGCCGCTGCTGGCGCTCGTCAATGCCCGGCTGGCGGAACAGCAGTCGTTTGAAAAGGCGGTCCGCGTCGGGCTGCTGGGCGCATTGGTCTCGCCGGAATTCCTCTATCTGCATGAGAAGCCGGGCCAGCTCGACGAGTTCGCTCTGGCTAGCCGTTTGTCGTATTTCCTGTGGAGCACGATGCCTGATGACGAGTTAATTGCTCTGGCTGAGCAAAGAAAGCTCTCGCAACCGGAGGTGCTGCGCGAGCAGGTGGAGCGCCTGCTCGATCACCCCAAGTCGGCGTCATTCGTGGAAAACTTCGTCGGCCAGTGGCTGAACCTGCGCGACATCGACTTCACGGAGCCCAGTCATATCCTTTACCCCGAGTTTGATGATTTCCTTAAGGTCTCGATGGTCAAGGAAACCGAGCTCTTCTTCGCCGAAGTATTGAAGAACGATTTAAGCGTCACGAACTTCGTGGCGTCCGAGTTTTCCATGCTCAACGGCCGGCTGGCCAGACACTACGGCATTTCCGGCGTGGAAGGCGCGGAGTTTCGGAAAGTGCAATTGCCGCCCGAGAATCATCGGGGAGGCGTGCTGACGATGGGAAGCGTCCTGAAGGTGACGGCCAACGGCACCACGACGTCGCCCGTCATGCGGGGAGTGTGGTTGCTCACCCGCATTCTGGGAACTCCTCCACCTCCGCCGCCCGCCGATGTACCAGCCATCGATCCCGATATTCGCGGCGCAACGACGATCCGCCAGCAGCTCGCCAGGCACCGGCAGCTCGAAACGTGCAACAGTTGCCACGCCAAAATCGACCCACCGGGATTTGCCCTGGAGAGCTTTGACGTGATCGGCGGCTGGCGGGATCACTACCGCACCACCGGCAACGGAGAAGCCGTGGTCATCGATGGCAGGCACATGCCCTACCACAAGGGGAAACCGGTCGATCCTTCGGACGTGCTGGCCGATGGCCGCAAGTTCCAAAACATTGACGAGCTCAAGGCGCTCCTCCTGGACGACAAGGACCAGTTCGCCCGGGCGCTGACCGAGAAGCTCCTGACCTACGCCACGGGCGGCGCGCCGAGATCGTCGGATGGGCCGGAAGTTGAGGCAATCGTTGCAAGGATTCGGCCGAAGGACTATGGTCTGCGGACGTTGGTTCACGAGATCGTGCAGAGCAAGCTGTTTCAGCAAAAATAGTTCTTTGTGTTTCGCCGATCAAAACACAAAACACGTAACACGCAGCCATGAACAAGGAATTCGCGATGAAGTCTGATCGACGCACCTTCCTTCGCGCCGCCGGCGTTTCCATGGCGCTGCCGCTGCTGCAAGGCTTGGCTCCGCGGACCGCCAGAGCCGGGAATGTCTCGTCCGTGCCCCGTCGTATGGTCTGCATCTGCACGCCGCTGGGGCTGCACCCGCCGCATTTCTTTCCGGAAAAGGCCGGCAAGGACTACGATCTGACCCCCTACCTGGAAGTTGTTCAGGATTTTCGCGACGACTTCACGGTCATCTCCGGTCTCTCGCATCCGGAGGTCGGCGCGTCGCACGATTCGATTTACAGCTTTCTCACGGCCGCTCCTCATCCCGAGCAGCGGGCCGGCTTTCGCAACAGTATCTCGCTCGACCAGTTTGCGGCGGACCACATCGGCAATCAAACTCGCTTCCCCAGCCTTCCTCTGTCGTGCGAGGGCTTCAGCCTCTCCTGGACGCGCAGTGGGGCGATCGTGCCGTCCGATTCTTTTCCGTCTAGCGTTTTTGCCAGGCTCTTTCTCGAAGGGCGTCCCGACGAAGTGGAGGCCCAGGCGCGCCGGCTCCGCGACGGCCGGAGCATTCTCGACGCCGTCGGCGGCCAGGCCCACTCCCTCCAGCAAGGTTTAGGGACGGCCGACCGCGAGAAGCTCGACGAGTATTTCACCAGCGTCCGCGAGCTGGAGCAGCGGCTGGCGACGAACGAAGAATGGTCAAAAAAGCCCAAGCCCACGGTCGATGCGAAGCCGCCGCAAAACGTCGCCAATCCGGCCGATCTCGTCGGCCGCGCGCGGCTGATGTTCGATCTCATCCATCTGGCGCTCCAGACCGACTCTACGCGGCTGATCACCGTGATGCTGCTGGGCACGAGCCTGGTGCCGCCGGTAGCGGGCGTGTCGCTGGGCCATCACGACCTGTCGCACCACGGCCAGGACCCTGGCAAGATCGAGCAGCTCAAGAAAGTCGAGATCGAGAAGCTGAATACCTTCCGTGAGTTCCTGGCGAAACTAAAGGAAACGAAGGAGGAGGAGGACAACCTGCTCGACCGGACGATGGTCTTTTTCAGCAGCAACCTGGGCAATGCGGCCACGCACGCCACCAAAAACCTGCCGGTGCTGCTGGCGGGCGGCGGTTTCAAGCACGGCCAACACCTGGCCTTCGACCAGGCCAGCCCGCCGCCGCTGTGCAACCTCTACGTCTCCATGCTCCAGCGGCTGGGAATCGAAGCGGACAAGTTCGGTTCGAGCACGGGTACGCTCACAGGGCTGGAAACGGCGTAGAGCCGGCCACAAGCCCCGGCCGTGGCGGCAGGGCGGGGCACCCCGTGCTCGGGGTCGGCTACAGCCACCGCTCTTCGTTAAATTGCTGCAAGAATTTGCAGGCGGCAGTCGCCTGGGCTAAATTGACGCAATCTTTGCGGGGAGCGTCTCATGGGTTTTCTCAGCCGGCTGGCCGGTTTGCTGACGGGGGGCGGGCGGGACGATCGCCTTTTGCTGCAAGCGATCGAGCACGCCAAGAACAAGCACCCCGAGCGGGCCATCGAAATCTACGACACCTTGCTCGCCTCGCGCTCGACCCGCGGCACCGTGCGAGCCCGCGCGCTCTTCAACCGGGCCTTGGCCCATTCGTCCATGAAGGACGACGAGAAGGCGCTGGTGGACCTCGAGCAGCTGCTTACCATGCCGGACCTGCCGGAAAACGTGCAAAATGCCGCCAAGGCGCAGGTCCTGCGCGTGCGAAAGCGCTCGCAATGATTTTCCGGCGAGCGGCCGCCGCGGCAGTCAATTCCCTTCCTGCTTCAGCTCTGCCGCCATCTCCAGCAGATTCTCGAGCATCTTCTCCGATGCCTCGGGCTCGAGGCGATTGGTCCCCAGCCACGTCTCGTATCCCCCCAGGCGATGCTGCCGAGGCGTCGGCAAATAGCCATAGTAGCCGTGAGCAATCGAGACGAGAAACGATTTTTTCAGCGGGCTCTTGCTCTTGAATTCCAGACCAATCTCGCAAAAGACTTCGCACGGCATCGATCCCAGGCAGACGTCGCCGATGCGAAAAACCTGTAGCGGCACTTGTGCCGTTTCCGGATACTCTGCGAGCCGCTGGACCCGCTCGGCATAGATGAAGGGCAAATCCGCCTTGCCGCCCGCCGGCTTTCCCTTTTCGACCGTCTGTTTGGCCCAGGCAAGCTGCTCGGGTGACGGACGGCGCCAGGCAATGGACGCCTCGCGATAGCGCGACTCCAGCCTGACCTCGCGCTGGTATTCGACCTTAGCAAGCGCCGTTTGGACCTTTTGGGCTACGTCATCGGCCACATGGCGCATCTGAGCGTACGGCTTCTGCCCGGGCCGCGGCTGACGGAAGTTGATGTTGTTGATGTCGCCGCTGGTGCCGTTGGCCATCATCGCGACGAAAGGAGGATCCAGGTGCTCGGCCTTCAGTAGCTGGGCCAGGCGGGAGCAGAACATGGCAAAATAGTCGGCCGAAACGTGTCCCGGCCCCACGCCGCCGACGTAATGCAGCGAGTAGGCCGCGTAGAGGGCAATCGGCCGGCCCTCCGGCTCGCGCACCGACAAGAATGAAATCGTCGGGTCCGTCGGTCCGGCAGGATCGACCAGGTCAGGACTGCCGGTGGGCGGGTTCATCTTCACTTGATCGATCTCGCCGAACGGATTGGCCGGAACCGTGCCCGGCTTCATGAACCAGCGGCGGTTGAAGACATGCTCGGGGGCTTCGGCAGTGCCAAATCCAATCTCGGCCGGCCGCAGATCGTTTGCCGCCCGCTGCACCCCGTCGGCAATCCGCCGCCCGACAAACCGCTGGTAGTCGTCCAGCGGCGAATCGTGCTGAAACCGATCCTGTCCCAGCGCGCTTGTGGCCGAGTGCGTGTGGGTGGCCGAAATCAGCACCCGCTCCGGTGCGATTCCGACTCGCTCCTGGATCAGCTTGCGGGCCTCGTCGCTGACCCGCCGATGAATGCCAAGCAGGTCGCAGACGACCAGCGCCAGCCGCGTTTTCCCGTCGTCGAGCACCAGGCAGCGGGCGTGCAGTTCGTCGTGGATGTGTGTGGAAGGAAAAGGCTGAAAGCCGCCCACGATGTCCCCGCCCAAAGGCGGCGTGATGTTGCTGGTGGCCGCGCCGGCGCGGAGCGGATCGGCGCAGGCTGGCGTGGCCAGGACGCACCCAGCGAACAGAGCGGCCGCGAGCCACGGAAGCGTCCGCCAATCGCAAGCAACTCTCAACATGGATCCCCTTGGTATAGTGCGGATCTGCACCGTATTACATCCGCTCCCTGACCTTTTCAATCAGGCTGCGAAGCAACGCCTTTTCTTCCTCCGTTTGTGCGCGGGACAAGCGCTCGAGCAGATCGTCGAGGGAGACCGGCGCTGCCACAGGGACCGGCGCCGCTTTGCGGACCGTTTCGATGCCGACTTTGGGCAGAATCGCCTCCACGATGCGCTCCATGGCCCGGAACAGGAAATCGGAACTGTAGCCGGCCAGAAACGCCAGTGCCGCCTCGCTGAGCGTGACGGCACCGTTGTCGGTCGTCAGCGAATCGACGAACAGGGAGATCGTGCCGCCGCTGACCAGTCCCAGCAGGATGCGGTTGAGGTATTCGGGAATGCGGTCGCGGTTGAATTCCCGCCGGTGCGTATAGACGTGCAACGTCCGCAGCAAGTAGACGCAGGCCCCCAGCGCCCCATACCCGAACCGGGTCAGCGAGTTGAGCACCTGGCTCAGTAAAGCCGTGCGCTGGAGCCACAGCGCGGTCTCTTCGTCGAGGTTCATGTGGATCATGGTCCGATCGAGCGTCTCGGAAAATGCCACGAACAAGAACACCAGGCCGGTGATGAACCACAAGTGCTGCGACCAGCTGGCTGCCACCGAGTACTTTGGCTTGCCGAAATAGTACCACCAGTACCAGCCGCGACCGCCGTATTCATCCAGCGTGTCCCGCAGCGTTTGCGCCGTCACCGGCGCCACGAGGTGCGACAAGTCGCGGTAGGCGACTTCGAATTTCGTGCGCGCGTCGGCGGGTGGCAGCTCGGTCAAGAGCAAATGTCCCTCCGCCTCCATGATGGCTGCGATCAGCGTCTCGCTGACCGCCAGCGGTTCATCCCGCACGGCGCCCGACTGCGTAATGGCAAAGTCAAGGACGAGCTGCGCGTCGCGAATTTCTTGTTTGTATCGATCCAGCTCTTTGGCGCGCTCGGTTGCTGCGGCGGCCTGGGCGGCGGGGGTGGCTCCAGCGGCAGGCGCTGGCTGAGCTATCGGCGCCGGAGGCGCGTTCGGCGCCTGTGCGCCGGCGGGAGCGGGCGCGGGCGCAGCTCCGGGGGCGGGCGCAGCTGGCTGACCTGGCTCGGCCGGTTTCACAGGTTCATCAGGCTGATCTGGCCCGGATGGCGGTTTGGGCTTGGTGGGCATCGGCGGCTACTCCTGCCTCTCATCGACGGTGAAAGCATGTCCATTGATGGTGTATGTGTTGCCGTCCGTGGAAAGGTGAATCGTCTGGTCGGTGACTTCGATCAGTTCCCGGTCCCGCTGCCGCAGACCGCCGTACGTGTTCCCCCGGCTGGTCTGAAACACGTTCTCCAGGCCCGGCACCGCGTGCAGCCGATTGAGCACCTGCCGCGTGGGATGGTGATAACGCAGGTTCACGCCGTCGGTGCCGACGGAAATGATGGCCGTTTCGGGCTTGAGTGCCGTGAGAAAACTCTTGTTCGAGCTGGTGTTGCTGCCGTGATGGTTGATGCGGAGCACGTCCACGTCCCCCACCACCTCGGCGACGACCGATTCCACATCGGCAGTGGCTTTCAGCCCGCTATTGCCGCCGCCGGTCAGATCGCCCCCGGTGAAATAGTCAAAGCGGCCGTAGCGCAGCTTGAGCGCGATGCTCTGGTCGTTCTCGCCGACGGGATCAGGCAGCTCCGGGTCGGGCCGGCCGAGCACCTTCCCATTGACGGCCACGCACATCAGCTCCACGTTCGGATCGATGGCCAGCTTCGTCCCGGGCCGGATCGTGCGCCGCTTTCGACCGACCGCCCTCACATAATCCTTATACTCGCCGGTCTGGCTAGCCAGGTTGGTATCTCCTCGGTCGTAGGCGGCCAACCTGATGCTGGTGAGGCTGCCCACGACTTCGTCCAGCCCGCCGATATGGTCGGCGTCGTAATGCGTGGCGACGACATAGTCCAGCCTCCTGATCCCCAGGCTGCGGAGCAGCGGCACGACGTCGGCCGTTCCTCGGCCGCGATTTCCCCCGTCGATCAGCACCGTTTTTCCCGAAGGAGAAACGATGAGCGTGGCATCCCCCTGTCCCACGTGGACGTGGTAGATGTTCAGGTTGAGCTGCTGGCCGAAGCTGACCGCGGTCCAGAGGCAGCACAGCCACACGGCCAGGCAGCACGATCGCAGGCCGCGAAAGCGGACACTGCCGCGCCGCCGCATCGGCCGGGGCCAGACCCGCCGCGCTTGAAGCTCACTGGGCATGTTGCTTAACTCAAGATGTTTTCCAGAGCCGCCGCAGGGCAGGCTTTGGCTCGCTCCCTCACCCCAGAGAATAGTCGAAAGTGAGTGGACTTTCAGGACATTTTCGCGCGGAAATACCTGGTTCCGGGCAGCCTGCTGCGGCGAAGGTGGTGAGCGCCCCGCTTAATAAGAATTCCAAAGTGAGCGCCAGCGCTCAAAACCCCAGCCCCGGTCCCGTCAGCACGGCCGTGCCGACCGTGCCGTCGCTGATGTGGAACATCGGCGGATAAATCTCCCCCCAAGTCTTGTTCCCCGACGGGCAGTATTGACGGCTGTTCCCTTCGATGGCGGCAATCGTGGGGATGCGGGCGGCGATGCTCGCCGAGTGCAGGAACGAATAGCCGGGGCAGCTCAAATCCTGCACGCACAGGAACATGCCGTACTTTTGTGCCGCCGCGCCCATCAGCAGCGCCTCGGTGTGTCCCTTGCACGCTTTCAGGGCCACGCCGCTGTAGCCCTGTTCGCGGGCCAATTGGAGCGATTCCAGGTCCACCAGCGACTCGTCGATCACGACCGGCTTGATGGCCGCCGCCTTGTGCATCTTGTTCTCGGGATGTGCTTTGAGGTCGCGATGTGTCGGCTGCTCGATATACTGCACCCGCGCCAGTGCGGTCGGCGCACGCTCCTGCGTTCGCCGCAGGAACTCGAGCAGGTACTCAACGTCCTGGCACTTCTCGTTGAAGTCGAGCGAGTAGTACCACGTCGGCACTCCCATTCTGGACTGCGTCTCCTCGGCCACGCGATTGACTGCCACGACGCGGTCTACGTCCCACCCCAGGTCGTCCCCGTTGAGCTTGATCTTCAGGTGGGTCAGGCCGTCGAACGTGATCCACTCTCCCAGTGTCTCCGGCAATCCGTCGTTCAGCCGCATCGGGATGTCGTCATCGGTCAAGGGATCCAGCGCGCCGACCAGGTGGTACAGCGGCATTTTGCTCTTGGGCTGGCGGAGCGTGTATTTGTCCAGGTACTCGCCGGAGAATTCCGGCGTCAGCCAGGTGGCCAGGTCGTGTTCGACGAACTCAGGGCCAAGCAGGTTATACGAATTTTTGCCTAATGTTTTGCCTTGCGCGTCGTGGATTGCCGCCTCGAAGGGACTGGCGGCCACAAGCTGCGCCAGGACCGGCATCGCCTCGCCGAGCTTGAGCTCGCCAGCCACCTCGGCGGCGATCGTCCGATAAATCGGCTCCCAGTCGTGGGTGATGTCCAGGGGATGGCCGCATCCCTGATACGACCGCACGGCCTTCTCGAGTCTTTCCGCGAACTGGAGCATCGCGTTCTGTGTCTGCTCGGTCGTGAGCCGGCTAGTGGGCCAGGCCCAGACATTACCCATGGGCATCGAGCCGATGCCGCGGCCACGCCGGCCGTCGCGAGTTTCGACGTCGAGCTGGACGTTGAGGATGACAGCATCGACCACAACCCGGCCGCCGAACTTGATCGGTGAGCGGTATTTGATGAGTTCCTGATCGGTCGAAATGTCCAGAATGCGAACGTCGGTGGGCCTGGCCATAAGCGGTCCTTCTGCGAAACACGCGAGAGCCTCGCATGGTATCGCATAAGCGGAGAGAGCCGCAACCAGCACGCTTAAACCTCAGCGGTGTACAGGACATTTCCAAGTCGCGGCGGAATAAGCACTTTGGGCATTGGTCGCCGGTCGCCAGCGTCCCGCAGCAAGCAACTTTGGGTTCAAAGTTACAAGTCCGTGATGAAACAAACCTTACAGTGCCTCCGTCTCACCTGAAGCAAGCGCAGCGATGGGTCCAGGGCAAGATTCGACGGGACGAGGCGAACCGGCTATGATGAGAGCACGTACGAGACCCAGCCCGGATCGCCGAACCCCCTCCAAGGCCGATCCCTTGACACCACGCTCCCCGAGCCAGCATCTGGGGCCGACGGAAATCACGCTGGACGCCCCCTCCGATCCGGAACAAACGGCGCCGTTTGTTCCCGGACCGTGCCGCGTGCACCTGGTGGAAGGGTCGGGGACGCAGCTCTCGGGTGAAGTCCAGGACCTACTGCGTTCACGGCTGCGATCGGCCGCGCTGCTCATGTTCGGCGGCTTCGCCAGCTATCTGCTATGGCGGATTTTCGTCATCGATCCCAGCTCGACGCTGGAAGTCGTCACGCTCGTGGCCCACATTGCGGTCACGCTCGTGGTCGGCGCCGTCGGCTTTTCGCTCTGCTCCAAATGCCGCATGACGACCCTCCAGTTGCGGGCGGTGGAGTTGATCACCTTTGGCGTGCCGCTTTTATTTTTCATGCTCCTGCAGCATGCCAAGACGGTGATTTCGGTGCTCGATCGGGGGCCGCATCCGGAACTGTCGGGCGTGTGGCTGCTGCTGGCGTTCACCTATGCGCTGTTCATTCCCAACGACTGGCGCCGGGCCGCCGTGGTCATCGCCGTGATCGCTGCCGCGCCGCTGGTCACCGTGGCGATCACCGCCGTCATGTATCCGCGCGTCCTCGAAGCGCTGCTGGCCAGGGAAGCGCACGTGCTGGTCGAGATGATGCTGATGCTGTCGCTCACCGGAGTCGGCGCGACGTGGGGCGTCTACATCATCAATCACTTGCAGTCGCAGGCCTTCGAAGCTCGCCAACTCGGGCAGTACAAGCTCAAGCAGCTCTTGGGGTCCGGCGGCATGGGCGAGGTCTATTTGGCCGAACACCAGCTCATGAAGCGGCCCTGCGCGATCAAGCTGATCCGCCCCGAGAAGGCCGGCGACCCCAAAGTGCTGGCCCGCTTCGAGCGCGAGGTGCAGGCTACCGCACGGCTCTCGCACTGGAACACGATCGATATTTTCGACTACGGCCGCGCGGACGACGGCACGTTTTACTATGTCATGGAATACCTGCCGGGAATGAACCTCGGCGAGATCGTGCGGCGGTTCGGCCCGATGCCTCCGTCGCGGGCCATTCATCTTGTGAAGCAGGCCTGCGACGCTCTCCAGGAAGCGCACGACGTGGGTCTGGTGCACCGCGACCTCAAGCCGGCGAATCTGTTTGCGGCCGTGCGCGGTGGTTTTTACGACGTGGCCAAGCTGCTTGATTTCGGCCTGGCCAAACCGCTGACCAATCTGGGCTCCGCCAGCCTGACGGCCGACGGCACGATCACCGGCTCGCCGCTGTACATGTCTCCGGAGCAGGCGACCGGTGACCGCGAACCAGACGCCCGCAGCGACATCTACTCGATGGGCGCGATCCTCTACTTCCTGACCTGCGGCCGGCCGCCGTTTGAAGACGAAAAGCCGATCCGCGTCCTGATCGCCCACGCTCACGAGCCGGTGCCCCCGCCCTCCAAGTGGCGCGACGATTTGCCGCTGGATCTGGAGTCGGTGATGATGCGCTGCCTGGCCAAGAACCCGCTGGACCGCTATCAGTCCGCTTCCGAATTGGCCGCGGCCCTCGAGGACTGCGAATCATCCGGATTCTGGACGCGCGATGAAGCCCGCCGCTGGTGGCAGGAGAGGGACCAGGTCACGGCTTCGCCTGGCGAGATGGCGATGCGGTAGGTTCGTCGCACTCACTCGGCAAGCGCGGCCGATCACGGCAGCTTCAGGTCTTCCTCATTGACCTCCACCGGCGCGCCCTCTTTCGGCACATCGACGCGCGCCGTCCAGAGAATGCCGTTGACCAGCATGCGGCGGAAATCCGCGATTTTGAAGTTGTCGTGAAAATGGCCGAGCGTGCAGCCGAAGCTGCGGCCGTCGGCCGAATTCTCGCGCTCCAGTGCCCAGGCGACGGTTTGCTCTTTGCCGGCGACCGTGACTTTCAAGATCGGCTGCGCACGCTCGTGGAATTTGAGGTTCAAGTAAAACTCGTCGCGCAGATCGTATTCCCCCCAGCCGCGGCAAACCGGATGGTCTTTCGCGGACTGCACGAGCTTTTGTTTTTCCACGGCCAGACCGCTGTGTGCAAAATTGAACCAACCTCCCAGCGTCTGGAGCCATTCCTCGCCGTGCTCGTTTTCGGCGGCGGTCGCCCAGTGGATGCACGCCAGCCCGACGCCGGACTTGAGCAGCTTGCGCGCATCGTCGCGGCGCGCTGGATTGAGCAGGATGTCGCCGGCTGGCCGTGAGTAATACACGATCGCCTTGGCGTCCTCGAGCAGCCGCGCGTCGGCGGGCCAGTCCAAATCGGGCGACACCACCGCTTGCACGCCGGGAGTTTGATTCAGGCATTTTGCCAATAGCTGGCACTCAAACTCGTACATGTGCGTCGCCGGCGGGTGATCCGGCTTGGTGGGGATGAGCACGATCCTTGTGCCGGCCGGATCGGCGGCACTGGACAGGCCGGCTGCGGCGGCCATGATCCCAGCCGCGGCAAGCTTCGCGAGATTTTTCATCGTCATCACCTTTCGTATTGCGGACGTGGCTCTTCATCGCGGCGATCGAGTCACCCGAAGGAAAATCGGAGATCAGTATACGACACAGCGGTTACCGTTCACGAGCCGAACGATAGCGCCAGGCGAGACCACCGCCCCGGGCTCAAGGGCATAACCGGGAGCGGTAATGCCCTTGCCTCATTGGCTCAGGAGGATGATGTTGGCCGTTTTGAGCGGGCATTTGGCAGGTCAACCATGACGATACTCGAAAAACTTGTCCTTCCTGAGATCCGGGAACTTATCCTGGAAAAGGACCTGGGCACGCTGCGGAGTGTCCTCAATCGCTGGCTGCCCGCCGACATTGCCGACCTCGTCAGCGACCTCGGCTTGCCTGAGGGCCTTGTGGCGTTCCGGGTTCTGGAGCCAAAGTTGGCGGCGGCCACATTTGCCTATCTCACTTATCCCACGCAGGAAGAGCTGCTCAAGATACTGCCCGAGCCGGAACTGGCTGGCATTCTCAATCAACTGGCGCCTGACGACCGAACCGCCCTACTGGAACGATTGCCGCACGATGAGGTCGAGCGGTTGCTGACCCTGCTGACACCGGACCAGCAGCGGATCGCGCGATCACTGTTGTCCTACGGCGCGGGGACGGTCGGCAGGTTGATGAACCCGGATTTCATCGGCGTGAGAGACGATTGGCCGATCAGCCAGGTGCTGGAACATGTCCGCCGCGTGGGAAAGGACCGGGAGTCCCTCAATGCGGTCTACGTCACGGATGATGACCAGCACCTGATTGACGACATTCGCATGCGGCAAATCCTGCTCTCGGTTCCCGATAAGAGGGTGCGCGAATTGATGGATCGACAATTCATCGCCCTCAACGTGACGGATGAGGAGGCTGTGGCGGTCGAGCAGTTTCGCAAGTACGACCGCACGGTGCTCCCGGTGATCGATCGCAGGGGTGTGCTGCTGGGCGTTGTCACCGTGGACGATGTTCTGGATGTGGCCGAGGAGACGGCTACCCGCGAAATTCAGAAGTTGGGCGGTTTGGAGGCACTCGACGAGCCGTACGTCGCCACGCCGGTGCTGGAACTCGTACGCAAGCGGGCGACGTGGCTGGTTGTCTTGTTTCTGGGCGAGATGCTGACCGCGTCGGCCATGGGGGCCTTTGAAAGCGAGATCGAGAAAGCAGTCGTGCTGGCCTTGTTTGTGCCGCTGATCATTTCGAGCGGGGGGAATTCGGGATCGCAAGCCGCAACCCTCATTGTGCGAGCGATGGCCGTCGGCGAGATCACGTTGCAGGACTGGTGGATGGTGATGCAACGTGAAATTCTGTCGGGGCTGATGCTGGGAATCGTCCTGGCCATCATTGGCTTCGCGCGCATCGCCCTGTGGACTCTGTTTACCAATATCTATGGTCCGCACTGGGTACTTGTTGGCTTGACGGTGGCCGTTTCGCTCGTGTTCATCGTCCTGTGGGGAACCATCTCCGGCTCGATGCTGCCTCTGATCATCAAGCGATTCGGCATCGATCCCGCGACCAGTTCCGCCCCCTTTGTTGCCACGCTGGTCGATGTCACCGGCCTGATCATCTACTTCACCGTCGCGATGGTGATCCTGCGGGGAACGCTTTTGTAGCACGGGTTCTCTGCACACGCGATCAATGCCGCTGCCAAAATCGGCGCACGATTTGCCCTGCCGTGGCGGTCCCCCTTTCGGACGGATCTGTGGAGCGTGAACGATGGCGACGCTGGTAGTTACGGCAAGCCGCAATGGACGATCGCAATCGGACGTGGGTCAGGTAAGCCCCGCACATCATTGGGAGCAGAATCTGGAACAGAGTATTCGACGATCCTTCTTCCTGCGTGCCCCTGGAAGCGGTCGAAAAGTGCAGATTTCCGTCGATCTTGCCAGCCGCCTGATCACGCTGGGAGGGTCGGTTCCGTCGTTTCACTTGCGGCAGGTGTTCTGTCATCTCTGCCGCCAGTTGGCCCCCGGTTTTCGCGTTGACGACCAGCTTGACGTTGCCCCACACCTGGCGCCCCAAGGGCGTCCTGCTTTTTCTGGCTCTGCCGACATCTGAGGTTGAGAGAGGATGGAAAAAGAGACTGCCCGCGGCCCACCGCCGGTAATTATCTTGTCATAATGTCGCAGCGACACGCCAATTTGTCGCATGCCTGCGTTAATCTCGTAATTTCTTGCGCTGGCCGGGTTGGGAAGTGACGCGGCCGATGACAACCGCTGAAAGGCAGTTC
This sequence comes from Pirellulaceae bacterium, assembly GCA_035649415.1. Taxonomy (GTDB): domain Bacteria; phylum Planctomycetota; class Planctomycetia; order Pirellulales; family Pirellulaceae; genus DATKDU01. The sequence goes on along the minus strand of DASRJP010000276.1, from coordinate 299 downwards.
AAAAAAGGTCGCTTCGTTGCCCACTCCCCGCCCGCCTAAATCCCTCAGCCGATCGATGACCCGGGAAGCCTGCCCAAGGCGCGTCGTCCCTCGTCGACACGCTTCGGCCGTTGGCCGCAATTCGCTGGCGATCGCGGTGCTATCACCGACATTGCATCGCACGAATGCCGAAGTTTCACGCCCGCTCAGTGCCCACGCCGCTGTGGAAACTTTTCCAAATTCTTCGCTGTGGTACGATGAGGCCCTCGGCGGAGCCCATCTACGACTCTCTTCTCGTTCGGCTGCAATCAGGAAGCATC
>DASRJP010000275.1:0-12048 GCA_035649415.1 Pirellulaceae bacterium | reverse complement strand
GCTGGCGCTGGGAGACGTCGATGGGATGTGGCGCGAATCGGTGGAATCGGTCAACGAGCTGATCGACGATCTGGTCCATCCCACCAGCGAAACGGCCCGTGTGATCGGCGCCGTGGCCCAGGGTGACCTGTCGCAAAAGGTGGATCTGGAGCTTGACGGACGTCCCCTGCAAGGGGAATTCCTGCTCACGGCCCGCACCATCAACAAGATGGTGGACCAGCTCGGCTCGTTCGCCAGCGAAGTAACCCGCGTGGCTCGCGAAGTGGGTACCGAAGGGAAACTCGGCGGCCAGGCCCAAGTGAAAGGGGTCGCCGGCACCTGGAAGGACCTGACCGACAGTGTCAACAGCATGGCCAGCAACATCACCGATCAGGTGCGAACGATCGATGCGGTTATCGTCGCCGTGGCCAGCGGCGACTTGTCCAAAAAGATCACGGTGGACGTGAAGGGGGAAATCCTCGTCCTGAAAAACACGATCAATACGATGGTCGATCAACTTCGCTCGTTCGCCAGCGAAGTAACCCGCGTGGCCCGCGAAGTGGGGACCGAAGGCTCGCTGGGGGGCCAGGCGCGCGTGGAAGGGGTCTCTGGCACCTGGAAAGACCTCACCGACAGCGTCAACAGCATGGCGGGCAACCTCACCGCCCAGGTTCGCAACATCGCGGCAGTGACCACGGCCGTGGCCAACGGCGACCTGTCGCGGAAGATCACGGTCGACGTGAAGGGGGAGATTCTCGAGCTGAAAAACACGATCAACACGATGGTCGATCAGCTCAGCTCGTTTGCCTCGGAAGTAACCCGTGTGGCCCGCGAAGTCGGAACCGAAGGAAAGCTCGGCGGCCAGGCCGAGGTGCCAGGGATCGCCGGCACTTGGAAGGACCTCACCGACAGCGTGAACTTCATGGCCGGCAACCTGACGGCACAGGTCCGCAACATCGCCGACGTGACCAAGGCCATTCAGGCAGGCGACCTGTCGCGGAAGATCACGGTCGATGTGAAAGGGGAAATTCTGGAGCTGAAGAACACGATCAACACGATGGTCGATCAGCTCAGCTCGTTTGCCGCGGAAGTGACTCGCGTGGCACGTGAAGTCGGCACCGAAGGGAAACTGGGCGGCCAGGCCGACGTCCAAGGGGTGGCCGGCACTTGGAAAAATCTCACTGACAGTGTGAACTTCATGGCCGGCAACCTGACGGCACAAGTCCGAAACATTGCCGATGTCACAAAGGCCATTCAAGCCGGCGACCTGTCGCGGAAGATCACGGTCGACGTGAAAGGGGAGATTCTGGAGCTGAAAAACACGATCAATACGATGGTCGATCAGCTCAGCTCGTTTGCCAGCGAAGTGACCCGCGTGGCCCGTGAAGTAGGGACGGAAGGGAAGCTCGGCGGTCAGGCCGACGTGCAAGGGGTGGCGGGCACCTGGAAGGACCTCACCGACAGCGTCAACAGCATGGCCGGTAACCTCACTGGCCAGGTGCGAAACATCGCCGACGTGACCAAGGCGGTGCAGGCGGGCGACCTGTCGCGGAAGATCACGGTCGACGTGAAAGGGGAGATTCTGGAGCTGAAGAACACCGTCAATACGATGGTCGATCAGCTCCGCTCGTTCGCATCCGAAGTGACGCGCGTGGCCCGTGAAGTCGGCACCGAAGGGAAGCTTGGCGGTCAGGCCGACGTGCCGGGCGTCGCCGGCACTTGGAAGGATCTGACCGACAGCGTGAACTTCATGGCCAGCAACCTCACTGGCCAGGTCCGCAATATCGCCGACGTGACAAAGGCCATTCAGGCCGGCGACCTGTCGCGCAAGATCACGGTCGATGTGAAAGGGGAGATTCTGGAGCTGAAGAACACGATCAATACGATGGTCGATCAGCTTCGCTCGTTCGCCAGCGAAGTGACCCGCGTGGCCCGCGAAGTGGGCACCGAGGGAAAACTCGGCGGTCAGGCCGACGTCCAAGGCGTGGCCGGCACCTGGCAGGATTTGACCGACAGCGTGAACTTCATGGCCGGCAATCTCACAGCTCAAGTGCGCAACATTGCCGACGTGACCAAGGCGGTGCAGGCGGGCGACCTGTCGCGGAAGATCACGGTGGACGTGAAAGGGGAAATCCTCGAGCTGAAAAACACCGTCAATACGATGGTCGATCAGCTCCGCTCGTTCGCGTCCGAGGTGACCCGTGTAGCTCGCGAAGTCGGCACCGAAGGAAAACTCGGCGGTCAGGCCGACGTGCCGGGCGTCGCCGGTACCTGGAAGGACCTGACAGACAGCGTGAACTTCATGGCCAGCAACCTCACCGGCCAGGTGCGCAACATTGCCGACGTGACGAAGGCCATTCAGGCAGGCGACCTGTCGCGCAAGATCACCGTCGATGTGAAAGGAGAAATCCTGGAGCTGAAAAACACGGTCAACACGATGGTCGATCAGCTTCGCTCGTTCGCCAGCGAAGTGACCCGCGTGGCCCGCGAAGTGGGCACCGAGGGAAAACTCGGCGGCCAGGCCGACGTCCAAGGAGTCGCTGGCACGTGGAAGGACCTGACGGACAGCGTCAACTTTATGGCCAGCAACCTCACCGGCCAGGTGCGCAACATTGCCGACGTGACCAAGGCGGTGCAGGCAGGCGACCTGTCGCGGAAGATTACGGTCGACGTGAAGGGAGAAATCCTCGAGCTGAAGAACACCGTCAACACGATGGTCGATCAGCTCCGCTCGTTTGCATCCGAAGTGACCCGCGTAGCTCGCGAAGTCGGCACCGAAGGGAAGCTCGGCGGACAGGCCAAAGTGGAAGGGGTATCCGGCACCTGGAAGGATCTCACCGACAGCGTGAACATGATGGCCGCCAACCTGACCGACCAGGTCCGCGGCATTGCCAAGGTGGTGACCGCCGTGGCCCAGGGGGATCTGAAGCGCAAACTGACGGTCGAGGCCAAGGGAGAAATTGCCGAACTGGCCGAAACGATCAACGAGATGACCGACACTCTGGCGACGTTCGCCGACCAGGTGACGACGGTTGCCCGCGAGGTGGGGGTCGAGGGGCAACTCGGCGGGCAGGCCAAGGTGCCCGGCGCTGCGGGAACGTGGAAGGCGCTGACCGAGAACGTGAACCAGCTTGCCGCCAATTTGACGACGCAGGTGCGGGCCATTGCCGAGGTGGCAACCGCCGTGACCAAAGGCGACCTGACGCGGTCGATCACGGTCGTCGCGCAAGGGGAAGTGGCCGCGCTGAAAGACACGATCAACGAGATGATCCGCAACCTGCGCGACACGACGCAGAAAAACACGGAGCAGGACTGGCTCAAAACGAACCTGGCCAAGTTCAGCCGCATGCTCCAGGGTCAGCGCGATCTGACGAACGTCGGGCGGATGATCCTCTCCGAGCTGTGCCCGGTCGTGACCGCGCTGCACGCGGAGTTTTTCGTTCTGGACACCAGCAGCGACGAGACCGGCCTGCGGCTGCTTGCCAGTTATGCGGCGGAAGGGCGCGAAAGCCAATCCGATCGCATCCGGCTCGGCCAGGGGCTGGTCGGGCAAGCCGCGCTGGACAAGCAGAAAATCCTCGTGACCAACGTCCCCAGCGATTACATCCGCATTTCGTCCGGTCTGGGCAGTTCGCCGCCGCACAGCGTGCTGGTGCTGCCGCTGATTTACGAAGGGCAGGTCCGCGGCGTGCTCGAGCTGGCGTCGTTCGAGGGCTTTAATCCGACCCACCAGACGTTCCTCGATCAGCTTGCCGAGTCGATTGGCATCGTGCTCAACACGATTGAAGCCAACATGCGCACGGAGGACCTGCTCAAGCAGTCGCAGTCGCTGGCGCAACAGCTTCAGACGCGGCAGGAAGAACTGGAGAAAACCAACGAACAGCTTCAGGAAAAGGCGCAGCTCCTGGCCAGTCAGAACCAGGAAGTGGAGCGCAAAAATCGGGAAGTCGAACAGGCGCGACAGGAACTGGAAGAAAAGGCCAAGCAGCTTTCGCTGACGAGCAAGTACAAGTCCGAATTCCTCGCGAACATGTCGCACGAGCTGCGGACGCCCCTCAACAGCCTGCTGATCCTGTCCGACCAGTTGTGCCGCAACAGCGACGGCAATCTCACGAGCAAGCAGACGGAGTTTGCCAAGACCATCCACTCGTCGGGCAACGACCTGTTGATGCTGATCAACGACATCCTCGATCTGTCCAAGATCGAATCCGGCACCGTCGTGGTCGATGCCAGCGACGTCCGCCTGGACGACGTCCAGCGCTTCGTCGAGCGCACCTTCCGCCACGTTGCCGAGTCCAAGAACGTCGGCTTTGTGACCTGCTTCGATCCAGATCTGCCCAAGGCGATGTTCTCCGACGCCAAACGGCTCCAGCAGGTTATCAAGAACCTCCTGTCCAACGCCTTCAAGTTCACCCACCAGGGACAGGTGACCCTGACGGTCGAACCCGTCGAGAGCGGCTGGAATACCGCCAACGAGGATTTAAACCGCGCGGGCACCGTGCTGGCCTTCGAGGTCGCCGACACGGGCATCGGCATCGCTCCCGACAAACAGCAGATCATCTTCGAAGCGTTCCAGCAGGCTGACGGCTCCACCAGCCGCAAGTACGGCGGCACGGGCCTGGGTCTGGCGATCAGCCGCGAGCTGGCCCGCCTGCTGGGGGGCGAAATCCGCCTGGCCTCGCACCCCGGCCGCGGCAGCACCTTTACCTTCTACGTGCCGGCTACCTTCACTCCCCCGCGCGGCGTGCGCAAATCGCCTGCCGCGGACACGTCCGGCGTCGCTCCCAGCGCTGCCGCCGGCGAGCCAGTGGCGTCCGCCGCGCTAGTAGACCGCGCGGACGGCGCTCCAGCCGGCGGCAACGGCCATGTGGTGCGAAGGCCATCCATCCCGCCGGCGGATGAGGTCACCTACCGTCTGGTGAACGAAGTCGGAGACGATCGGGACGACATTCGCTCGGGCGACAGCGTGCTGCTGATCGTCGAAAACGATTTGTCGTTTGCCCGGATACTGCTCGACGCCGCTCGCGAACGTGGCCTGAAGGGGCTGGTCACGTCGCTGGGCGCCTCCGCCCTCGCCCTGTCCCATGAATACAAGCCAGCGGCCATCACGCTCGACATTTCCTTGCCCGATATCGAGGGCTGGCGAGTGCTGGAGCGGCTCAAGAATGACGTCGCCACGCGTCACGTTCCCGTCTGCGTCATTTCCACCGACGATGCCCGCGAGCGATCCTTTGCCTCGGGGGCGCTGGCCTTCATCGGCAAGCCGCTGCCAAGCCGCGACCTGCTGCTCGACCTGCTCGATTTCCTCCGCGAATTCCTCCGCCAGGAGGCCAGGCGCGTGCTCGTCGTGGAGCCTGGCGAGGAATGCCGCAGTGGGATCGTCAAGTACCTGGAGTCGGATGAAATGCACCTGACGGCCGTGGCGGACGCTTCGGCAGCCAGCCGCCTGCTCAGCGATTCGCCCGTGGACTGCGTGGTGACCGGGCCAGGAGTCACGGGCCTCGAGGACGAGTTGTACGTCCGCGCCGCCAGCGCTGAGAAGCTGCCCAGCCGATTGCCGGTGATCATCTACGGCCAGCAGGAAGTCGATCGCCCGCAGTGGCACCGCCTGGAGGAAACCTGCACGCTGCGCCAGGCGCACTCGCTCGACCGCCTGCTGGACTACGTGGCGTTGCACGCCCACGTCAATGTCGCCAGCTTGCCTGCGGACAAGCGTCAGGCGATATTCGACTTGCATCAGTCCGATCGCGTGCTGGCGGGCAGGAAGGTGCTGGTGGTTGACGACGATATGCGCAATATCTTCGCCATCTCGGCCGTGCTGGAAGAGCACGACATGGTGGTGGTCCCCGCCGACAACGGGCGGGACGCCATTCGCATCCTCCAGTCGCAGCCAGACATCGAGATCGTGCTCATGGACATCATGATGCCGGAGATGGACGGTATGGAAACAATGCGCGAGATCCGCAGCCTGACCAGGCTCAAAGACCTTCCCATCGTGGCGGTGACCGCCAAGGCCATGAAGGGGGATCGGGAAAAATGCATCGAAGCCGGCGCCTGGGATTACCTTTCCAAGCCGGTGGATTGCGAGCAGATGTTGGCCGTGTTGCGAGCCTGGCTGCACCCCTAGGAGTCTCCGGTGCCGGAGATATTGCGCATGTCCAGCAGCGACCAGACACGCATCCTCATCGTGGATGACCTCCCCGAGAAGCTCGTGGTGTATCAGGTCATCCTCGAGGAGCTGGGGCAGGAGCTCGTGACGGCTCGCTCCGGGTCCGAGGCCCTCAAGCAGGTCTTGCAGCATGATTTCGCCGTCATCCTGCTGGACGTCAACATGCCCGACCTGGACGGTTTCGAGACCGCCGCCCTGATCCGGCAGCGCAAGCGGTCCGCCCACACGCCGATCATTTTCATCACCTCGTTTGCCGATGAGATGCGGGCCACGGAGGGCTATGCCCGCGGGGCGGTCGATTACATTCTGGCCCCCGTGGTGCCCGACGTCCTCCGCGCGAAAGTCAAGGTGTTTGTCGATCTGTTCCGGCTACAGGAACAGGTCAAGCGGCGGGCCGCGGAACAAATCGCCCTGGCGGAGGAACGCATGCGGCGCACCGCAGCCGAAGAAGCCAACTGTCGTCTCAGCTTTCTCAGCCGGGCCGGCGTCGTCCTGGGTCAGTCGCTCGATTTCCAGCTCACGGCCTGCGGCGTCGTCAAGCTTTCCGTCCCCACGCTGGCCGATATGGCGATGATCGTCCCGCCCGACCCGCACGATGGCAAAAATGCCGTCGTGCAGGCGCGATTCGAAGGGGGGGAAACGCTGCTGGAGTCCGTCGCCGGGCTCGACGGCCTTCCCGGCGATCTGCAGGCTGCCATTCAGCGCGCACTGGCCACGGGCGCCGAGGAGTTTCTGCCTCACGCGCCGGCCGCCACCCATCCGCCGGACCCGCGGCAAATGGTGGTCCCGCTCCAGGCCCGCGGGCAAACGCTGGCGGCACTTATTCTGTCCCGCGTCCCGTCGGGTCGCTCCTTCAGCGAGGCCGATCGGACGATGGCGGAGGCCTTGGCCTCGCGGGCGGCAATTGCCCTGGAGAACGCGCGTCTTTACCGGGACCTCGAGCACGCGGACCGGCAGAAGGATGAGTTCCTCTCCATGCTGGCCCACGAGCTGCGCAATCCGCTGGCCCCCATCCGCAGCGCCGTGGCCGTGTTGCGTCGTTTCAAGGAAGTTGGTCATGACGCCCAGCGGGCCCATGACGTGATCGACCGCCAGGTGACTCATCTGGCGCGGCTGGTGGATGATTTGCTCGATGTGTCGCGCATCACCCGCGGGAAGATCGAAATGAAGATGGAGACCCTCGACGTTCAGACCGTGATTGCCACGGCCCTGGAGACCAGCCGCCCGCACCTGGAGGCCCTGTCCCACCAGCTCAACGTTCAGTTGCCCGAGGCGCCGCTGCTGGTCAATGCCGACCACGCCCGCCTCGCCCAGGTGCTGGCCAACCTGCTCAACAATGCGGCCAAATTCACGCCTCGCGGCGGCACGATCTGGCTCTCCACCACGCGCGAGGCCGACCAGGCCATATTTCGCGTTCGCGATACGGGCATCGGCATTCCCCCCGAGATGCTCGAGCGGATCTTCGAGCTGTTCACCCAGGTGGAGCAGTCGCTCGACCGTTCGCAGGGGGGGCTGGGAATTGGGCTGACGATCGTGCAGCGCCTGGTCGAAATGCACGGCGGCCGCGTCGAGGCCCGCAGCGGCGGACCAGGCTGTGGCAGCGAATTCACGGTGCGATTGCCGGCGGTCGCATTTGCCGCCTCCCCCGAGCCCGGGGAAGAACCCCCCAGCCAGGTGGAATTGACGCGCGAAGCGCTGCGCGTGCTGGTGGTGGACGACAACGTGGACGCGGCCGACAGCCTGGGCTGGCTGCTGCGGCTCAGCGGCCACAATACAAAAATCGCTTACGACGGTCCGGGGGCCATCGAAGCCGCGCTGGCGTTCCGGCCGCAGGCCTTGATCCTCGATCTGGGTCTGCCAGGACTCGACGGATATCACGTGGCCAGGCGGCTGCGGCAGGAGCCCTCGGTGCAGAGCGCCCTGTTCGTGGCACTCAGTGGCTACGGCCGCGACGAGGACCAGCGCCGCTCGAGCGAAGCCGGCTTCGATCACCACTTCATCAAGCCCGTGGACGTCAATTGCCTGCTGGAAGTTCTGTCGATCGGCTGCCCCAACGGCGACGGCGAGAAGATCAGCCTCTAGACGCGCGAGCGGCTCAATCCGCCTGGCGACATCTTGCAATTTACATTGATCATTCGGCACTGGTGTCGCTAGACTCAGGAATCCTGAGGATTCATCATGAGCCGCAGCGCATCCCATTCTCCCCGGCCGTGGAGCCGCCGCCGCTGGCTCGGCATTGCGGGACTCGGCTGGCTCTCGGCGTCGCTGCCGCCGCAGGTCGACGCCGCTGGTGGCCTGCCCGCGACGAAGTCCCCCATCCGCTCCTGCATCCTCGTCTTCTTTTACGGCGGCCCCAGCCAGCTCGAAACCTTTGACCCCAAGCCAAATGCGCCCGCCGGCGTTCGCGGCGAATATCAAACGATCTCCACGGCCGTCCCTGGCACCATCGTCGGCGAGCATCTGCCCAAGACCGCCGCGATCATGAACCGCCTGGCCCTGGTCCGCTCCCTGCACCATCCAATGCGGAACCACAACGCCGCGGCGGCCGAAGTGCTGACCGGCCGCACGCCCGCCGGCGGCGACCTCGAGCTGCTGGCCGACGAGGCCCGCTCGTATCCGACCCTCGGCTCATCGGTCAGCTACGCCCTTGGCCCGCGGGCGCACGTGCTCCCCTACGTCGCCCTGCCTTACACGATCTACAACGTCGTCCAGCTCCCCGGCCAGACCCCGGGCCTGCTCGGCGGCCGCTACGACCGGTTTCAGGTCATCGGCAATCCGGCCAATCCCGACTTCCGGATTGCTGCCTTGCAGCCGCCGGGGGAGCGGCAGCCGCAGGACATCACGCAGCGCAACGACCTTTTGCACCGCCTCGATTCGCTTTCGGCTTCGCCGCCGGCCGCGCGGATGCGGACCTATCAGCAGCGGGCCTTCGACCTCGTCTCGTCGGAATCGGTCCGCCGGAGCTTCGCTATCGAACAGGAGGAAGCGAAGGTCCGCGACCGCTACGGCCGCACGCTCGTCGGCCAGAGCCTGCTCCTGGCTCGGCGGCTGGTCGAAGGGGGCGTCAACTTCGTCACCGTCTTCGACGGCCAGACCAACGGCCAGGACGCCAACTGGGACAGCCACGAAAAACTCTTCTCGCGCCACAAGCAGCTCATCCCCCCCGCCGACCAGGGCTTCTCCGCGCTGGTCGAGGACCTCGAAGCCCGCGGCCTGCTCGCATCGACCCTCGTCGTCGGCATGGGAGAATTCGGCCGCACGCCGAGGATCAACGGCAATGGCGGCCGCGACCACTGGCCCGATTGTTATACGGTGGTGCTCGCCGGCGGCGGGACGATCGGCGGCGCTGTGTACGGCGCCAGCGACCGCCTGGCTGCGTATCCGTCGGTCGATCCGGCCACTCCCGCGGACCTGGCCGCCACGATCCTGTGGCGATTTGGCATCAATCCCGCCAGCGAAATCCACGACCAGACCGGCCGACCGATCCGCCTGGCCGACGGTCAGCCGCTGACGAAAATCTTCGCCTAGCGTTGCCCCGGCGCCTCGCTGGCCGAGGCGGCCTGACGGACCCAGCCCCAGCCCTGCAATGTTCCGATTCTTCCTTGCTTTTCGCGCCACATGACCTAGGCTTGCTTTGCTGGTCTTTCGTCTGACGCGGCCAGCGTGGCCAGCCACGATTGCCGCCGGCCGGGTCTCACTGAAGTTCTCGGCGCAAACCAATTCTTGGTTTGGGCCCCGAATTCCCTTTGCGGAGCGGTTCCATGGCTTATGACCCTGTTCCCAAGTGCCCCCGCTGCGGCGGCACCGACGTGAAACTCGTCAGCCAAAAGCACCGCTGGAGCGAGAACGCCCGCAAGTCGTCGCCTGTCAGCACCCTCTCCATCTACGGCTGCCCCTGCGGCACCGGCTTCACCCATCAGGTCAAGCACGAATTGCCCCCCGCGCCCGCCAAGACGGCCTGATGCCCTGCCTGGCACCTGGCTTCTGTCCCCTGACTCCTGACCCCTTCCGCTCACGGCAACTCCCGAGGCATTATCTCGTAACGGTTGGAAACGTACGGATCAGGCTTCCCCTCGCGCGGGGCGCCGCGCTCGTGGGTCCACAGCTCCGCATCCTTGTGCCGCAGCTTGAGCGTCAGGTCGGTGAAGCGGCCGGCTGCAAAGTGCCAGACGGCCTTTCCCCCTTCTACCGCCGGCCGGGCCTCGATGACCAGCATCAGCTCGGGATCGGTGCCGGTGACGTAGGTGAACAGCGCTCCGTCGAGGACGTCGCCCGTTTCTTTTTCGTTGCGGTGCAGGGGCTGGGTGAGCAGCCGCAGTTCGGCTTCGACTCCTTCCAGGACGGTGGTGGCGGAAAACTGTCGGGCCAGGTCGCGCATTTGCGCCAGCCGCGCCGGGCGCGACTCGGCCGGCGGCGGCGCGCCGGGAATCGTCCGCGGCTCGACGCCCGCTCCTGCGAGCTTCCACTGGCCGGCTATGCCTGGGCGATTCCCTTCGAGCGGCTCCTGCGCGAGGGACTGGAACGAATGGGCCATCACCCGCTGAGTAGGATCGCCGCGCAGCAGGTGCGAGAAGATGGTGCCGACCACCTCGGCCCGGCCGTCGTACGTCCAGACGAACACGGCGCCGTTGGTCTCCCCCTCGCGCACCGGGTTGCTCCAGTGGAGCACCGGCTTGACCACCAGGTCCAGCTTCTCCTTCCCTTCTTTTCCGCGCGCGATCTCATACTCCGCGGAAGTCCTGGCGTAGTGGGCGTTCCACTTGTCCTGCTGCGCCTTGGCCGCCTTCTTCGCCGCCTCGTCCACTTCCGCCTGGGGGGTTTCCGCCTGTCCCGCCAGGATCATCGCCACCAGCACCGCGCTTGTCATGCGTCACCTCAGGCGGACAGTATCAGACAAAATGTCTGTTTTTGCAAGCGCGGAGCCCCGGAGGGGCGGCAGGTAGTAGCCGGCGGCGTGGGCCGCCGGAACGGAAGAGCAAATGTGATCGCGCAAGCCCCGAAGGGCCGAAGGGGCGGCACCGGATGTGCGACGGATCGTGGCGCCCCTGCGGCGCTCGGATTCAAACATAGTTGCCCGCGATTCCCGGCTCTCACGAGCCGGGCTATTTCCTGTCGGCCCTTCGGGCCTGGAATGCGCCCTCAGTTGTCCCGTTGACCAATGCCGGAACGCGAAACTCGCAGCCTCCGGGGGGCTCACGCCTCCCCGCTCGCCAATTCGCTGACCACTGACCCCGACCTCTACTTGTCCCCTTTCCCCTTAAACCTCTCATCCACAATCGGCGTATCCGGCGGCAGCGGGATGCGGTTCAGATCCACGATTTCTCCATCCACAACCAGGTCGATGTAAGTGGTGTTCATCCACCGCATGCGCATCTCCTTGACGCCGGCGATGGGGGCCTCGGGCGTTTCGGGGTTGTCGGCTTGACCTGCGGGAGGAGCGTGGACGACGACGCCCGCTTTGCTGTCGTCGCCCAGAAAGAAGTTCGGGCCGCGGAGCAGGAAGATGGGCGCCCCTTTGGTCTTCAGCTTCAACAGGTGCGGCCAGGCGGCCTCAAACTCCTCCCGTTTGCTGAAGCGGATGGCGAAGTGCTGGTGAGGCGCCAGAGGGCCCACCAAGGTTCGGGCTTGCTTTCGCAGCGGCTCGAGTTCTATGGGCCAGCTATCGGGCCAGGTTCCCTTTTCGCTGACGGAATAGAGCGCCTGCGCCGTGGCGCACACGGCACATAAGGCGGCTGCGGCCAGGATGGCGATGGTTCTTTTCATCTTGATTTCCTCCAGAGAGATGGAGCGTGTACCCGGATTATAGACGAGCTGTCTAGGTTTTTGGTTTTCAGGGTTCTGCCCCAGCGGGGAAGTCCAAGGTCCAAGGTCCAAGGTCCAGCGTCCAAAGTCGGCAGCCC
>DASRJP010000274.1:0-18067 GCA_035649415.1 Pirellulaceae bacterium | reverse complement strand
GGGGGCACCTTGCTGCGTATGGTCTGCTCGGTATTGTGCTGTGGATTTGGATCATCTCCAGCATTGTGGAGGAACTTTTCTGCCGGGCCTGGTTCCAAACGGTCGTCGGCGAGCGCACGCGTGCCGCGGTCCTGTGGAGTGCCGCGCTATTTGGCGCCATGCATCTGCCGTTGCTGCTGGCCGATGTCGGAATCGGCGCGGTTGTGGTCATCCTGCTGTCGGTGACGGCGCTGGGATACGTCTGCGCGACCGCGCGTGCCCGGACCGGCAGCCTCCGCCCCGCCGTTGCCGCCCACGTGATGTTCAACATCGGCGGATTTCTCGCGGGAGTCGTCTACACGATCGCCTACCGTGTGGTCACCGGGCGCTTGCCATTCCAATGATATCCGCGGCTTCTTCCACGCCCGCAGGGCTCCCCCTCCCCCGACTTTTCGTGCGCGACGGGCAGCCATAGTCGCGACGATTGAAGCAAGGCAAAGTCCAGCCAAAAGTCATTCGGCGACGCCTTTTCGAAATCTTGCAGAAAAGTGATAGCTTTTCTGCCGGCGTGTCTTACAATCATGCCCGGCTCGGAAGAAGGGATCTCCTCCGCCCGCGCCGCTGAACACGCGGTGACTTTCACTCGCCGCTTCGTCGGCAGCGCGAAAAAAAATCGATCAGGCCAGCCAGAGTTACTTCTTTGCGGAGGAGATCTCATGTCGCGCTTTGGATTTCTCGATTGGTCGTTAGTTCGTTGCGCCCGCCAGCGAAATCGCCGCCAACCGATCGCAAGGCTCGTCCCGGCATCGCGAAACCGCAGACTGACCATCGAGCCGCTGGAGACTCGCGCTCTGCTGGCCGCGGACATCGACGTCACCATGTCGGACTCGCCCGATCCTGTCATTGCCGGCCAAACTATCACCTATACCGTAACCGTTTCCAACAGCGGCCCCGACGCTGCAACCAATGTCGTTCTTACGGATGCGGTGCCCGCGGGCACGTCTTTTGTCGTCGGCACCGTGAGCCAAGGGACGATCAACGAAAGCGCAGGGGTCGTGACCGCGTCCTTAGGCACCATCAACGCCAGCAGTTCTGCCACGTTCACGCTGGTCGTCACAGTAAATCCCAATGTTGCCGACGGGGCGATCGTTACCAACACCGCCACGGCAACCAGCGCCACCGATGTCACCCCTGCCAACAACAGCGACACCGAAGGTACGCAAGTGATTGCCCAGGCCGACGTGTCAGTCACGAAAACCGATTCACCCGATCCGGTCGTGGCGGGGAGCGACTTGACCTACACTTTGACCGTCGCCAACAGCGGCCCTAGCGACGCGCAGAACGTCGTGCTCAGCGACTCGATTCCGGTCGGCACGTCAGCGGTCTCATTCGCACAGAATTCCGGACCGTCGGCGGCCCTGGCGTTCACGGGAACGAGCTTTACGGCCTCGTTTGACACGCTGGCCGCCGGAGCTACCGCCACGTTTACGATGGTGGTGACTGTTAATCCGAACACACTGAACGGTAGCCCGATCACCAACTTCCTTGAGGTCACCTCCACGACAACCGACCCCAACCTGGCCAACAACAGCGATGTTGAAAACACAACGGCCATTACCCTGGCGGACCTGACGGTCGTGAAGATCGATTCGCCGGACCCCGTCGTCGCGGGGACAAACCTGGGGTACAGCATCACGCTTACTAACAACGGCCCCAGCAACGCGCAGAATGTGTTGCTCGAAGACTTCATTCCGGCCGGCACGTCGGCAAGCTCATTCTCCCAGACCTCCGGGCCGGCGGCATCCCTGGCCTTCACGGGATCGAGCTTTACCGCCACGTTTGGCACACTGGCGGCCGGCGCCACCGCCACGTTCGAGATGGCGGTCACGGTCGATCCGGCAAGCCTCGAGGGCGCCATCATTGCCAACACCGTCGATGTGACCACCGCCACCACCGACCCCAATCTCGCCAACAACTCGGATACAGAATTGACCACGGTCGCGGCGCCGCAAGCCGACCTGGTGGTTACCAAGACCGACTCGGCCGATCCGGCCGTCATCGGGGAGCAACTTGAGTACACCATTACTCTCACCAACATCGGCCCCAGCGACGCGCAGAACTTGGTGCTGACGGACATCTTTCCGCCGGAAACAAGCCCCGTGTTCTTCATCCAGACTTCCGGACCGGCGGCCTCCGGCGTCTCGTTTGACGGCGACAGCTTCGACGCCACGTTCACGACGCTGGCGGCCGGCGCCACGGCCACGTTTTTGATGCGGCTCACCGTGGACGCCTCCACGCCCGACAACACCACGGTCACGAATTCAGTGACGGTCACGACGGCGACGACCGATCCGAATCTGGCCAACAATGCGGACGTAGAGACCACGCTTGTTTTGTTGCCCCGCGCCGATCTATCCGTGACTAAGAGCGACACGCCCGATCCGGTCCAGGCGGGGAATAACGTGGAGTACACGATCACACTGACCAACGCCGGTCCGAGCGATGCGCAGAATGTCGTGCTCACCGATGTCTTTCCCGTTGGCACAACCCCCATCTTTTTCATCCAGACAGCCGGGCCAGCCGCTACGAGCACTTCGTTCACCGGCGTCAGCTTCCTGGCCAACTTCACCTCTTTGGCAGCTGGCGCTACGGCCACGTTTTTGATGCGGGTCCAGGTGGATGCTGCCACACTGAACGGCACGATTTACACCAACGCGACAAACGTCACCACGACGACGCTCGACCCCAATCCGGCCAACAATAGCGACACGGAAACGACCACCGTGGGCACCGTCGATCTATCCGTCACCAAAACCGACAGCCCCGACCCGGTGATTGCCGGCAACAATTTGACTTACACCGTCACCGTTCAAAACACAGGCACCGTCGCCGCCCAAAACGTTCAAGTCTTCGACGCCACGCCGCCTGGCACAACGTTTTTTTCTGCAACGCAAACTTCTGGGCCGGCCTTCACGCTGACGACGCCTGCTTTAGGTGGCACTGGGCAGATTGAGGCCGACGCGTCGAGCCTGGCTCCCGGTGCGATCGCCACGTTTACTTTTGTGGTCAACGTGATTGCCAGCGTGCCCGGCGGTGTAACGATCACTAACTCAGTCAACGTCGCGTCCAGCAGCACCGACTTGAACCCCGCAAATAACGTCGACACTGAAAACACGACAGTGAACACGCAGGCCGACCTCGAGGTCGATAAGACCGGCTCACCCGACCCGGTCGTGGCGGGGACCAACGTGACTTACACCCTGACGGTCAGCAACACCGGCCCCAGCGACTCGAATACCGTGACGCTTGTTGATTTGGTCCCCGCAGGTTCCACATTCGTCTCCTTTGCGCAGACGGGCGGCCCTGCCTTCACGCTGACGACGCCTCCCGTGGGCGGCACTGGTTCCGTCGATGCCACCGCTGCCACGCTGGCCGCGGGCGCCACGGCCACCTTTGTGCTCGTGGTTAACGTGAATGCCAACATTGCCGACGGCAGCGAGTTCGCCAACACTGCAACGGTCACTAGCATTACGACCGACGTTGATCCGGGCAACAACTCCAGCACTACGACGGCCACCGTCCAAGCCCAGGCAGACCTGGTCATTACCAAGACCGACACGCCCGACCCGGTCAACGCGGGGGAGGATCTTACCTATACCGTGACTGTGACGAATAACGGCCCCAGCGACGCGACTAGTGTGACGGTCGAGGACTTGTTGCCCGCGGGCACGTCGTTCGTCTCCTTCATGCAGACGTCCGGCCCCGCCTTCACGCTCACCACGCCGCCCGTGGGCGGCACTGGTTCCGTCGATGCCACCGCTGCCACGCTGGCCGCCGGCGCTTCCGCCACTTTTTCGCTCGTGGTCAACGTGGATGACGGCACCGGCGGCACGCTGATCAGTAACACCGCCAGCGTCACCACTACAACGACCGACCCCAACCTGGCCAACAACAGCGCCACGGAAACGACGCTGGTCCCGCTGGCGGATCTGGTCATCACCAAGAGCGACTCCGCCGATCCGGTCCAGGCGGGAGACAATATCACTTACACCCTGACCGTCACCAACAACGGACCCAACGACGCCCAGAACGTGACGGCGTTTGATTTGGTCCCGGCAAATACGACCTTCGCCGGGTTTCTCAGCATCACTCAGGGCAGTGCGAGTTTCAGCCCCGCGACCAATGATATCAACGCTGTTTTCGGCACGATTCCCGCCGGCGGCAGCGCCACATTGACGTTCGTCGTGGCCGTCGATGCCGGCCTTCCCAACCCGTCCATCATCAGCAACACGGCGACGACCGCCAGCGACGCCGACGACCCGAACCTGGACAACAATTCCGTCACCCAATTCACAGTCGTCGGAACCCTGGGAGGCGCCGGCCTGGCGGACGATCCGGAAAACCCTGGCCAGAAGGTATTGCTCGTCGTGGGGACGAATGCCAACGACGTCTTGATTATCGAGCCGCGCCCCAGCAACCTGCTCCAGGTGCGCGTGAAGAACACTGGCCAACTGCTGGGCATCTTCTCCAGAAACGCGTTTGCTCGGATCCTAGCGCTGGGGCTGGGCGGCCACGATCTGATCTTCGTCGATCCGCGCATCGCCAAGCCGGCCGAGTTGCACGGCAACGAAGGCAACGACAAGCTGATCGGCGGCAAGGGGCCCGACGAGCTGTTCGGCGAAGAAGGAATTGATGTGCTGCAAGGGGGCCTGGGAAACGACACGCTCCGCGGCGGCAGCGGCGACGACGTTCTCGTGGGGGGCAGCGGCCGCGATTTTCTCTACGGCGAAGGAGGAAACGACGTCCTCAAGGGAGACGCCGGAAACGACGTGCTGCTTGGCGGTGCGGGAAATGACTTCCTCTACGGCGGCATTGGCCGCGACCTATTGATCGGCGGCGCGGGGCGCGACCGACTGTTCGGTCAGGATGGCGACGATATCCTGATCGGCGGCACTACCACGCACGACGACGATGCCGCGGCGCTGTTGGCCATTCTGGCGGAGTGGGGGGCGGCCATCGGTTTCAACGCCCGCATCGCTGGCCTGAGTGCGGAGTTGAACTCCAGCACGGTGCTGGACGACGGCGTCGTGGACGAGCTCACCGGCGGTCTGAACCGCGACTGGTACCTCGACTTCGCCCTGGCCGACACCCGCATCGGTTTCAGCAGCAATGCGACGACGGGGGATCGGCGGAATTAGGCGCGAGTTGGGTCGCCCAGGCGTGATCCTAAAATCCCTCTCCCTCTGGGAGAGGGTGGCCGAAGGCCGGGTAAGAGCTGAGGCGAGGTGTGGGCTCCTGCCTCTTTCCCACTCGTCGTCGCCGCGGCAGCCGTCGGCACCCGCCGAGCCCCTCTTCTAGAACCGATCTAGTCGGCGTCTAATCCACGCCATCTCCCGGTATCTGGCCTCCCTTTTTCCAACGGGTCAATCTATGCGTCAAACTATTCATTGGTTTTCACGAATCGTGTTTGCGGAACTGGCAACGGGGACTCTGGCCTGCGCGATCGTTGTCTCGGCCGCGGCAGAAGCCAGCGCAGCGGCGCCGCATCCGCTCGACCCGCTTTCCGCCGCCGAGATTGACAGCGTCGTCAAGATCGTGCGGGGTGAGCCGAAAATCAGCAAGAGCGCCAACTTTGCGACGATCGCCCTCAGCGAGCCGGACAAGAGCGTCGTGTACGCTCACAAGCCAGGCGCTGCGTTTCCCCGCGAGGCCCTGGTCGTCCTGCACGATCGCCCCTCCGGCCGCACCGTGGAAGCCATCGTCGATCTGAAGGGGAAGAAAATCCGTTCGCTCACCGAGCGCCCCGGCGCGCAGCCGGCGGTGCTCGTCGTGGAATACGAGCTGGCCGGCGAAATCGTCCGCAAGGACAAGCGCTGGCAAGCGGCGATGCGGAAGCGCGGCCTCACCGACGAGCAATTCGACGACGTGGTCCTCGACCCCTGGGCGGCCGGCTACATCGATCGCCCGGAGCTGAAGGGAAAACGACTGATCCGCACGCCGTGCTACTACCGCGGCAAATCGAACAATCCCTATCCGCGCGTCATCGAAGGGGTCGTGGCGCTCGTCAACATCACCGACGAGGAAGTCGTCGAGGTGCTGGATCTCGAGAACATTCCCATTCCGGCCCAGTCGCTCGATTACTTCGACGCAAAGCAGATCGGCCAGCTTCGCGAACCCCTCAAGCCGCTGGAAATCAAGCAGCCAAACGGGGCGAACTTCACTCTGCAAGGCAACGAAATCCGCTGGCAGAAATGGTCGCTGCGGCATTCGTTCCATCCGCGCGAGGGGCTGGTGCTGCACGCAATCTCGTACGACGATGGCGGCGATAAGCCGCGCTCCATCCTGTATCGGGCGTCGCTGAGCGAGATGGTCGTGCCGTATGCAGATCCCGCTGGAACCTGGAGCTGGCGCAACGCGTTCGACGTCGGCGAATACGGCCTGGGGGCATGCCTGTCGCCAATGCGGGCCGGCTACGAGGTGCCCGAGAACGCCACGCTATTGCCGGTGGTCCTGGCCGACGACCTGGGCAAGCCGTACGAAGTGGAAAATGCGGTGGCCATCTACGAGCAGGACGGCGGCGTCCTCTGGACGCACACCGATTACGACAGCAAAAAGGTCGAGACGCGCCGCGCCCGCCAGCTTGTGCTGCACAGCCTCTTCACCGTCGGCAATTACGACTACGCGCTCCGCTGGATCTTCGGCCAGGACGGCACGATCGAGGTGCAGGCCGAGTTGTCGGGGGTGCTGCTGGTCAAAGGAGTCAAGGAGAAGGTGTGCGCCGTCTGCCAGCAAGAGCCCGATGCCGACGGCCGACTGCGACCCACGGGGGCCGACAAGCACGGGTCGCTCGTCGCGCCGCAGATCGTTGCCACCCACCATCAGCACTTCTTCAACTTCCGCCTCGATTTCGACATCGAGCAGACGCCCAACTGCGTGCACGAGATGGATCTGGTCGCCGCCGAGCCTCTGGCGGACAATCCACTGCGCAACGCCTTCGTGCTCGAGCAGCGGCTGCTGCGGACCGAGCGCGAGGCGCAGCGCGATCTCGATCACGCTTCGCATCGCACCTGGAAGGTGCTCAATGCCGACCGCCGGACGGCACTGGGGCATTTTCCCGCCTACGAGCTGAGCCCGGCGACCAATGCGCTCCCCTTTGCGCATCCGCAGTCGCGCGTCCGTCAGCGGGCCGGTTTTTCCAGCCATCATCTGTGGGTGACGCAGCATCAGCCGCGCGAGTTGTATGCCGCGGGGGATTATCCGAACCAAAGTTCGGGGGGTGACGGATTGCCGCAGTATGCCGACGACAACCAGCCGCTGGTGGGGCAGGATGTGGTGGTGTGGTACACGATGGGCCTGTCGCACGCGGCCCGCGCGGAAGAATGGCCAGTGATGCCGGCGGCTCGCGCCGGCTTTCGGCTGGTGCCGCACAATTTTTTCGACCGCAATCCGGCACTGGACGTGCCGTAAGAGGGAACCTCTCGCTCCGCGAGGGAACTCGACAGAAGGGCCGCGGCTTTCCCTCGCGCGTGACGGTTACTTTTAGACTTCCCACCCCGAACGGTACGCCTTGCTCAGGAGGGCGTTCGCGTCCGAGACGTTCGTAATCTTCATTTGAGCGGGATCGTACTCGACCGTTTTGCCGATCCGGTACGCCACGTTTCCCAGCAACACGATCTCGGTGAATGGGCCGGCATAGCCAAAATGGCTGCCGGTTTTGCTTCCCGTCTTGCAGGCGGCTATCCACTGCTCGTGGTGTCCGGGGGATTTGGGCAGATAAGGTTCCGGCCCCTTGAAGTCCGCGAATTCTTTCTCGGGCAGCAGCTTGGGCATCTGGTCATGCTGGATGGCGATTCGCCCCTTGGCGCCGATAAACAGCGAGCCATTCATGGGCAATTCCTTGGCGATCTCCTCGGGGGGCCTGGCTTCCCCTTCGTACCAGAAGACTTCCACCGGCGGCAGTTTTCCGCGGGCGGCAAACTCAAAGCGGGTCTCCATCGCGATGGGCCCACAATCTGGATGCGGCGGAGGACCCTTCGATGTCACCTTCACGGGTCCGCCCAGCTCCAGCGCCCAAAAGGCCGGATCCATCAGATGAATGGCCATGTCGCCGATGGCCCCGCAGCCGAAATCCCACCAACCGCGCCACTTGAAGGGGACGTAGGCGGGGTGATAGTCGCGCACGCTGGCCGGTCCCAGCCACAAGTCCCACTGAAGATGTTCCGGCACAGGCGGCTTGTCGGTCGGTTTGGAAATCCCCTGCGGCCAGATTCGTCCAGGGCGGTCGGTAATGATGTGGACTTGATGAACCGGTCCGATCGCGCCCGACTGGATCAGCTCCACCAGCCGCAAATAGCCCGGGTGCTCATGATTTTGCGTCCCCATCTGCGTGGCGACTTTCATCTTGGCCGCCATCTCAGCAATGGCGCGGGCCTCGGCCACGGTATGGGTCAGGGGCTTTTCGCAGTACACGTGCAGTCCGCGCCGCAGGGCCCGCATCGTGGCCGGAGCGTGGTGATGGTCGGGCGTGGCCACAACGACCGCATCCAGGTCCTTTTGCTCCAAAAGCTGGCGATAGTCGGCGTATTTTTTGGCCGCTGGGAATCTGGCGGCTGCCGCGTTCAATGCACTGGCATCCACGTCGCACAGTGCGACGATGTTTTCTCCAGCGACGGCCGCCAGGTCGCCAGCTCCGCGCCCTCCTACGCCAATCGCGCCGATATTCAGTCTTTCGTTGGCTCCCCACACCCGCGAGCTGCACATGAGCGGAAGCCCCGCCCCCAGCGCCGCACTGACTCCCGCCGATATCTTCAAAAACCGTCGCCGGCCGAGTGTGCGGGACATGGATACCTCCTGAATTGCAAGTTGCCAGGTCGATCGATTCGGCGACTTTTCTTGAGCGCCGAAGGCGATGTTTTCAATCGCTCACAGTCTATTCGATCAGGCCGCACTTCGCCCCCAGGCTGGCAATTGGATCCTGGCAAATAATCGCAGCGGCATCCCGGCGGCATAATCCTGGCAAGACTGAAGGGGGTAGGAGAGGCATTCCTGCCGGTCACAAGCGCTGGCGGGCGGGAGGCATCGGCCGGTGGCACGGCCGCTACGCGGCTGCGTCATGGAAACAGCCTTGGGTCGAGCTTGGAAAGCATTGCCTTGACCTGCTGGATCGACGCCTTGGTCGCCGCCTCTCCCACGACGGCCATTTCATCAGCCCTCGTGAACTCCGAGAGATCAAACGACGTGACGTCCGGCGCGATCACCACATCCGCCGACTCGACCCCCACGGCATTCATGCTGTGATTGAGGATCATGTTCTGCCGCATGACTACCTGGACCGACGCAATGAATCTGCCGACCCCCTGGACTTTCTTGCTGCGAATGCCCATGAAGTCCTTTTCCAGGTTGGCGGTGACGGTCGAGGCGATCACGAAGTTGCATCCTTTCTCGACGAGGGCGTTGGCCGGCACATTGTTGAGCAGGCCCCCATCGACGATCGCCTGCTCCGAATCGACGATCGGCAGCGAAAGAGGGGGCAGATTGATGCTTTCCAGCATATTCGCCGTGGCATCGCCGCTGTCACGAACGAGCGGAACGCCGTCGACGAGATCCACCGACATCATCGTCAAGGGAATGATCAACTGCTCCATTCGCAGGTGGTCCAGGTATTTCCGCAGCATGGGCTCGAACTGACGGCGGCGATATTTGTAGAGCAGGTACCAATACCCGCCGCCGGGAAGCTTGCGAAAGAGCCACGGCGGCAAAAGATCGTTCTTGAAGCACGAAATCGCATATTCCGGATCGATTCCGGACGCGTACATGCCCCCGACCATGGCCCCTGCACTCGTGCCCGCCAGCATATCCACAAAGACGCCGTGCTCCTCGAGCGACTTGAGCACGCCCAAGTGGGCCATGCCCCGCGCAGCGCCCCCTCCCAGTGCCAGTCCGATCTGTACGCCCCGCAGATAACGGACGACGCGCTCCAGGCCTTGCTGAAGCAGTTTCCCCTGTCTCGGTCGGATCAACTCCCCGGAGTGAGTCTTGAAGTCGCGGGCAGCGAATTCACACAGTTCCCGGACGTAGGGCGGCGCAGGCGCGCCCGTCGTCAGCATCCAGACGAGACACACCTTGCCGCGCAAGCCCGGCACCAGGGGATCCAGGGCTTTCAAGGTGTCAAGTGCGGCGGCCACATCCTGAGGCTGCACGCACCACAGCACGACATCGGCGTATTTCAGCAGACGCGGCAGATCGTCGGCCGAACGGTCCACGCGAATATCGATGAAGAGCCGGCCATGCGACCGCCATTGCTTCAGGAGCTCGCTGACCCGCTCCTGACCAATCGAGACGCCGCTTTCCACGAGCAGCCCGTGCGGAATCCCATCCCCCGGCTGCCAGCGCTCGTCGTCGCCGGCCACCGACGGAGACTCGCCGAGCTGCCGCAGGCGCCGGGCCAGGTCGATCGCCAGCGGCCGGCTGGCATCAGAGTGGTGAACGACGGCGACGGCCGAGGGCCTGGCAAGGTCGCGATCGACCAGCACGAGCTGCCTCACCAGGTTGGCGGCTATGCGAAACATGGCGAGCTGAAACTGGGGATGGCGAGCGGTCAATCGCAGCAAATCGTCCAGGCCGAGATGAATGACGGTCGTGTGCTCCACCGCCTTGACGTGCAGATAGGATCGATGTGGCAGCAGCACGGTGAACAGTCCCACCACCGATCCCCGCCGAAACGAGTCGCGGAGGATCTCCTTGCCGATTTGATCGAAGAGCGCGCCGTCGAGCCGACCGGCGACGATGAAGTAAACGTGGTTGATTTCTGTATCGAGCTCGATGACGACCTGGCCCGTTTCAAACTCCATCAAGTCGGCGGCGCGGGCGATGTCGTGGATGACCTCGTCCGCCAGCTCACGGCCCCAGTCCAGACGCTGGATTTCAACGCACAACCGGTCGTGGTCGATGTTCATGGGATGAACTGGTCGCGAAACAGCGTGATCGATCGCGTTTGCAATCGACCGCTCCCGAGTGGCCAGCGATTGCTGGACTGGATTATTGGCGCGGCCGCGACGCCGAGCAATTGTCGAATGCTCGATCGATTCAGGCCGTACGGGAGTCGTCGGCAGTTCCGCCGAGGCAGAGCCTCGGATTAGTGCGTTCCCGGCTGGAGCCAGGGAACGAGTGACCAGCTCATCAGGACATTAGTACCTTGAACTTAGAGCCCCTAACTTTACCTTGTTTTCCCCGCGGTTTTCGCATCTAGAGTGGCGTTAATTTAGGCGCTCTTAGTACTCAGTTCGAGTCGCGAACTGTGTCCTATCATTCTCCATTCACCACTCCCCACGTCAGTTGAACCAGAACGCAAACCCGATAAACTGCCCGCCGAAAATCGATTCCATTCGGTTCCACGTCTCGCCGCGGGCTACCGGCCCCTCTTCGGCATAGGGAACGGCGGCCGAGCCATGGGCCCACATTACCACGTCGAACTCACGCGGCTCGAGGAACACTCGCCGCAGATTGATGCCGTACTTGGCGCTGAATCGCCAATGAGGAATGAGCTTCTTGCCCGCCAGCATCTTCTCCGCTTCACCCAGAAACTCGTGCCAACCGGCAATCATCTCGGCCGTGACCCGCACGCCGGGGATGACGCCCCCCTGTTTGCTGTTGGGAATCCATTCGCGGTCGTCGTCGGTCTCCGCCTGGATCGCTTTCCAACTCTGCCGGCTCAAATCGATCACGCTTTCCAGATGCGCCAGGGCCGACTTCATCCGCTCGGGCTCTTTCAGCGGGAATCGCATCATGTGAATGCCCGCGATGGCGTCGGCGATGTCGTCCATCCAGGGGTTGTTTGGATCCTGACGCAGGATAATGTCCTTCGGCAGTGCCGGCACGTCGGGATTGTCGAAGAGCTGATGGGCGACGGCGTTGAACAGATCCTGCTGATCGTAGGCCAGAATTGATTCGCACATGGCGGATAGCAGGTGGCAATAGCCGCGGAGCCAGTGCACGTCGCCGTAGTCGAAGGCGATGACGAATTGCTCGGCATGCTCGGGAGCAAACTCATTGTTCAATCGAATGCCGCGGTTGAGCTCGGCATAGATCTTCCACAGCACTTCGCCGTCGGCCGTCTGGCCATCGCCGTTGACGTCCAGTCGGATGAGGCCGAAGTGGAGCGGGAGCTTGACCTTTTCGTCCTTGATGTCCGCGAGAGTTTTCTCGGCGGCGGTAAGATCATCCAGCAGATTCTGAAGCATTCGCCGCACGTCGGCATAGCGGACCTTGTCGGGGCTCGGATTTTCCGGAACCGCCACGCGCAGAAAGGGAATCTGCTGTGTCAGTCGGCTTTTCGGGCCGACGGCGCCGAATTGGTACAGTGTTTGCGCCAGATGTTCGACTGCTCGCACGAACTGGAGCGTCCCCAGACCGAAGCGGGCCTGGTCGTCGGCCGGATTCTGCTTGAGGTAGCTCGTCAGCTCGCGCTGGCCGTCGGCCAGGCGGCCTTCCGTCAGGTACCGCTCGGCGCGGGGCGGGTCGGCGGCGAGAGCATCCGTTGCATAGGTTATCGTCGCAAACAGTGAGGCCAGGACCAGCCACGGTGCATGACGCATGGCCCGCTCCTTGTGTGAAGGGGACAGAGAATTGCCACAGGCAGAGTGTCACTCTGCCGCTAGCTAGAGCCCACTGAAGGGACTTGTTTGCGCAGCGGCGCAAAAAAACTCCAACCTGCTATACCAGCGCTCGCGCGCCGTGGTTTCAGAACCGCCATGCCGGAGCGGCGAGGCGATAATGCGCGGGCAGCTCTCACCCGGTCGCTGCGCGACCGCCCTCTCCCGCAGGGAGAGGATTATTCGGGCGCCGCAGCTATTTGCTTACTACGCCGTCGCGCTTGGCGATCCGCCGGGCCAGCGACGCACCGCTGTTGAGGCCACCTTCCATGTAGCCGACGAACTTATAGCAAGTGTGCTCGCCAGCGAAATGCAGCCGGCCGAGACCCTTGAAATAGGTCGGCCCGATGCTGGTGACCTGGCCAGGCGCTGGGAACGAGTAGCCCGCCATCGTGAGCGGGTCCTTGGGCCAGTCCATAAAGCGGGCTTTGACGAAGTTGTCCTTGTAGCCGGTGAACAGCTTGTCCATCTGCTCGGTATAGGACGCATCGCGAGTGTCTTTGGGCAGTGCCAGGCATTTTTCCGCCTGCGTGCCGCCGGAAAAACCGATCTGGCATGCGGCGGTCTCCGCGTTGTCCTTGTCCTGGTTGTCGGTCCCTTCCCACACCTGGCTGATGAAGGTCTCGGTCAGCGCGTCGGGCATTTGCTTGCTCTCCCGCCAGTAGCGCTTTTTCACGGCGGCCAGATACTTGACCGCCGTTCCCATCTGCGTCTGGAGCCGATCGGGCAATTCGGGGGTGAAGCGAATCTTGGACCACACGCTCGGCGGCACGGCCAGCACCACGTCGTCCGCCTCGATCGAGTAGCCCAGGCTCCCCGTGATCGTCACCTTCTCGTCCGTGGTGATAATCTCCTTCACCGGCAATCCCAGGCGGATGTTGTCGGCGCCGATCATCTCGGCCAGGCGCAGCGCAAGCTGCTGATTGCCGCCGGAGCAGCGATAGACCTCGGAATCGGTCCAGTACTTTTCCAGGCCGCCACCTTTGATCGCCGTCAGCATGCCCAAGTGGCTAGCCTTGTCGTTGGCGACGGCATTGTCGGAGGCGTTCTGGATTTCGATCGCCAGGCGCGAGAGGTCGCCGCAGGTGAGCCCCTTGATCCACTGGGAGAACGGCTGTTTGTCTAGTGCTGCGGCATCGGGCGACTTCCACGGCTCTTCGGGGTCGATTTTTTCCGCTTCGGGATTGAGGAGGTTCATCGCCTCCTCCATCTCCTTATAGATCTTCTCGACCTCCTCGTCCGAGAGAAGTTTTCCGCCCAAGAAGACCGGCATCGAGGAATCCTCTTCCTCGGTGACGTCGATGAACTCCAGACCGAACTTCTCCTTGTAGGCCACCCACGTCGGGTGGTTGGAGCCGATCAGCTCCGCGCCCCCTTCGACGTTCTTGCCTTCGACCAGATCCTTGAAGGAGAGCACGCGGCCGCCGAGGCGCTCGCGGGCTTCGATGACGGTCACTTTGTAGCCAGCGGCTTTCAGCTCGTGGGCGCAGGCCAGGCCGGCAAAGCCGGCGCCGACGACGACCACGCGCCGCGGGCTGCGACCGGCCTGGGCCAGACCGCTTTCATTGCTAAGCAGCAGCCCGGCCGATGCAGCCAGCGTCGCCTTCAGAAATTGACGCCGCTGCTCGCGGCTGACGGGACGAAAACGCTGGGAAAGGACGGCGAAGAAGGAGCGCATGGGTTGGGGGCTAGGGGCTAGGGGCTCGGGACTAGGGGGCCAGGAACGCGAAGCAATGGCAAATTGCGAATTGATAACTGCAAATTTTCAATTGGCAATTTGCAGTGACCAATTTGCAATTCCGGCTGTGGAATGCCAATCGAAAAGAGGTCGCACTGCTGACCAGTCCAGCAGTGCGACCGGGAATGACAGAGACTATTCGTCGTTGATCGGCCCGACTCCCATGAGCCAGAGCTTGAAGAAGTTCCCGAGCTGGGTCTTGGTCATCTTGTTGGCGTTCAGCTCGTAGGTGATCTTGCTTTTGGCCGGCGTCGGCTCGTCGCCGCCGCCCGAAATGAACGTATCAACGTAGCTGACCTTGCCCGTGAGGCAGGGGATCGAATTATCGACGGCAAAGAACGCGTCTTCGTCGCTCAGCTTGGCGAAGGCGTCCGCCTCGGTGGTGGCGGGCTTGTTCTTGGCCTCGTTGAAGCGGAGGTTGAAGTCGTAGTAGCCTTTGCCGTTGCTCTTGCGGTTGTCGTCCTCGACCCATTTGATCGAGCCGGTCATCACGTCCTCGATCTCTTTGCCGTCGAGGTTGTAGCGGAACTTGATCCCTTCCGTGAGCCAGTTGCCGGTCTCGTAGTCAAAGTCGAGTCGGCCATTGACGACGGTCCGCGGATAGTTCCCGGCCGGCCCCTTGGCCAGTTCCAGGTCCTGGAAGTTCATCGGGTCGATCTTCGTCACTTTCAATTCGACGGTCTTGTTGCCGATCAGCCGGCGGTAGGTGTACGAGGTGAAGCCTTCCGTTTTCTTGCTCTTGCCCACCATTTTGCCGCCGAATTTATCGACGAAGGCCTGCTGCTTGCCGATCGCGTCGATGGAGATTCGCAAAGCGCTTTCCTGCTTGGCGCCGGCCGAGATGTCGTACAGACCGGTGGCCGAGTTGAGCGGCACGGTGCCGACCCATTTACCGACTACGCGGCGCTCGTCCAGGTTCCTGGGGTTCCGGACCGCCAGGTTGATACTGTACTCGAGCTGCCCTTTCTGCTTCTGGCTGCGGAACGTGCGGGTCAGCAGGTCGGGCTGCCGCGTGATCGTGCCGCTGTACTCGCTGGTGTCGCCAACGTTGATATTCAGCTTGTAGACGTCCTTGGCCGCCAGCTTGGGCGAGCCTTCGAGGAAGGCGCCTTCCGTGTCGAGCTCCGTGCGGGTCTTGAAGTCGATCTCCATCGTCCCCGTGATGGCGCCGTCCTTGGTCAAAAGCTGATCTTGGGCCGGCTGCTGTGCCACCGCCGGACCGGCAGCTAGCCAGCCGACGAGCAGACCGATCGATAGCGCGAGCGAACCATACCAGTTCTTCATTTCGATTCCCCCCTGTGAATGGAGATGGACCGGAAACACCACGGCCGCCTGCTGCGGAGAACCCCGCCGAGTGCCGCGCAATATAGAATTCGCTGCGCCGCCGTGCAAGGATCGTCCGCCACCTGCCAGCCGCGGATTTATCCCCGCGGCAATTGCCGTGAAGAAAGTATTCGTGCGCCGCCGCGGAATCTTGCCAGCCTGACGCGGCAGCGTTTGCCGCGGGCTTTCCCGAGGAGAACTAGCGGACCGTTGTCGCTAGCGAGGGTAGGCGGTAAACTTGGCAGACAAGCGTCCCCATAGCTCAACTGGATAGAGCGTCGGCCTCCGGAGCCGAAGGTTAGAGGTTCGAATCCTCTTGGGGATACTTGTAATAGGCACGCTCCACGTACCGCAATCGGACGGCACGCGGAGCGTGCCTACTACATCATCTTCGTCGCCCGCGTTTCCTCGATGAGCTGCGAAAGCCACTGCACGTAGGGAGTGCCGCCGGTGCCGCGGGGGTCCGAAACGTGCCGCTGGATGTACTCCCTGGCCCAGCCGATGTGTACCTCGCGGAACGTGGCCATCGCTTCCAGCAAGTCGTTATAGACCGCCTTGTCCGCCAGCGGCCGGACGCTCGGCATCCGCTCGACCTCTTCGATCACGGCCCGATGCTCGGCCGGCATGAACCGCCGCATGTCAGCCAGGTGGTCAGTCAGCAGCGACTGCTGATGTTGAATCTTCATCAGGGCCACGAGCGTCGGCATGATGCTGCTCTGGGCGCCCGTTTCGCCGCGGAAGTTCACCGGCCGCTCATCGACCCCTTCGTAGACCACGTTTTCGAAAAAGCGGATGTATGGCCGGAACGTCTTGTAGTACAGGCTGGGGTCCATCCGCTCCGGGATTCGGCGGAGAACTTCGACCTGCCGCCAGACGGTCGTGGCAATGTTGGTCAGGGCGGAGTTGAGATGCACCTCGTCGCGGTATTCCAGCGCGGTTTTGATTTGGGAGATCGCCGCCAGAATGTCTCCCGCCAGCGCCTCGATCTCGACGTGGACCAGGATAAACCAGTGCTCGTCGTACAGTTGCACGAAGTTCTGGAGCGTGTCGATGTTGCCGAGCGCAATCGGGCCGGCCGGATCGAGCCTCCGCCAGTTGTAAAGCGCGTAGCCGTCGTAGCTGAGAATCGGCGGCCGACCGAGCAGGCGGCAGACGTGGCAGAGCGGAACCGCGATATTCCGCGGCAGCTTCGTGGCGGGGGTGCGGCCGACCTGATTGACGTAGGCCGAAGCCAGAAAGCCGATGCGGACGTAGTACAGGCGGAGGAGCGGCAGGGAGGCGTCCGAGAGCGAGTGTTCCGGCCAGGGTGGGATCGTCAGCCGCCGCGCGTACGTGCGGAAGTGCGGATCGTCAAGCCAGGCCGGAAGATCGCGACCAATCTCGTCGAGCCTGGTCAGCTCCGAGCACTCGGGAAAGGCGGCCGCCGGATCGCCGCTCGGCAAAAATCCGTGGTTTGCAAACGTCCAAGTCATAGGGAACGCTCCCCTGAATTCTAGGACGATCGGTAAACTTGGGCGCGGCGTTTTTTGTAGCTGTTCCGTCTGTGCGGGTCCTGCCGGTGGCGACGATCCGGGCGAATGCTGCGGCAGCAAATCGCTGGCGGCGTTGCTGGCTGGCGCAGCGAGGCCCCTTAGACAATATTGCCGCTGATTCGCAGCGCGGCGGCGGAGCGCAGATGGAACATCATGGCGGCGCGGGCCGTTTCGGCATCGCCGGCCCGCAGGGCGGCCAGCAGCGCCACATGCTCTCCATAAGCGCGCTTTAGCGTATCGACCGGTTCCGGCGCGGCCAAATACGACAATCGCTTGAATGTCCAGATTTTTTGCAGCGTCGATTGCAGGGCGAAGTTGCCAGTGTGCTCAGCAATCTTCAGGTGGAGCGCGAAATCGAACTGCTGTGCAGCCGAAGTCCAATGCGGGTGCGAATCCGGCAGTGCCTGTGCAGCCAGGGCGTCAAGGTGGGCCAAATCGTCCCTGGAAAGTCGCCCGGCGGCTCGAGCGGCGGCCGCCGGCTCGAGAAGTTCGCGCAGCTCGTGCAGTTCGACGAGCCAGTGCTCCGCACCTGGACGCACCACCGCCCGCTTGTTCATTTCCAGCGTGACAATTCCATCGGCAGCCAGTCGCTGGAGGGCCTGGATCACTGGCGTGCGACTGAGGCCAAGTTGCCGGGCGACCTGGGTGCTCTTGATCTGAGTGCCGCCGGGTAGCTCACCGCGAAGAATTTTCAGCAGGATCTGCTCGTAGACCTCATCGACGCGAGAAGCGTCGTCACCAGCGGTAGCCGCTGTGGGCGATCCCAGTTGCTTGACAGCCATTTTCAACGGGGCTAAAGTGAATTCACTTGTTCCAGGTTCAATTTGAATTGTAAGCGCTTATAC
>DASRJP010000273.1:0-26606 GCA_035649415.1 Pirellulaceae bacterium | reverse complement strand
GGCTCGCTGCTATTGTCCGGGCTTACCGATACGACCGCCATTGTTTGGAATATTCCATCCGCGCTACGCAACCTTAAACCTGAATTGCACAACATTCCCGAGGAACAGCACGCCGTGCTTTGGGCGTCGCTGGCATCGCCTGATGCCAAGGAGGCCCAACTGGCATTGAGACTACTATTGGGCGATTCGGCCATCGCACTTGCTCTCGTTCGCAAACATCTAAAGCCGGTCAGCGCGCCTGATGACAAGCTTGTGAAAGATCTGATCACGAAACTTGATGCCGATGATTTCACAACCCGCACAAACGCCAAAGAGGGGCTTGCCCAGTTCGGCGCGGTCATCGAGCCGATTTTGCAGGAGACGGCAAGGAATTCCGATTCTACGGAGCAAAAGCGAGCGTGCCGCGAGTTGTTGGGACTCATCGACGCACCTGCCGTAACGCTCACGTCGGACCTGAGAGCGATAAGGGCTGTCCAGCTTCTGGAAACAATGAAGACGCCGGAAGCGGTGGACAAGCTCAAGGAGCTTTCTGAGGGCGCCCTAGGCGCCAAGCTCAGCAAAGAAGCCACCGCAGCATTGGCACGACTCCGGAATTGAACCTAGGGAATTCGCGTCTGGTCAAAACGACCCTCGTGGCCTAACGGGGCGAGAGATCTTTTGGCTGGCAGCGAGGTTTGTCCATGCGGTTCACGATCCGCGACCTATTGTGGCTGACCGTGGTGGTGGCGCTGGCCGTGGCGTGGTGGGTGGACCGCCGCCAAGGAGCAGCACGACTGGCCGAAACTCAGGCCGAACTACAGCGGACGGTTGACGGTCAACAGGCCACATTCCTCAGGTGGATTAAGGCTTGGAACATGGACCGGAGCACGAGGCCGGAGGAGGTGAGTAGTGAGAGGTAAGTCCAAGGTGCAAAGTCCAAAGTCGCGGGCAGGGACAGGAGCGAATGGGGCAGAGGAGACAGGGGGGGAGTTCAAAGTCCACAGTCGCGGCGAATCGGTGACGGCCGTTCACGGCCGTTAGCCTTTTCGGCCCGGCATTCAATGCCGGGTTGGGATGGGCGACACACACTATCTCTTTTGTGATTGTGTCAGCCTCGTTCACGAGGCTTGCGGGTTATCGGCTTTGAGCCAATGGGCGGGTGGCTGAAGCCGAAACGGGGAAGCCCCGTCGAACGGGGCTAGAGACGAATCGAAAAAGTGCTCCGGTGAACCCGCCGTAAACGGCCGTTTACGGCGGGCCGATAAGCTAACGGCCGCCAGCGGCCGTCGGTGGGCAACGTTGCGCGGCGACCTAGAAGTTTTTTGGCAGTCAGCGAATAAACGGCCCTCGCCGCGCATCTACTAGTGGACAGTCGTGCGCATCGGTCCTCGGCTGGGAAACCGGCGGGGGCGGGGTGAACGGCGCAGGATGGGTCCTCCGGCGAATGCCCGAGATGGTCTTTGACAAGTCAGTAGGCGGAGCAGGATTCAGGGGTCAGGCGAAGGTTGACAACTTAGTCCTCCGTGGTCATTGGTGCTTGGTCATTGGACATTCATTTTACCTCTGACCCGGCAGTGGAAACATTTGTTCCCTTAGCGGCCGCCAGCGACTCACGCCAAGGCGACTCAAAAACCGACTCAGCCCTGGGTCGGGAGGGGGACTTACCCCCCCGGTGGAGCAGGCAGCCAGCGGCGCGATGAAATGTATACAAGTGATTAGTATACAGTCGGTTGCGCCCGTTAACCCGACGATTCGGACAGCAGCCCCTGAGTCGGCCAGGCCTTTTGAACACCCCCGACTCACCCGACTCATCTGGCGACGCGCGACTCACGCTCAAGGGCTTGTAGCTTGCCAATGATCGCCCCGCCGGCACGGGGGCCGGCGGTCGCGGGCCATGGAATATTGGGCGACACTAGCGTATCATGAGTAGTGGACAACCGTGCGCACTGACGGCCGCCCTGGCAAGCTGCGGCCGCAGTCGGCGCAAGGTTGTTCCCAGGCGGACGAGTGCCGCCGCGACGATCTTTGAAAATCTAACGAGATAGCAATATCGGCAGTAGCGCGGGGCAGCGTCCGGTAGTGATACCGTTTGTTTTACTTGGCTGATTAAGAATTAGGCATGGCTACGCGCTTGTCGTGAATTTGTGGCCGCACTTTTGGCATCGCCAGCGAGTGACCTTGGGCTTGGGCGTGCGTTTTCTGCCGGCCAAGATATCTCTAATTCCAATGCTACTGCATATTGGCCACACCCGCACTTCGCGAGAGGTGCATATCGGACATTCAGGGGGCCGCGGCGTTGGCCGCTTTGGTTTCATGCCCCCGGATTCTACCCGCTGGCGCAGGAAAAAGCCCCGCCTTGGGGACGGGGCTTTCGACCGCCGCAACCCGGTTTCGGACCAGTCGCGGCCGGCAGATAATGACCATGGGCAGGGAGAGAGGTTCGCCAATGCGTTTCACCATCCGCGACTTGCTCTGGCTGACGGTGGTGGTGGCGCTGGGGGTGGCGTGGGGGAACAATTACTTGGCGCTGCGGGATGAGCAACGGACTAACGTCTACCTCCGAAGGGCAATTGAAAACGCGGGGTTCGTGCCGAGCGGCGGCACCTTGGGGCCAGACCTGATCGGGAAAGAGCAGCTTGCGCGGATGCTAGAAGAACAAGCACAGGCCAAGAAACTGCCCAAGAACTAGGCGGAAAAGCCAAACGGTATCACTACCCAGCGTCCGACTCAATCCCCCCGAAAGAGGCGCTGCCTTCAGACGATCGGTCTTGAGCGACTTAGGTCGCCAGCGCTGGCCGTCCCGATTGTGTAAACATGTACACATACTAAAGTTGCGCCGCTCCAGCGCCCATGTGCCGCGACGAAAGCCCAAAAACCGATACCCCCCTTTGCCCGTTGCCTTGGAAGGGAGGCAGGAGCAGGGGACAGGAGTCAGGAGTCGGGGGTCAGGAGACGGCCTTACGACGTCTGCTCTCTGACCGCTGCTTTCTGAACCCTGAACGGCCGCGGCCTCTACCGGCCGCTGGCCGCGGCGATGTACCCCTGCTCGCGTATCCACTGCAAATACGCGCCGCAGCAGCCGTCCAGATTTTCAATGGTCCCGCCGCCGCGGATCGGCGAACAGATTTCGTAGGCCGCCAGGCCTAGATATCCCCCCTCGGTCAGGCCGCGGAAGAAGGCCCCATAGTCGATAAAGCCCGTGCCGAAGCGGACGGCACGCACGCCGTCCGGCGACAACCGCTCGTAATTCACCAGTTCTGGCCGATACCGGTACCGCGGCACGCGGATGTAGTCGGCATTCGTCGTCAGGGCCATGTGGGGCGCGGCCTTGCGTGCCGCCTGGTACAGGTCCTCGCCGCGGAGTGCCGGCGACCAGGCGTCGAAGGCCAGCTTGCAGTTGGGTCGGTCGATCTCGGCCAGCAAGTCGAGCAGCGCGTCCGTATCAAGTGCCAGGTCGTGGTGATTCTGGATCGCGATGGTAATGCCGTGCTGCGCTGCCCGGTCGCACATTTCACGTACGGCGGCCGCGACGCGCCGCCAGAGCGTGGGCGGATCGCGATCCGCCTCGTCATAGGCAGTAAAAATCCGCACGACGGAGGCGCCGAGCTGCGCCGCCAGGCGGGAGAGCGATTCGACGTAGGCAATCTGGAATTCGACCAGCGGCACTTCTGCCGCCGGTCCCGAGGCCAGGTTGGTATAGCCGGCGACGACGTCGCACGTGACGCGGGCCGCCCGCAGTGCCGACTGCAGTTCCTCGAGTCGCTGGGGAGTGACATCCAACGGCGAAAGATGCGGCCGCTTCCCGCCGAGCATGACGCCGACAAATCCGAGCCGGCCGGCGCGGGCGATGAACTCGGAGAGCGGCAGGCTCGCCTGTCCCCACGAACCGGAGTAGCTCACCGAGAACAGGCAGGGCTTCATGGGCATGACAGCTTGGGCTGGATGTGGGGCGTCCGTGGCGCGAGCGGAAAAGCGCGCACCTGTGGTACGCCGAGGAAACATGATTATGAGCGTATTGGCGGCGGGAGCAAGTTTTGCCCGGCGCCGGCGGCGAGAATGCCGCCACGTGAGCCGCGATTACTCGCGGTCGGTCAGAAAGGCTTCCAGCTTTTTGCGGACGCGGTGCTGGAGCTGCCAGCGATTGTCGGGACTGTAGGCCCGATCTTCGTCGGCCCCCGCGGGAGCGACCAGCACGCTGTCGAAGTAGGTGCGCTCCGAGCGCGTCAGCTTGTCCAGAAACTGCTCCTGGAAATCGGCAGTCAGCGCCGAGAGCGGCATTTCCCTCTGGATCTCCGAGCGGGAGGCCTTTCTCTCGCGCGACATCCGCCGCTTCTCCGAACGCAAGAGCTGCTTGATCTCGCGCTTGGCGATCGACGAGACAAACGTCGTCAGTCGGCAGCCGCGGCCGTCGTCGAAGCGGGAAAGCAGCGAGCCGCCATCCTTGACGAGGCCGTACCACACGCGGGCCGCAATTTCATCGACCAGGCTGAAGTCCTGGCCGGCCGAGCCGAGGAGCGTCCTGACCGCGGTCAACAGCTTGGGATGACACATCTGGTACAGCTCGCTCCAGGCCGTGGTCTCCCCTGCCAGGCAGCGATCCACGAGACGTCGATCACCCGCGGGCTTGCTGGGCGCAGCATTGCCGCGAGTTGCCGCCGTTTTCGCGGCGTGACCGTTTACGTGACGCGCAGTACTAGACAATTTGCTTTTCAAGCCGGTGCTTCAAAAGCAGTGACCCTGGGTTCACGACGCCAGGGGGCTGAATTTCGCCGCGCACGAGCGCGCGACAAAAACACGAAAATGGAGGCAAGCTGACAATGGAAAGACGAACGTCGTCCCGTCTGGACTCCGTCCCTTTGGGTATGCAGATCCGCGTGCCGCAGCGCACCCAATTGGTGAAACAGGCTAGAACGAGCCCGGAGTATAGTTTCGCGCCGCCAGTGTGGCAAGCAAGTTGTGAGCGAAATTGGCGCGAATTGCAAACCAACCAAGGACTCGATGAGGTCAAGCCGCCGATCGCCGGGCTAATGCCGGGTCGGTGCAAAGCGCGTGATTTCATGCTGCCAAATGCTTGACACAACTTCTGGCATGACTATCGTAAGGTCGTATCCGGTTGCTAGTGGAGCGTGTTGAGGCTCCGTTTTCGGCTATCCATCAGGGCAGGAAAGTCCCACCCAAGGGAACGGAGTGCGCGCCTGTCGGCCGCCAAATTCTTCCTGGCGGCATCCGGCTCCGATTTCCCGATTGTCCCCACCATCGCTCATATCTCAGGATTTTGCGAACTATTTCGGCCGATCCCGCGCTGGTTTTGCGCGCGGCCAAAGTCCTGCGACTCGCTGTGACTGAACACGTCCCCACCAAGGCCGGCCGCTCGCGCCGCAAACGACGCGACGTCCGGCCTGTCGAACCCGCTGTCGCCAGCCAACCGCCAGCCGCCGCCCCCGCGGCGGCAAGCAGTCCCGCGGCCAGTCCGCTGCTGGTGGCGATCTTCGGCGTCGTCGCGCTTGGCGTCGGCGTGTGGTCGTATTTTCCAGCCATCAGCCAGTTCGTCACCGCCTGGAATACCGAGCCTGATTATTCGCACGGTTATCTGGTCGTGCCGCTGGCGGTGGTACTGCTGACGCTGCGGCGGAAATCGTTTTCCGGCTGGGGCCAGCCTTCCCTGTGGCTCGGCGGCGGCCTTCTGGCATTTGCCGTCGCGCTGCGACTGACCAGTGCCTGGTATTTTCTGGAAACTCTCGACGCCTGGTCGCTGGTCGTTTGGGTCGCCGCGGTGACGGCCCTCTTCTGCGGCCGGAAAGTGCTGTGGTGGAGCCTGCCGGCAATCGGCTTCCTGTTATTCATGATCCCGCTGCCGTTCGGTGCTGAACAGGCGCTGAGCCTTCAGCTTCAGACGGTGGCCACCAAGCTTAGCTGCTGGTCGCTCCAACTGCTGGGCCAGCCGGCACTGGCGGAGGGGCACACGATTCTGCTCGGCGATCATCGGCTCGAAGTCGCGCAGGCCTGCTCGGGACTGCGGCTGTTTGTCAGCATTCTGGCGGTCGCCTACTTCTACCTGGTGGCCGTGCCGCGCCCCTGGTGGGAGCGGACGGTGCTGGTGGCTGCGGCGCTGCCGATTGCCGTGGCCACCAATGCGATGCGGATTGTGGTCACGGGAATGTTGTTTCAATTCGCCTCAAGCGAGGCAGCACACAAGTTTGCACACGACATGGCGGGGTTCGTCATGATTCCTGTGGCAGCAGTTTTGTTTGGTTTGCTGCTGTGGTATTTGACCATGTTGTTCCCTTGGGAAGAGGAGCTGGACGTTTCAGCGGTGGTCAAGCAGGCCAGAGCGTAACGCGTCCAGAACCGGTGATTTATGGCAAGCGATCCTGTCAGCGGTCGTCAGCTTTCGGCGTCGAGCCCAGATAGCGGCGTCGCCAAATTCGAGATCAACACCGTCTTCATCGCGCTGCGCTGCTGGTGGAAAATCGCAATGCCGCTGGGGCTGCTGGCGGCTGCGGGCGCGGGCTCGCTGGTGTATTACCTGTTCCAGCCGACATACACGGCATCAGCCTGGATCTTCATCGGCGAACGGGCTCGCCAGATCATGCCGGCCCCCTCCGATGATTCGCACCGGTTCGTGGCCAACCAGATTGAGCTCATGAAGAGCCCCTACCTGCTCACGCCGGTAGCCACCCAGAGGGACATTCGCAGCGCTCCGGAACTTGCGAGCGAACGCGATCCGTTCCTGGCCCTCAAAAAGCGATTGGTCGTTAGCAACCAGGGACAGTCCGAGTACTACAGCATCGAATTCTCCAGCAAGTCGCCCGAAAAGGCGGCATTGATCGCGAATGCTGTCGCCGATGCCTACATCCGCTTGCAGCGGTCGAACCAGGACGAACAGCGGAAGCGAATCGTCGATGCGCTGGACGGTTTCCGTCAGATTCTGGAGCGGCAGGTCAGCGATGCCGAGGGTCGCGTCAAGACCTTGGCGGAGACGTTGCGCGTGGAACTGAACGACCCCCTGATCGACTCCCGCCGCAACATCCCCGACGGGGACGAAGCGGCTCTGGCCAGCCTGCAATCCGAGCTGATCAAGATCGAAGTGGACCACACGATGATCGAAGCGATGTGCAAAGGACTGGAAGAATCGCTGCAAAGCGTGCATTTGGAGGTGCCGGTGGCCGAGTTGGAAGCGGCTCTGCAATCGGAGCCGCTTCTGGTGCGATTGTCGAGCGAGCTGGAGGCGCTGAAAGCGTCGATCGAAGGGAATCGCAAAACAGGCACCGCGGCACTTCTGGCCCGGGACGCGCGGTTTCAAGGAATGCTCAAGCAGGAGAAGGAACTCGAGGAGAAGCTCAAGACCGAGACCGACAAACGGCGCAGCGAACTGAAAGAACAGTTTGCCGTCGCCCTGGAGAACCAGCGCAAGGCCGATCTGGAAGCCAAGAAAGCCGAACTGGCGGGTATCGCCCTGACGCGTGACCAGCTCCGGGCCAAGAATTCCGAAGCAATGAAGAACCGCAAAGAGGCCCGCGGCGACATGTTCCAACTGCATTTGGCCATGGGTGCGCACGAGCGGGCCAGGGAGATCCACAACAAAGTCGCCGACGAAATGGAGAACATCAAGGCCAACGGCCAGATTGCCGGCGATCGCGTCTTTCTGCTTCAGCCAGCCGAGCATCCGACCATGCCCGACGAGGCAATTCCCTACAAGCGGATTGGCATGTTTGCCGGCGTGGCGTTTTGCATCCCTTTCCTGCTGGCGGTGGCCTGGGAGCACTTCTTCCGGCGAGTCAATAGCCGGCAGCAACTGGAGATCGGTGGGGCGCTTAAAGTGGTCGGTGAAATCACCGCCTTGCCGCGGCGCACGCGGCGCAGCGGCTCGGCCCGCGTCAACCGCGACTTGCAGCTTTTCGAAGAGAGCGTGGACGGACTGCGAACCCATCTGTCGCTGCTCGAGTCGCTCCAGGGGCTGCGAGTGCTGGCGGTGACAAGCGCCATCAGCCGCGAGGGAAAAACGAGCGTCGCCGCCCAATTGGCCGTGAGCCTGGCGGCAGCTACCGGCGAGCCGACGCTGCTGATTGATGGCGACCTGCGGTCGCCGGACGTGCACCGCGTGTTCGGCGTCGATCTGAGCCCCGGCCTGGCGGAAGTGCTCTCTGGCGAGTTGACCGACGAAGAAGCGATCGAGACTGACTTCAATCAAACGCTCCATTTGATGACGGCCGGCCGGTTGGCGACCAGTCCGCACCGCCTGCTGGGAAGCGGCGAATTCCGGGCGCTGCTGGCCCGCCTGCGGGGCGTCTATCGCTACATCGTCATCGATACGCCCCCGCTGCTCCCCGCCAGCGAGGCCCTGATTTTGTCCCGTGCCGCCGATGCCGCCATCCTCTCGGCGCGGCGCGACTTCAGCCGACTCGACCAGGTGACCGAAGCCTACAGCCGCTTGCGTGCCGCCGGCGTATCGTTTGCCGGCGTGGTGCTCAACGGCATTCCCACCCGGCACTACGCGTACAAGTACGGCAACTACGGCTACCGGCGGCAACTGTCTGCCAACGAATAGTCCGCCGACCCAACGCGCGACTTGCGATCGATTGCCAGCGAGGGCATGTCCACGATTGCTTCTCCTTTGACCGATTCCACCAGGCCGCCAACAGCTTCTGGTGCGCCAGTGCGGCGCCGCACGCTCAGCCTCCGCGTGCTGGCCGTCTCGCTGGTGCTGGTGGCGGCGACGCTGCCGTCCCTGTATGCGCTGCGCAACTGGCAACTGGCGCGCACGGCGACCGCCTATTTGGATCGGGCCACGGAGCTGGAACAAAAGGAGCAGTGGCTGGAGGCAGCCGACTACATTAATCGCTTTCTCACCCTGCGACCGCGCGACGCCGACGCCGAGATCCGTCTGGCCGAGACGTTTGCCAAGGGAGCCGACACTCTGGATCGCACCAACCGGGCCGTGGCGCTGCATTATGCGGCGCTGAGCTACGACTTGGGGCGGCGGCAGTGGCCGCTGCGGCAAAAACTGGCGACGCTGCTGATCAAGGCGACGCGCTTTGCGGAAGCGGAAACGGAATCACGAAAGATTCTCACAAATGATCCACAGTCGACCGAAGCGCGCAAGTCGCTGGCGGTGGCCCTATTTGGCCGCATTGAAAGCGGTTCGTTCAACTCCGCCTCGGCTGCCGAGCTGAAGAAGCTAGCGCTTTTGACCACGATCGACCAGGCTCGAGCGCAACAACCCAAGGAAGTGGAACTGGCCGTGATCCAGGCAGCGCTGCTCCGCCGTCATCCGGACCTGGTACGGATCGAGCAGCCGCAGTGGACGGAAGCGGACCGCTATCGCAGTGCCGATCGCTGCCTGGATGATTTGATTGCCGCCGATCCGACAAATCACGCGGCCTTTCTGGCTCGAATGGCGTATCGAGCACAATACTCGCTCGAGGGCGTGGACGACGACATGGCTCAGGCGCTGAAGCTGGCCCCCAGCGATCCGCTGGTTCTGGCGGCAGCCGGCGTGAAGGAATTGGCGCGGGCACGTCGGCGCAAAGCAGCAGGCGGGCCGCTCGAGGAAGTGCAATCCAGCGCGGCGCGCGCCGCAACCCACTTCCAGGCGCTGCTGTCCACGCAACCGCCGTCGCAGAATCCAGTCCATCACGTTTCACTTGGTGAAGCGCAGCTCCTTTCGGGAAAACCAGAAGACGCAATCGCCACCTGGAAAGCGGGCGCCAAGAAATTCGTCGGCGCTGAGCTGGTCTTCGAGACTCAATTGGCGGACACCTACCTCGACCTCGATCGGCGACAGGAAGCTGAGCAGGTCATCAAGCAAATCGATTCGCGGATTGCCCAGGCCAGTGTCCGCCTGTCGGGCAAGCAACTGGCGGCACTCACTTTGGTCCACGATTTCCGGCGAGCGCGACTGGCCGTTCAAGCGAACGACTATGCCAGCGCGATTCCCCAATTGCGGCGGGTCGCCGCTCGATCGCAGACGGCGGTTTCGGGTACCGACGAGGCGGTGCAGGCACTGCTGATGC
The DNA here is from genome assembly GCA_035649415.1 of Pirellulaceae bacterium. GTDB lineage: Bacteria > Planctomycetota > Planctomycetia > Pirellulales > Pirellulaceae > DATKDU01. The sequence continues at coordinate 16,614 of DASRJP010000273.1, read as the reverse complement.
TCGGACAGATTTACGCAACGATGGAACAGTGGCGCGAAGCGGGCCAGGCGTACGACGAGGCCTGTCAGCTCAATCCGCGGCTGGCTCAGGTGCGGTTGGCGGCGGCCCAATCTTGGCTCTCGGCCGGAAGGGTTGATCTTGCCGCGGAGCGGGCGGAGGAAGGCCTGGCGCTGCACGATTCGACGGAGGCATGGTTCGCACTGGCGACGGCGCGGCTTCGCCAGCAAATTGCGCTGACGCCGGCGGAGCGCAACTGGGATCGCTTCGACCTGACCCTGAGCGAGGCGCAAAAGCGAAATCAATTATCGCAGCTGTCCCAGCCGTGGCGGATCGACCTTTTGGAGTTCGATGCTCGTTTGTCGCGACGAACCGCCGAGAACGCCTCGAATTTAAAGCGGTCTCCCCAGCAAATCCTCAAGGATCTGGAAGCAACGTATCCTTCGGAGCCAGAACTCTGGCCGCGGCTGAGCCTGGGCTGGCAGCAGTTGAAGATGCCAGCAGACGCCGATCGGTGCGTGGACCATTTGCGTGGCCTCCAGGATGGACAGCGGCTAGCCGCGCAGACGCAGATCCGCCTGCATCGGATTCGCAACGAGCACCAGCAGGCCGAAGAGCTGTTGGCCAGTCTGGTGGCCAACATACCCGCGGCACAGCGGGCCGGCATAGTGCGCGAGTGGATCGACCTCAAACTGGCTCGCAGCGACGTAGATGGTGCTCGATCGCTACTCGTCAAAGAACTGCAGTTGCGTCCCAGCGATGTCTCTACGCTGCGGCTCTTGGCGGAGTTGGATATCCAGGCGGGCCGCTGGGACCAGGCCCAGAAATGGGAGGAGCAGCTGGCGAAGCTTCCCCATCCGGCTGACCTGCACGCGCGCGTGCTCAAAACCCGCCGCCTGCTGCTCAGCGCCAAGGATTCCGCACTGGCGCAAGCGGAAACCGAATTGAAGGTGCTTCGCGACCAGGCGCCCTCGTGGGGGGAAGTTGCCGCGCTGGCTGGCGCCGCAGCTCAGCAGCGGCGCGATTGGGACGAAGCGGTCAGCCAGTATTCGCAGGCAATCCAGCTTGGCGAACGCCGGTTGTCGGTGTTTGAAAGCTTGATCGCGGTGCTGGAGAAACTGGGACGCCTATCGGAAGCACAGGAATATCTGCAGAGGCTGGAGTCGCAAATACCTCGCAGTCAGGCCTTGACCGAGCTGCAAGGAACCGTGGAGATGCGGCTCGATCAGCCTGAGCGCGCTCTAGCCGCGGCACATAAAGCGGTCGAGCAGCGTCCGCGGGAAGTGGAACCGCGGCTTTGGCTCGCGCGCCTCTTGACGTTCTACGAAAAATCCGACGATGCCGAGGCCGAGCTCAAGGAGGCGCTCAAGTTCGCGCCGCAGGACATGCGTGTGCTCGGCGCACTCGAGCTCTTCTACCTGCGGACGCAGAATACGGAAGCGGCCATTCAACTGGCACACAAGATTCAAAACCAGAACGACCTGCCTGAAGCGGAACGGTACTTCGTCGCTGCGCAGGCCCTCGAGCTGGCTGGAGAGCGGAACCTGGCTGAGGAAAGTTTCCGCCGCGCGGCAGCGGCCGCAGCCAACAATGCCGCGATCCAGTTCCGCATGGCGGAGTTCTATTTGCAATCCGACAGCCAGCGGGCACAAGACTGTCTCGAGAAGACGCTTCAAATCGATCCGAACCATCGCAGCGCGCGGCGGATGCTGGCGACGCTGCTGGCCTCCCGCGGCAGCGACGCCGATTGGACGCAAGCGCAGTCGCTGTTGACCGGTCAGCCAGATCCGGGGGACTCGTCGGGGGACGTCCGGCTGCACGCTTCGCTGTTGGTCCGTCGCGGCGGACAGGAGAATCTCGCTCGCGCGCAAATGCTGCTCGAGCAGCTAGTTGCCAACTCGACCCGCAGCGCACCGCTGGACCGGCTCCTTCTGGCGCAAGTGTACGAGCGACAGGCTTACTCGCCGGTGGACGACAAGGTCAGGTCCCAAAAGCTCAGCTTGGCCCGCCGCGAGTTGGAAACCATCGCCAGCCGTAGCCAGAGCGAATGGACTTATTTCGTTGCCGTCATCGACTTCTGCCAGCGACAGCAGGACATGCCGGCGGTCGAGGACTGGCTGGGCCGTTTTCAGCGGTGGATGAGCCAGCAAGAAAAACCTTCAGCCGAAGCGGTCCTGCAATTGGTGCGGCTCCAGCTCAAGCATCAGGTGTCGGCCGACAGCGGCCCGTGGCTCGACCGGCTCGAGGCCATGAAGGCCGATCCGCTGTCCGTCCTGCTGCTGCGGGCTCAGTGGTCCAGCCAGCAAGGCCGCAGCGAAGAAGTCACCAATCTCGTCGATACGCAAGGTGGGTCGCTGCTGGCCCAGGAACAAACCCAGGCCGGCAAGATGCGGATCCTGGCTGGGATCGCAGGCATCTATCGCGCCGTCAACCGTCTGGCAGACGCCGAGCGTTGGCAGCGCCGGCTGGCGGCAATCGATCCACAGCGGTACGACGGGCTGGCCGCCACCTTGGCGCTGCAAGGAAAGTGGCGCGAGGCGATGGACCTTTGCCGGCGAGCGGCGGAAACGGATAAATCCGCCCGGCCGGCGTTGGTGGCCCTGTCGTGTCTTTCCCAAACGGAGATCACTGACGAAAAGGTCACCGAGTGCGAGCCGCTCATTCAAGCGGCGCTGCAAAACAGCAAGCAGAACGCCGATCTGCATTATTCCCTCGGGGTGGTGCGCGTCGTTCAAAAGCGAACGGCGGACGCCATCACATCGTTCAGGGAAGTGGTCAAAGCCAATCCGCGGCACGTGTCTGCTCTGAACAATCTGGCGCTATTGCTGGCCGAAGATGGCAAGCAGCGCAAGGAAGCCCTGGCTATGATCGATCGGGCCATCGATCTGGTTGGGCTGACGCCGGACCTGTGCGATACAAAGGGAACGATCCTGATCCTCTCGGGCGATCATGCCGAGGCGGTCCGCTTTCTGGAAATGGCGACGCGCGGACCTGGCGCTGATCCGCGGTATCAATTCCACCTCGCGCTGGCTTTGTACGAGCAAGGGAACCACGACCGGGCACGGCAGCACTTTGAGAAGGCAATCCAGGGACAGCTGGAAAGCCAGGTGCTGACGGATTGGGACGGGCGAATGCTCGCCCTGCTCCGCAAACATTTCGCCTCCAGCACGTAATCGAACGAAGACAAGTGAACGCGACAAATTTCCGGCTGGTGATCGCCGCGGCCTTGGTGCTGGGTATCACCTGCGGCGCGGGCGTGACTCACGGCCTGCTCTCCAATCGTTGGCGGCCGCGGCCCAGCATGGTCGCCGCCGCCAGGCGGCTGGAGCGGCCAATGCCCGAGCGGATCGGCAATTGGGTGCTCCGCGGCCAGGATGAACTGCAGTCCGATGTCCAGGAAACGCTGCACTGCGCCGGCTACGTCGGGCACCGCTACGAGCATGTGGAAACGGGCGACCGCGTGAACGTATTCGTCGTTCTGGGACCGCACGGACCGATATCCGTACACACTCCGGAAATCTGCTTTTCCAGCAGCAATCACCGGGCGCAAGGCGAACGGCAGGTGCAGCGGATCGAAGACGCCAAGGGAAACAAGCACGAGCTGTGGGAGCTGAACTTCAAGGCGAATGACGTCGAGGCGGCCGACATCAGGGTCATGTACGCCTGGAGCAGCGGCGGCCCCTGGCGGGCCGCCAATCGCCCGCGCTTCGAATACGCCGGCGCGCCTTACCTGTACAAGATCCAGTTGGCTGGACCTCCTCGCGGCGAAGTCTCGGACTTCGACGCGTGTGGGGATTTTCTGCGAGAATTCCTCGCCCAGTTGCAACAGCGCCTCGCGGAGCCTGCGGCAACCATGTCGGACGGTTCCTGATTCTTCCTCATGGATTGACCCATCATGTCCGCCCCTTACCACTCTCGTCCTGCGAACGGCGGCCGGCTGAGCCATGTGACGGCTCCGCGCCGCGACGCTGCCAGTCCCACCTTGGTTCGATCGCATTACTTTGCCTGGAAAGGACTGCTGGACCGCTTGATGGCGGCCTTGCTCCTGATTCCCGGCTTGCCAATGATCGGCATCCTCATTGTGCTCGTGCAGCTTACCTCGCGCGGTCCTGGCGTCTACCGCCAAACGCGCGTCGGCCGCGGCGGCCGCCTCTTCACGATGTATAAGCTCCGCAGCATGCGGATTGATGCGGAAGCCCGATCCGGTCCCACCTGGGCAGCGCCGGGCAAGGACCCGCGCGTCACGTCGCTGGGCTACTGGCTGCGCAAGCTGCATCTGGACGAACTGCCGCAGCTCTTCAACGTGCTGCGCGGCGAGATGTCGCTGATCGGACCGCGCCCCGAGCGGCCGGAGTTCGTGGACGTGCTGGGGCGCTACATTCCCGAGTATCACGACCGCCACACGGTGGCCCCGGGCATTACCGGCCTGGCCCAGATCAATCTGCCCCCCGACACCGATCTGGACAGCGTGCGCCGCAAGGTGGCCCTGGACCTCGAGTACATCCACACGGCCAGCTTGACGCTCGACTGCCGCATGTTCCTGTGCACGCTGCTCCGCATGCTGGGCTTGCGGGGCGATCGGGCGATGAGCCTGATGGCCGTCATTCGGCCGATTCCGCACGTAAAGCCCACCAGCGGCGAGTTGCATGCCAATGGCCACACGCCGGGCAACGTGCGTCTGGCCGACCTGATGCAGTCGCTGGGGCTTTCCGCCGAGGCCAGCAGTCTGCTGGCTAAGGCGCGGCTGGAAAGCGAACAGGCCGAGCGGAACGAGAGTGTGCCTGCTACCGCCGAGGCGCTTGCCGCCGGCAATCCGCTGGCTGCTGCTGAAGCCATCACGCAGTAGCCGGCTCGTCCGTCGCGGGCAGCCGCTGCCATGCTCACCGCCTTTACCGTCGACGTCGAAGACTATTATCACGTCAGTGCGTTCGAGCGCTCGATTCCGCGCTCGGCGTGGGGGGACTATGAAAGCCGCGTCGTCGCCAGCACGCAGCGGCTAATCGACTTGCTCGCCCGCCGCGATGTGCGGGGGACCTTCTTCATCCTCGGATGGATTGCCGATCGCTTTCCGTTCCTGGTGCGGGAGATTGCCGCCGCGGGGCATGAGCTGGCTTCGCACAGCTACTGGCATCGGCTGGTTTACGAGCTGACGCCCGACGAGTTTCGCGCCGACTTGCGACGCTCGAAGCAAGCGATCGAGGACGCCGGCGGAACCGCCGTCAGGATGTATCGGGCACCCAGCTTCTCGATCACGGCAAAGTCGCTCTGGGCCTTGCAAATCATGGCCGAGGAAGGGTTCGAGGTTGATTCGAGTATTTTTCCCACCAGGCACGACCGCTACGGAATTCCCGGATCGGAGCCGGGGATCCACATGCACCACACGCCGGCGGGCTCGCTCGTCGAATTCCCGCCGACGGTCGTCTCGATCGGCCGCATGCGGCTGCCGGTCGCCGGCGGCGGCTATTTCCGTCTCTATCCGCTGGCACTCACGCGGCACGCCATGCACCGCGTCCAGCGCAGCGGCAGGCCGGTGATGTTTTACATCCATCCTTGGGAAATCGACCCGTACCAGCCGCGGCTTCGCGCCGGCTCGTATCTGGCGCGGCTGCGGCACTACGTCAATTTGCATTCCACCGTCAGCAAGCTCGATCGGCTGCTGGAAGATTTTTCCTTCGGCACGGTCAGCCAGATACTCGCCAGACATGCTCCTGCACGCGCGGCCGATCTTGATGCCCATTCGGTTGCCGGCCTGCAGGCGGCAAATTGAATTTGTGAAATCGACCGGCCGAAAACAGCTTCTCATGCTCGTGCATCGGGTGCCATATCCGCCCAATCGTGGCGATCGCATTCGGTCGTATCACCTGTTGCGCCATCTGGCGGCAGAATATGACGTGCATCTGGCGACGCTCTGCGATGAGCCAGTTTCGTCCGACGCGGTCGAAGCGCTGAAGAGCATTTGTCGGCGTGTGGAAATTGCCTCTGTGACCGGTTCGGCAAGGTGGTTGCGGGCCGCATGGTCACTGGCAAGAGGCTTTACCGCAACGGAAGGACTGTTTCGTTCGCCGCGCCTGGCGGATGTCGTGAGAAGGTGGGCGAGCCAGACACGGTTCGACGCGGCGCTTGTATTCTGCTCGAGCATGCTCCAATACCTTGACTGCGCGGAGCTTGGATCGGTACGGGCGGTGGTCGATCTAGTCGATGTCGATAGCCAGAAATGGTTCGACTATGCCGACCGTGGCTCGGGGGCCAAGCGATGGCTGTTTCGTCTCGAAGGTCGGCGACTGCGAAAACTGGAACAGCGGGCCATCGATCGCGCCACTGCCGTGACGCTCGTCAGCGAGGCGGAGGCCGAGTTATTCCGGCGTGTCTGCCCCAATGACAAGACCGTGGCCATCCCTAATGGCGTCGATCTCGACTATTTCCGGCCGCAAAACGACGGCACGCGGCCATGGACGCCGCTGCCGCCAAATGATCGCACAAACCTTGTCTTTATCGGCGCACTCGACTATCGAGCGAACATCGACGGCATTACCTGGTTTGCATCCGAAGTCTGGCCGCTGTTGCGGCGCGAAATGCCGCAGTTGACGCTGGGGCTGGTTGGCCGCAATCCCGCGCCCGCGGTGCGAAAGCTGGCTGACATAGCCGGCATTCGCGTTTTCGGCACCGTACCAGACGTGCGCCCGTTCGTTGCCGCCGCCGACCTGGTCATTGCCCCGCTGCGGATTGCCCGCGGCATTCAGAACAAGGTGCTGGAGGCGATGGCGATGGGGAAGCCGGTGATTTGCTCGCCGGGGGCACTGGAGGGGATCGACGCCGTGCCACAGCGAGATTTACTCCTGGCCGCGGCACCGAAGGAATGGCTGGTGGCCGTGCGTCGCATGTTTGGAGACGCCGAGCTGCGCCAGCAAATCGCCCAGCAGGGGAGGGAGCTAGTCCAGCGCGAGTACTCGTGGAACTTGGCGCTCGCGCCACTCGATGGACTATTCGCTCCGTGCCGCTCGCTTGGGAATGTAAACCCCAGCGATCGTGTTCCCCTCGCCGCGGTTTGATCAAGAACCAAGAACCGTCAGCCGACAAATTCGCGATTGGACCGCCAGCGGTTGACTCTCGCGAACATTTGAATACTTCCGAACAGGCTGCAAGTCCATGTCAACGGCACTATCATCACTTCCGAATGAAATTCGCCTTTCGCAATCATCTTCGGCGACGCCTGCTGCCCAAGAATTGGGTGAAGGCTGTGGCGTGAACCAGTCTCTCCCGGGACTTTCGATTGTTATCCCCGCGCTCAACGAAGAGGAGAGCATCGAGTCCACCGTGAGGCGCTGTCTGAACGCGCGCCAGCATGTTCAGCGTCGCGGTGGGATAGGTGAGATTGAGATCATCGTGGTTAACGATGGATCCACGGATCGAACATCCGAGATCGCCCAGCACATCGCCGATGTTGAGCCGGCTGTCTCGGTGATCAATTTCGCCCACAACCGGGGTTACGGGGCGGCGCTCAAGGAAGGATTTCGTCAGTCGCGAGGAGAATTCGTATCGTTCCTTGACGCCGACGGGACGTGCGACCCCCGGTACTTCGCCGACATGTGTTCGGCGATGCACAACCAGGATGCTGCCGTCGTGCTTGGCTCGCGAATGGGACCGGGGAACAAGATGCCGGCGATCCGGCGACTGGGCAATACGCTGTATGCGATTCTGTTGGGATTCTTAAGTGGCCGCGCCGTTACCGACACTGCCAGCGGCATGCGAGTGATTCGCCGCGACGCGCTCTCGGCGCTCTACCCGCTTCCGGATGGGCTGAACTTTACTCCGGCCATGAGTGCCCGGGCGCTGTTGAGCGATCTGCGAATTGTGGAAGTGCCAATGTCCTATGCCGAGCGGGTGGGCGAAAGCAAGCTGCACGTGATGCGCGACGGTGTGCGTTTCCTTGTGGCAATTGTGAATGCCCTGCTCCTTTATCGGCCCAGCCGGATCTTCGGCGTGCTCGCGGGGCTATGCATTTTCGTCGCGCTGTTGTGGGGCATGTATCCGCTGGAATTCTACGGCAGGAACTGGCGTTTGGAGGAATGGATGATCTACCGCGTCCTATTGTGCGCTTTCCTCGGCACCTGTTCTTTCGTGTTCACCGGCGCGGCCGCACTTTCCGAGCAGATGTTGGCACTTTTTTACCCTGGCCGCCGTCGAACGTTCGCCGGGCAACTGACGGAAGCGTTTTTCTCGCCGCGCGTCCTGTCGGTATTTGCAATCGCGGCAGCAATCGGCAGCGTCGCCCTGGTGTGGCCCGGGCTGATCGACTATCTCTCGACCGGTCACACGACACTACACTGGTCGCGCGCTATTGTTGCCGCGAGTCTGCTCCAGCTTGCAGTCTTGGCCATTGTACTGGTTGTTCTCCAGCAGGTTGTCGGTCTGTGGCGCGAACAAATTGAATTTAGCTCGCGGACGGCCGAGTCTTCGGATGCATAGAACCGCGGCCAAATTGCCAGTCAACGGTTGCAAGAGAATTCGGAAGTCTCGGTGGAGTCGATTACGCCTGTGACCAGTACGATAACAGACGCTCGCTCGCGTCCTCGCCACTATCTACTGATTCTCGCGGCGCTGATTCTTTTCGCAGTCGCCGCTGCGTATCAGTTCGTCGGTTTTCGCTCGCTGTTGTTCGGTGTGGGGTCTTCCGTACCTGTCGATATTCGTCTTCGCTGGATTGAGTCTCGACTGTTAGTCGAAGGGAAGGACAGCCACAGTTGGGGACATCCCGATCCTGAATTGCCGCCCGCGCTGCGCTGGCAGCGCACGCTGGGCGGTGGATACCCTCCCTGGGCGACCGCGATCGGGTTGGTGGCTGCTCCCCCCGTTTCATGGTCCCTTGCGCGAACGTGGTTTGCGATCTTGAACATCGGCGCCCTGGCCGTCATTTGCGCGTGGGGATATTCGATCGGAATCAAGTACTCGCGTCCCTTTGGATTGTTTCTCGTCGCTGCATCGCTGGCCTGTGCGCCGGTTGCAATCTGCGTGAGCTATGGCCAGTATCCCCTGCTAATCGCGGCGGGTCTTGTGATTGCTGGCGAGGCGCTGGAACGAAATCGAAAGTTGGCTGGCGGACTTGCCCTGGGATTTGCCCTGGTTAAGCCTCAATTGGCCGCCATGGCCGTGATGGCAGCTCTGATTCGGCGTCAGTACGCCGCCTTTGCGATCGCCTGTGGCGTGGTGTTGACGGGCTGCGGCGTCATGTGGGCTCTCACCGGCATCGACCCGATCACCGCTTTGCAGGACTCGCAGAAGGACGCCAAGATATTCTCGTTTCTCTCTGTCAATCCATTGACCGCATGGCTCTTGCCGATGCTCGGCTTTGAACGGACCACCGCGCTGCTGGGACTGTCATTCCTTGCGGTCGGATGCGTCGCGGCGTGGAGCGCGCCGCGGAACGTGCGTATGACCAGTTTATTTGGCATCGCTGTAATCATCAGTATGTTCTGGTCCTACCGCCGCGGTTATGACTGTGCGCTATTGGTCATCCCAATGGTGCTCATGTTCGAGGCGGCGGCTCGACAAGGCAATGCGGCAATCTGGATTATGGCATTTGCCTTCGGCATTTCGCTTTGGGTGCCGGTGCGGAACGAGCAGTGGACTTGGACCAGCGTCCAAGTCGCGCATTTGGCCGTTTGGTTGCCGGCGGCTATCACGCTGTACTTAAGCCAGTCGCGGGAAGAATCCTACAGCACCGATTATTCCGCGGAGAGAATGCGGATGGAGGCTTTGGCCTGACTCTAAAGGGCCTTCCGCCGTACCAATTATGAAGGGCCTACTATTTACCTATGCCATGACCTATGGCGGGGCGGCCGTGTCCCTTCTGCACCCATATTATGGCTTTCTGATCTACGTTGCATTTGCCAATCTCAAACCCGACGCACTCTGGTTCTACTCCGTCCCTCAAGGCGGAAACTATAGCAGAATCGTCGCGGGCGCGTTTCTCGTAGGCTGGCTGATCCACGGCTTCGGTTCTTGGAATTTTGGCCGGGCCAAATCGATGGTCACGTGTCTGCTATTCTTCTGGGGTTGGCTTGTCCTGGGCGCTTTCAACTCGCCCGATCAAGAGAAGGCGTGGCCCTCCTTAATTGCGCTTTCAAAGGTTTACCTTCCTGTCGTCGCCGGCATCACGCTCATTGACTCGGTCCACAAGCTCAAGCAACTCGCCTGGGTCCTCGTGGCGACGCAGGGCTTTCTGGCATTTGAGTTCAATCAGATGTACTACGCCGGACAGTTCAGTCCCAGCGATTTCAACGCACTGGGCATGGACAACAACTGTCACGCCATCACCATGGTCACCGCCGCGGGCATCGCACTCTTCCTCGGCTTGCACGCCGACAAATGGTGGCAAAAGGCCGCTGCTTTCGTGGCGGCGGCGCTTATGGCCCACTTCGTTCTCTTCAGCTTGTCGCGCGGCGGTATGCTGGCGATGGGAGTGATGGGCGCGGTTGCCTTCTGTCTTGTTCCGAAGCGCCCCTGGCACTTTGCCGTATTGATTGCCGCGGCTCTCGTCGTCGTGCGATTGGCCGGTCCAGAGGTTCGCAAGGAGTTCTACTCCTCCTTTGGCAACAACGAGAAACTCGACAGCTCGGCACAAAGCCGCTTCGACCTCACGCGCCATTGCCTGGACGTGATGATGAAAAACCCCATCACCGGCTGCGGCCTGCGGAACTGGCCCAACGTCGCTCCGGAATACGGTTGGCCCAAAGGCAAGGAAGGTCACAATACGTGGGCCCAAGCCGGAGCGGAACTCGGCATTCCAGGCGTAGTGTCACTCCTCGGCTTCTACCTATTGGGCTGCTGGAACTTGCTGGGCATTGCGCGCGAGTCAACGCCGGTGGCCGATCCCTGGCTGCGATATATGGCGCGAATGGTACTGGCCGCCACTGCCGGCTTTGTGGTTTCCGCGGCATTTGTCACCCTGCACGGGGCGGAGATCCCCTACTACACGATGGTCCTCGGCGCCGGTGTGCTCAAGCTGCACTCGCTGGGTCTCGTCCCCGCGACGTCGCGGCCGCTGCCTATGCCGACGGCCCAGGCGGCCACGGCTTAAAACGCCAAAATGAGTCTTTCCGAAACTACAGTTGATACTGCGCCGTGTCCCGACGAGGCGCTGGCCCGTTCGAACGACGAACCGGCCTCCCTCACCGGCCACCACGAGCCACAGCTCACGATCATCCAGGCCCGCCCCGGCTGGCAGATCGTGGACTTCGCCGAAATCTGGCGATTCCGGGAGCTGCTCTACTTCCTCGTCTGGCGCGACGTCAAAGTCCGCTACAAACAAACCGTCCTCGGCGCCGGCTGGGCCATCCTCCAGCCCTTCGCCCAGATGGTCGTCTTCTCCATCTTCTTCGGTCGCATGGCGGAGGTTCCCTCCGGCGGCGTCCCGTACCCGCTCTACGCTTTTGCCGGCCTGCTCCCCTGGATGTTTTTTCAAAACTCCATCACTGCCGCCAGCCAAAGCGTCGTCGGGAACCAGAATCTCATCACCAAGGTTTATTTTCCGCGGCTGTTCATCCCGGCCAGTGCCGTCGGCGCACCGCTTGTCGATTTCGGGATCGCGTTCAGCATGTTGCTGGCCTTGATGTTGTATTATGCCGCGGTGCCCACGGCGGCGATCCTGCTCACGCCGCTGTTGGCCCTGGCGCTGGCGGCCGCGGCATTCGGCGTCGGAGCGCTTCTGTCGGCATTGACGGTGGCCTACCGCGACTTCCGCTACGTGGTGCCGTTCATGGTGCAACTGTGGATGTTCGCCACGCCGACCGTATACATGGACGCCAGCACGATCGGCCCGCGGTGGGGAGCGATCCTGCCATTCAATCCGGCCTACGGCCTCATTCAGAATTTTCGCTGTGCTGCCCTCGGCCGCCCGCTCGAATGGTACTCGCTGTCGGTCTCGCTGGCGGTCACCGCCTTGCTCCTCATCGTCGGCTGCCTGTACTTCCGGCGGGTGGAACGGCACTTTGCGGACATCATTTAGCCGGGGCCAAAAAAGTGACCCGATACCGCGATGATGCGCATAATTGACTGGCCTGAAATGACGCAAGCATTGGCTGCACAACGGCTTGCGACGAAAAGTGAAAAACCTAGTATGCTAGCCATTTTGGGGGGGTGATATCATCTGCTGGACACCGATTTTTTCCTCTCTCCGAGCTGCCAGCCAGGGAGCGGACCGTGCTGGCCACGTCTGGGGGGGCACCTCCTTGCCAGGGGCGGCCCGCGCGCACGATGAACCGGGTTGCCAACGGGTATTCTGTCTAATTGTACATTAAACCAAGTGTCCGGCAAGTGCGCTCCTGCTAACCCCTGCCTCGTGACCCACTCGCCGGCCAGATGAGAATCTCGCTTTACACCGCGGTCCGCGATTGCGTTCGGAACGATTATCCGTTCGAAGAGATGATCCGGCACCATCTGCCACTCGCGGACGAGATCGTCGTCAATGAAGGCTACTCCAGCGACGCCACCTACGAGCGGGTCTGCCGCATCGATCCGAAGGTCAGGGTGTTTCGCACCCGCTGGGAAAGGCCGAAAGGGGAAAACTGGTGGATTCACTTCAAGGATGCGGCCCGCCGCCACTGCACGGGGGATTGGTGCGTGCATCTGGACTGCGATGAATTCATCCCCGAATGGGAGTTCGACGATCTGCGCAAGCATCTGGCGACGACCAGTGACGTGATGATCCCGGTGCGGTTCACCAACTTTTACGGCAACTACAAGGTTTACCATCCCAATCCCGGCAAGGTGCGGTGGGTCACGCAAAAGATGATCATTCACCGCAACCTGGCGGACATCGAGTTCTGGGGGGACGGATCGAACGTGAAACTCCAAGGGGCCGATTTCACCTGGAACACGTCGAGTCGCAGTTTTACCGTGCACCATTTCGGCGCCGTCCGCCATCCAGGCCGCCTTCGCGAGGCCTGGTGGGCCGCGGGCCGGTTCCGCGCCGGTCGGTCCGTAGCATTCAAGCCGCCAGGTTTCGTCTTTGACTGGTTTCCCTACGACTGGAAAGATCCCGATTACTTCGGCGATTTGAACATTTACGACGGGCCGTTCATCCAAGCGGTGAACGAGAACCCGGGCCGCTTCACTCGCGACGGAATGCTGCTGTATCGCCTGCTGAGCGAGCGCAAGGTCGCGGCGGCCGCTGCCGGATAATCTTTCATGCACCCTGCCATCCGCGTGGACAACCTGAGCAAGCACTACACCCTGGGGGAGCGCCAGCGGGGGTACAAGACGCTGCGCGAAACGATTGCCGACGCGGTCACTGCGCCGCTGAAGCGACTGGCGTCAGGGTTCAGGGTTCAGGGTTCAGGGTTCAGCGAACATGAGCCAGGAGTCAAGAGCCAGGATTTTTGGGCATTAAAAGACGTCAGCTTCGAAGTCCAGCCCGGCGAGGTGGTGGGCATCATCGGGCGCAACGGGGCGGGGAAATCGACGCTGCTGAAGATCCTCAGCCGGATCACGGAGCCGACCAGCGGGCGGATTGAGCTCCGCGGCCGCGTCGGCAGCCTGCTGGAAGTCGGCACCGGCTTCCACCCCGAATTGACCGGCCGCGAAAACATCTACATGAACGGCAGCATATTGGGGATGAGCCAGCGGGAGATCACCCGCAAGTTCGACGAGATCGTGGATTTCGCCGAGATCGAGGACTTTCTAGACACGCCCGTGAAGCGCTACTCCAGCGGCATGTACGTGCGGCTGGCGTTCGCAGTTGCCGCCAATCTGGAACCGGAAATTCTGATCGTCGATGAGGTGCTGGCGGTTGGCGATCAGAGCTTCCAACGGAAGTGCATGGGAAAGATGCAGTCGGTGGCCAGCGAAGGGCGGGCCGTGCTGTTTGTAAGTCATCACCTCGGTGTGCTGGAGAAACTCTGCCATCGTGGCGTTGTCCTCCAGATGGGTGAACTGGCGCACGATTCACCAATTTCGATGGCCGTGGGGCATTACGTCTCCTCGATCAGCGACGCCGCAACGATCGATCTGAGCCAGCGAAAAGACCGCCGCGGCACGGGCGAGCTACAGTTTCGAGAAATCTGGACGCAAATCGGCGACGGTCAACCGGTCAATAGCCTGTCGATGGGGCGGCCCGCCGATTTTATCTTCGTGCTCAACGAAGTCCGCAAGAACATCGATATCCAATTCACGATTCACGACCAGCGCGGCACCGCCATCACGAACTTGGATTCCTGGCGAAGCAGCGATGCCGATATGACGGTGGACGACGCGGGCACTCAATTCATCTGCCGCGTCGATCAACTGCCGTTGCGTGCGGGCCGATACTACATCACGGCCCAAATCACGCACAACCGCGAATTACACGATTACATCGAAGGTGCGATCTTTTTCGAAGTGGAAAACGGCGAGTACTGCGGCAGGTCAATTCCGTACCCCAGTGTTCCCGGATTTGTCTGCATCGACCACACGTGGCTTTGCCCGAATTCTGACAAGTGATGGCAACCTGCGAACTTAGAGCGAATGAGGTTCGCAAGGCGGCGGGCCGGCGACCGAATCTATTCGTAGTCGGAGCCATGAAGGCGGGATCTACGTCATTGCACGAGTACCTGCATCAGCACCCGCAGATCTACATGTCGCGGTTCAAGGAGCCGCAGTACTTTGCGCCGCATCGGACGCGGTTTGGATTGTGGGGACAGGGGAATCCGCTTCCCGAGCCGGGCATCGACTGGTACCTGCGGTTATTTGCGGACGCCGGCGATGCGAAATATGCAGGGGAAACGAGTGTCAGTTATACCGCCCGGCATTGGGTGCCAGGCTGCGAGGAGCGGATTTGGAATTTCAATCGCGACGCGAGGATCATTTACTTGATGCGTGATCCGGTCGAGCGGGCCATCAGCCACTACTGGCATTTTGTTGCGGCGGGGCGGGAGAACCTGCCGCCGCGAGAGGCGATGGAACGGCGGGACGACTATGTTGCCCGGAGCGATTACGCCTATCAAATTGAGCCGTATCTCGCACGGTTCGGGGCAGATCGCGTATTCCTGGTTACCGTGGAGGAATTGGATGCTGCTCCGCGAGAAACATTTAACAAATTGTTCCGTTGGCTAGATGTCAGGGTCGATGTGCCAATCGACGTCGACGAACGGCATAATACAAGTGAGCGGGTCATTCGACAGTCGCGTCGCCTGGCGCGCCCACTCGTGCTGTTCTTGCGAGGATGGCGTTGGGCGTGTTGGAAACAACGGTTTCCGGGCTGGGTTACCCGCATGTTGGAGGCCGCCGCCTTTCGCACTGTTGACCGCGCTCGCGTCAATTTGAAACCGACCATCGAATATCTGCGAAAACGACTCCTGCCCACGGTGCCCGCTTTGGCGGAATTGGCAGGCCGAGAATTCCCGGAATGGACAACGCTTTACCAGGATGGCCCAAACCTTGGCGCCCTGACGACAAATTCCTGCCAAAACCTTGCGGTGGCTCGCTACGACTCGCACATCGATTGTCTATGGTAAGTGAACTCGCTAGCTCACCGCTTCCCGGCGCTGCCGTGCATCCCGCGTTGCCGGAGGCGCCGCTCCGCCTGGCACTGATTGGCTGCGGCGCGATTGCCGAGCAGATGCACCTGCCGGTGCTGGCCGGACACGAGGGGCTGAAGCTCGCCGCCCTGGTCGATCGCGACGAAAAGCGGGCTCGTAAGCTCGCCGCAGGCTACGGCGTGGCCACCGTCGTCCGCGATGCGGACGACTTGCCCCAAGACTCCATCGATGCGGCCATCCTCGCCACGCCCCCCTTCCACCATGCGCCCGGCGCCATCGGGCTGATGCGCCGCGGCATTCACGTGCTGGTGGAAAAGCCGATGGCCCTGAACCTGGCCGAAGCCGAGGAAATGTGCCGCGCCAGCGAGGAAAACGGCGTGGTGCTCGCGGTGGGCTATTTTCGCCGGCTTTTTCCCAGCATCCGCCTGCTGAAAGGGCTCATGGATGCGGGAAGTTGGGGGCGGGTGCTCTCGTTCACGGCTGAAGGGGGCGGGATGTACAACTGGCCGGCCGCGACGCTGGGAAACATGTGCCGCGACCTGGCGGGCGGCGGCGTGCTGATCGACTTCGGCTCGCACGTCATCGACTTGCTGTTTGCGCTCTTCCAGGAGCCGGCTGAAGTTCTGGAGTATCGCGACAACGCCCTGGGCGGAATCGAATCGGACTGCACGATCGACCTGCGGCTGCAGCATGCCGGCGAGCCGATTCGCGGCTCCGTCGCCCTGGCCCGCACCCGCCAGCTTCCCACCCGCATTTGCGTGGAATGCGAGCGGGCGATGCTCGAGTTCCTGTTCACCGAGCGGTTCCGCATCCGCATCCACCCCCGCGGCGATGAACCGGTCGATCCGCTCCGCGGCAATTGCCGAGCGTACTGGCTGAATGCCGCGTGGGACGGCGAGCCGGAGCCCGAGTCGTGGTACGACACGTTCAGGCTGCAAATCGACGACTGGCTGGAAGCGATCCAGACCGGCCGCGAAACGAGCCTGTCGGGACGCTCCGCCCTGGCTGCGGTGCGGGTCATCGACGCCTGCTACCAGCGGCCGCAGCCGATGAGCGAGCCGTGGGTGTGGGAGGGAATCGACCAATCAGTAACAGGCACACTCTG
>DASRJP010000272.1:0-33127 GCA_035649415.1 Pirellulaceae bacterium | reverse complement strand
GGCATGGTTGGCGGCTCGACGCGGCACTACGGGCATCAGCTTGCCCAGCGGGGCTACGTCTGTCTGATTCCCGACTACCCGAGCTTCGGCGACTACAAGGACTATGATTTCGCGCAGAAGCGGTCGGGCAGCGACGAGCCGCTGTACGTCAGCGGCTCGATGAAGTCCATCTGGAACAACATCCGGGCCGTCGATCTGCTGGAGACGCTCGGCTACGTCGATGAGGACAACATCGGCGTCATTGGCCACTCGCTCGGCGGCCACAACTCACTGTTCACCGCGGTCTTCGATCCGAGGCTCAAGGCGGTCGTGACGAGCTGCGGCTTCACGACGTTCCACGATTACTACGGCGGCAACCTCAAGGGCTGGACCAGCGACCGGTATATGCCGCGGATTCGCGACGTCTATGAGCTGAAACCCGATCGGATGCCGTTTGATTTTCCGGAGGTGCTGGCGGCGATCGCGCCGCGGGGCCTGTTCGTGGCGGCGCCGCTGCACGATGGCAACTTCGACCACGGCGGCGTGCTCAAGTGCATCGCCGCCGCGAAACCGGTCTACGAACTGCTCGGCGCCCAGGATCAGCTCCAGACAGCGTACCCCGACTGCGAGCACGATTTTCCGGACGAAGTGCGCGAGCAAGTGTATGGGTGGCTCGATAAGCAGCTTAAATAGCTGCTCTTAGCCGGAGGACAACGTCCTCCGGAATGGACGGCGTGTATCGGAGGTCGTTGACCTCCGGCTGGTATGCAGGCGAGTTAGCGATTCTTCTTGGCTTTGATTTTCTTCTCAGCCAGCACCGGCTCGCCTTCCGTCCCCGCTTGCCGCTCCAGCTCCGCAACGCGCTGTTTGAGCCGCTCGTTCTCCAGGATGGAAGTCACCTGTGACTGGATCAACGACTCGCGCTGCTCGGTCAGCTCGGCTTGCGCTTTGAGCTTTGCGTTTTCGGCCTGAAGCTCCACCAGCTCCTTGAGCAAACCGTCGCGGTGCTCGACCATCTCGAGGCGGGCTTCAAGCTTTGCCTTCTCGACCATCAGCTCCGTCACCGTCTCAAACATCTCTTCACGCGCTGCCAGGATCACCTGGTGGGCTTCCAGCATCGCCTCCATGGCGGAATTTTCCGCGGTCAACTCGGCCAGGTGTTCCCACAGCCCTTCCTTCCCCTCGCTGGCCGCCAGGCAGTTTTCTTTCTGGCAGCACTCCGCCGCACAACACTTGGCCGCAGCGCAGCACTTGGCGGTGCAGCACTTGGCACTTTCGCAGCAGTCACTGCTTGTGCACTTCACGGCTGGGCAGATTGCCTGGCACTTTGCCTCGTCACACGGGGCCGCAGCCAGCAGGCACGCCTGGCCGCTGGCCGGGCAAGCAGTCGCGGGGCCGTGGAATTCGATCAGCTTGCCGGGAACTACTTCAAAATCGATGCCGATCCGCTCGACCTCATTTTCGCATTCCGGCGTGATTCCTACCGTGCGGAACAACCGGCCGACGTAAGGCAGCTTCGCAAGAATTGGCACGCCGGTCTCTACGACTTGAGCGCGCTCCTGGCAGCGGCACTTGGGATCCTCGCTGCGCGCCACGTCCATCGCCAGCAGCGCCGCGGCGATCGCCAGCGCGCCAGTGAGCACTCTTCCTTGAATCGCCAAACGCATACGACGCTCCTTGTCGGGGGTTTCGATCCGCAGCCACGAAGTGCGGGGATATATCCGGAAGATCGCTCGGGCACAAGGCAGAGCGACGCTAGCACGGTCGCGTCCAGCAGCAATTGAGCGAGACAATTCGACGCAGTTTGCCCGCGCTGCCCCGTCGTCCGCTGGCGACCCGCTGCTAGTGCGCGTTGGCGTTGAGGATCGAAAACGTCGTCGTCAAGGCCACGGGAATGATGAGCAGCAGGAACACGACTGCGGCCGTCACGAAGGTCCAGAACCGGAGGTGATTGCGCGTGACCGTGGCCATGACGGCTGCCGAGCGGTGCACGACGAACCGCTTTAGTGCTGCGGCAGAGATCGCCTTTTCGCCAAACGCCTCCAGTTCGTCAAGCGTCTCCTTGACGACGGAAGTCTGGGCATCGGCCCATTTGCGGGCCAGCCAATTGGTCAGGCGCGCCGCCGGCGAGTACCAACGCGCACCATTGTCTCGCCAGACAAACTGTGTCTTCCATTCATTCCAGCTTTTGCGGATGAGGCCGAGCGGATACTCCCCTTTGCCGACGGGCAACGTGGCCAGCACCGGATCGAGCGCCGCGCTGGCGGCCTCGGCGCCGCGCTGCTGGCACAGGTTGATGCCGTCGTTGATTCCTTCGAACACGGCACGATGAAATCCCCACAGCACGCCAGCAATGGCGAAGCACGAGAACCAGAGGATGACGGCAAACCACTGCACGACGCTAGAGGTCTCGTGCAGGTTGCTGATGTGCTGGCCCGGTCCGGCGACGGCCAGCAGCACCGCCAGCGAGGTGATTAGTGCCCAGGGGAGTCGAATCAAACTCCGCCAGAAAACGACGTTGGAAAGTTCGACGACGAACTGAAACGTTTGGGAAGCGATTTCTTTGACTGCCATGGCAACGCACTACCAAGGATGAGTGAGAGCAACATCATCCCAAGTATAGAACGCAACCCAGCGTCGGCAGTTTCGCTTCAAAGAGAGTCGCCACAAGCACTTATGGCGACGAAGATTTGTCACAAGTCGTTACGGCGTGGTCCGCTCTGCCATTCGCAAGTGGCCATACAGCGTGTCGGTGCCCCGCACGATGTAAAAGATCACCGGCTCGCTTTTGGCGAGGTCATCCCGATCCAGAATATACGCCATGTTGTCGAGCGAAATCGTTTCCCAGACGTGGACTCCCACGAGTACATCGCCAGCACGAATGCCTTGCAGGTAGGCCGGACTATTGCGGCGCACCTCCAGCACCTTCAGGCCGCCGCGGTAGCGCGTTCCCAGCGCCTTGAAATCGGTGTCCTCCATCGGCGATAGCTTCAGCCCCAGTACGCTCCACACCCGATCGGCCAGCACCGGCTTCGTGGTCCCCTTCACGCTCTTGAGCGCCAGCTTGCAGTCCGCCGGCGTGCCGTCGCGCAGCACCTTGCAATCGATTTCCTCGCCCGCTTTCATTCCGAACAGGGCCAATTCCACGTCCAGAGCCCGCTCGATCTTCCGCTGGCCGATGGAGGTAATGACGTCCCCCTTTTTCAGCCCAGCCTTATCGGCTGGCGTTCCTTCCTTCACGCCTTGGACCTTGAACACCCGGTGTTCGTTCTCGATCGAAGTGCTGCCGACGATGCCGTGGGTGTTCTTTTCGAGCCGCTCGACGCTCATGAGCCGCGACGCAACTTCCAGGGCCTCGTCGATCGGAATGGCAAAGCCAATCCCCTGCGCACCGACCCGCACCGCGACATTGATTCCGATGACTTCGCCGTCGATGTTAAGCAGCGGGCCGCCGGAATTCCCCGGATTGATGCTGGCGTCGGTCTGGATCAGATCGTGGTATTTCTGATCGTCGCTGACTTGCACGGTGCGGTGCAGCGCGCTGATGATCCCCCGCGTAACGGTGTGCTCGTAGCCGAACGCATTGCCGACGGCAATCACCGGCTCGCCTTCCATCAAGTCGTCGGAAGTGCCGAACAGAATGGGGCGCAGCGGCTTTTCGCTCTCGATGCGGATAATGGCCAGGTCGGTTTTGGGGTCGTGGGCGACGATCTTGGCGACGGTGGTCTTTTCGTCGTGCGTGGAGACCTGGATGGTGGCCACTCCTTCCACGACGTGGTAGTTGGTGAGGATGTATCCCCGATCATCGAAAATGATGCCGGTGCCCATGCCGTTGACCTGTTTGACGCCATCGCTGACGCCGTAGGTCGCGCCGTCCGACTTGATGGTCTTGCGGCCGTGAATGTTGACGATCGAGGGACGCGCTTCGCGGACCGCCTTGACGATCGGTCCGTTGCGGAGGTCGGAGGCGTGCGCAGCGGTGCAGCAAAGCACCCACGGCGCAAAACCCGCGAGCAGCAGTCCGGCCGTCCAGCGACGCCAGAGGGGGGGGAGGACGCAGGAATCAGGCATGAAGGGGCTCGTCAGTGCTGGGTCATGCGGCGAGCGTTCCACGGTCCCGCCAGCGGGTCATGGCGTAGGGACGGCGCGGGATGGAGGAATCCAAAGGGGTAATCGGTCCCCGCCGTTTAGACCCTTGATGCACGGTGACTGCGCCCGCAGACTCACGCCACTTTGCCAAGCATTCCCGCAACTCGGACGGCTGGCCGATAAACTCTACGCCGTCGGCAATCGTTGCCTATCTTCCCCCTCTGCCAGGGGCGACTGTGCTTCCTCTCCGGAAGGGCGCTTCTTCTTTCCGCTTCCTTGGGCCACGACCGCCAGAGTCTGGAGCACCAGGAACACAAGGATTGGTGTCAGCAGATACATGGGCCACAGGCGCCAGTATGGGGAACGCCGCAGCTCGAGCTGGAGCGCCTCCACCAGCACCACGATGGCCACGCCCAATAGCGTCACCGCTAGCGTCAGACAGCCGCCGACCGCCATCACTCCTTTGAACGACTGCTCCTCCGTGATCTCGTCGGTGTAGAGCGGGATGGCGCGTCCCTTGTCCAGGCTGCGATCGATTGCCGCCGCGGCTTCCAGATCGCGGCAAGCACCCAGCCAGGTAGCTTCCGCCGGCTCGTCGTTGTCGAGCGCGGCGCAAAGTTGGGCCAGCGCGGCCAGCGGTGCGCGATTTGGTGGGAATTCCCGGCGCTCCTGCTGCTGGCCTGTTATTTCCAAAACCCAACTGGATTCTGGATCGTCAGGGATACGCAGCGTAGCCCGGCCGCTGGCGCCGACCAGGACGAGCCGCGCTCCGGCCTGATCTTCCACCGGCTCAACCGACCAGCGTGCCGGAAATTGTCGCTCGCCCGACAGGTGGACGTTCAGGCTGGCAAGCGATGGCAACGCGGCGGTTCGCGGTCCGAGAGGATCGTGGTATTCCGTTCCCGCCGGCCCGCTGGCGGCGACCTGGCGAATCGTTCCAATCAGCCGGCGAATCAGTGCCGCGTCCCGGGCGAAACGCGATAAAACGGCGGCGCGGCTGCGATCGTTCATGGATCGCTCGAAAACGATTTGCTCGAGGCTCCCCAGCGGCGAAGCGGCATCGTCCGAAAGGAGCCGCAGCTCGCTGACGGCCGGGTGAAAAAGGTCCGGCACATACGGCACGATCACCCCGCCGCTGGCCGCGCGAATCATTTCCACCTCGTAGGCCACGATCATTTCGCAGGCCGGGTGGATGACGAGCATCGGCACGGCGGCCTGGGCCAGCTTGCGAAGCTGGTCCGCGCGGCGCTCGTTGGAGGAGAAACCGGTTTGCGACGACGTGTCCAGCCGGCCGCGCGCGACGATGACCGCATCCGCGGCGGTTCCCACCAGCAGCGACTCCCATTCGTCGTCCAGGCGAGCCAGCGGCGCTACCGACCGCAGCTGCGGCGCAAACTCAGCGGCATCGAATGCCGCCACGAGCACATGGTCGCCGCCGGCCGTTGCGCTGCGGACCAGCTCGAGGGCTTCTTCGTCGCATCCCAGCAGGGCAATTTTCATCTACCTAAGTAGTAGGCACACGGCGAGTGCCGTCAAGCCGCAGCAACAGTAGTAGGCACACTCCGTGTGCCGCCAACACGCTGCATAGTAGTAGGCACACTCCGTGTGCCGCCAACACGCTGCATAGTAGTAGGCACACTCCGTGTGCCGTCAACCCACGGCAACGGCACACGGAGTGTGCCTGCTACGTCTATTAAAGCCGGCGGATGTGAAAACCCCCATCGACGTTGATCCGCTCCCCCGTGCTGAAGGCTAGTGCGCCGGATACCAGCATGGCCACTGCCGCAGCCACGTCCTCCGGCTGGCCCCAGCGGCGAATGGGGGTCAAACCCTCCGCAATCAGCCGATCGTATTTTTCCCGCACCGGCGCGGTCATGTCGCTGGCGATAATCCCCGGGCAGACTTCGTATACCAGCACCCCTTCCTCCGCGAGGCGATCGGCAAACAGCCGGGTCATCATTCCCATCGCCGACTTGGCCAGGCAGTAGTCGGCGCGGTTGTTCGAAACCGCGTAGGCCGAAATGGATGACACGTTGACGATCGTGCCGCGCGGGATTCGCTTATCACGGACCTGAGCGATCATTTCGCGAGCGCACGCCTGAGCAAGAAAAAATGGTCCTTTGAGATTGGTGGCAAACACAGCGTCCCAGCTCTCCTCGGTCGCTTCCAGCAGGTCCTTCCGGCCTGGCGAGGTAATGCCAGCATTGTTCACCAGCGCGTCGATCCGGCCGAAGTGGGAGAGCGTCTCGGCGAGCAGCCGCCGGCGGTCCGCAGAATTGGCAACGTCGGCGCCAATAGCAATGGCCGCTTGTCCCTGCTCCTCGATCGCCCGCACGACCTCGGCGGCCGCGGTCGGCGAGCTGTAGTAGTTGACCACCACGGCATGGCCCGCGGCGGCCAGTCGCAGCGCAATGGCGCGGCCAATGCCGCGGGAGGAACCGGTGACCAGCGCCACGGGGGCAGAGTGCATGAACCACCTTCCAACCAACTCTCACACCCTCATACTCTCATACCCGCACACCCTCACACGTCTGGTACCAGAAATGCGGTAGTAGGGTGTGCGAGTGTGCGGGTCTGCCAGAGCGAGTGGAAATTATACCCCGCCAAGAAACGCAAGCGGGGCGCTGAACTGTGCGTCCAGCGCCCCGCTGTGATCCCTGGCGCCGGGGCGGCACAAGGCCGCCCCGGCGCTCAGTCCAGGCTTCACCGTGAAGCACTAGTGGAGGCGGTTGACCCAGAAACCGCTTTCCACCAGATAAATCGCTTCAACCCAGGAGGGAGGGTGGCGGCAGATTCCCGCAAAGCCGCCGCCGACGGTGAAGCCTTCCACGAAATGTCAATGTGTGCGCATTGCTCCTTGGAACTTCCTGTTTCCCCCGGCGGAAGGATTCCACCAATTCGCCCGCGAGCGGGGCGTGCTGAGCACCTTCAGGGGGTGCTCAACTGTGGGCGGGAGAATTATCAGACCTGTCTCAGCGACGCAAGCGAGAAATGTCGCTGTTTTCAATTTTTGAAATTGTTACAAGCGGGCCTTAGCCCACGACGCGAAATCGTGGCCGCTGCGTCTGCTGGCCGCCGTGATAGAGCCAATCGCGGGCGACCTCGGCGTCATCGTGCTCCAGTTGCCGCGAGCCGATCACTTGCCCCTGGCGATCCCCTTTGCCGAGGATCGCCACCGTGTCCCCCGGCCGCGCCCAGGCCAGTGCCAGCTCGATGGCCCGCTTGCGATCCGGGAGCACGTGCGCCTTGGCGGGGCGCTGAAACCCGTCCAGCAGATCGTGCACGATCGCCAGCGGCTGCTCGTACCGTGGATTGTCGGCAGTCAGGATCGGCAGATCGCAACTCCGCTCGAGCACGCGCCCCAGCCGCGGCCGACTGCTTTTCCCGCGGCCGCCCGCTGCCCCCGCCACGCAGATCAGCCGGCCGCTCGTCACCTTGCGCAGCGTCCGCAGCATGTAGGCCACTCGCTCGCTCGAGCGCGCTTCATCGACGAACACGCCGAATTCCTGACCGCACTCGATTCGCTCCAGCCGGCCGGGAATGCACGCGACCGATTCCAGGCCGCGGACGATTGCTGGCAGCTCGATCCCCAGCGCCAGGCCCACCGTGGCCGCGGCCAGGCAGCTCGACACGTGAGCGTCGCCAATGATCCGCGTCCGCACCGGCGCCAGGTCATCCCCCGCCTGAAGATAAAACGTCTGCTCGCTGCGCTGCCGCTCGATGACTTCGGCCGTGACGTCCGCCTCGCTGAACATCCCATAGGTGAGCAGCGGAACGTCGATGGCCGCAGCCAGGCGCTGGCAGGCTTCATCGTCGGCATTCAGGACCGCAAAGCCGCCGGGCTTGAGCATCGCCAGCAGCCGCTGCTTGGCCCGGTGATAATTCTCCAGCGATCCGTGCAGCTTCAGATGCGCTCGCCCGAGATTGGTGATGACCGCGGCATCAAAATCGATCCCGGCGACGCGGCGCTCGGCCAGTCCTTGACTGGAGACCTCTAGCACGGCGGAATCACAGCCGGCTGCGGTCATGCGCGCCAGCCAGCGGGCCAGCTCGGGGGCCGGCGGGGTTGCTGACCTGGCCCGCGCACACTCGTGCGAATCGCTGTACGCAGCGCTGGTCAGCAGGCCGACCTGCCGATCGGCCGCCTGGAGGACCGAGCCTAAGAGCCAGCTCGCCGTCGTCTTGCCATGCGTCCCGGTGACGCCGATCGTCCGCAGCGTGTCGCTGGGACGGTCCACCAGCGCCTGGCAGATTTCCCCCAGCGCCTCCCGCGAATCGTCCACCAGCACCAGCGGCTTCTCGACCGGCAGCAGACGCTCAGCAATCACGGCGCTCGCGCCGCGCTCGAGTGCCTCCGCGGCGTGTTCGTGGCCGTCGTAATCCGCGGCGGCCAGCGCGACGAAAACGTCGCCTCGCTGGCAACGATCCGCACGCGTGCAGCAACTCGTCGCGCGGACGTCGATCGCCCGCACGAATCTGGCCGCCGGCAACAGGTCGCGAAGAGAAACGCCGCCGCGGGCCTCTGTAGAGAGCATCGCCACAGGCCTCCTTGCCTTGGGGGACGCAGCGCCCGCTCGAGAAACCACTGGGATGGTTTCGCCCGCCTTCCTGGCAGGCTTCCCGCCGCTGGCATCTGCTAGCGACAGACGAGTGACGGACGCCAACGGCCAGCGATTCTCAGCATTTGGCGGGCTGGGTCAAGCCGAGTTTTCAGCGGAGCGCCACGCACGAGCGGGCGCGGACTCACGGGGTCGGGAGTCGTTTCGGGCCGACGACCAGCTATACCGCCGCCGCCACGGCGAGTGGCCCCAGGCTCTGGCCGAACTGACGCCCGAATACCTCACCGAGCTGCCCATCGATCCGTTCAGCAATAAACCGCTGATCTACGGCCGGCGCGGCCAAAGCTTCGTGCTTTACAGCGTGGGCAAAGACGGCCAGGACAGTGGCGGACTCTTTCCACCGGACGGGGATCCACATCTGCGCTTTCAAAACGGCGATATTGACTGGGACTGCGAACGCCGCGGGCTGACCAATACCTGGCCGCGAAAGAAGCCGTGAACTGTGATCCGCGGCCGCCGCGCTGTGATTGATTTTCGACATGGCGAGCGCACGGCTTTATGATGGACCGACGATTATCCAGATTGATGGAACAAACGCATGTTCCAACATCGATTGGAGTGATTGCAAAGTGAGAGCACGGTGGCTGCCATACCTTGGAACCTCATTTTCTGCGGTATTGCACTGATCCTTGCCGCAGCAGTGGCGACAATCGGGCAGGCGGGCCGAATGCCGCGGTATGTAGCGGTGCCGCTGACGTGGGCGTTTTTGGCGTCCGCTAGCCTGGCGATCCTGGTTACTAACGTGGTTTTGGACTGGGCCTACCACGTTTATCTGGAGACGTGGCCTCTCTCGGTGCTCATCCTGGCCGACGGCGCGGCGGTCTATTTTCTCCTCGCGTTGTGGGCCGGCGCGAGCAGCGCTCACTGGTTTTGGCGCCTGGGAGTGATGTTCGGCGCGCTGGCGTTGTTGACCGTGGTGGAAATGGTCGAACCGATGTTGATGCTCATGGTGGGGATGTTGCCGGTGATGGCGGCAGGGTATGGCTGGAAGCGATGGCGGAAACGGAGTGGACCCAGCGACCCACGCGACTCGGACGGGGGAGCAACAGGACGGACCCATTGGCGGATGCGACTGCGAAGTGCATTTTTGGCGTTTGTGATCGTGGGGCTGGTGGGGGTGATCCTGCGGAGCGCCGTGCACGCCAATTTGCATGTCGTCTGGAGCGGTCTGGCCGTGGAGGCGCTAATCTTCGCCTGCCTTGGGCTGGCAACCGCCACTTTGGCGGCGGCTCCGTGGAAGTGGCGGCTGATGCTCATGCCGCTGTGGTGTCTTGCTTCCTGGTTGGTCATCGACTGGCACAATGTGAACCTCTCCGATTGGGCTGGTTGGAGCCGCGTCATTGGCGTGGGTGTTCGATCGGTTGAATCGGGCGGCCTGTTGATCCTGGGTTGGCTCACCTTCAGCACGATCGTGGGCGGCACGGTCTGGACAGCCTTCGCGACCGGGTGTGGGGCGCGCGATTCGCTGCGGCAACGATTTGGCCGGATTGCGCTGGCGGGAGTACTCTTGGTCGCCACCGCCCCGCTGGCTCGTGTCTACTGGGGACTCATTCCACCAGCGACCGACGGCGACGAGTCAGCATTGGCGAGCCGGCCCGCTGTAGACGAGTCTTCTACATTCGAGCAACTGATCGGGAAGGATTGGGGAATTCGCTGGCCTTGGGATGCACGCCCCACGGATCGATTCGAAGGGAAGCTCTTGATTGCGGCGGAGCTTCTCAAAACGCCGGATCGAATCTGGGTCGATCCGACCGCATATGCTCGCATGCAGTTCACCGATCAGGTCGATGAAGACCTTCAAACACTCCTGGTGCTGTTCTACCACTTTGATCGGGCAGCATGGATGGCCGCAGCGGAAGGAAGAACTGCCGACGCCAAGGAATACGCGAACGCACAGTGGCGGATCGTCAAACTCTTGGAGACCAGCAACTTGCCCGAGTTCACCCAGGCCGCTCAAAGCCATTATCCGTTGGCGATGAGCAATTACCTGACGTTGCACCAGCAATTCTCGCTGGAAGAATTGAAGGCTGTCCTCGGCGAGTCGGCGGCATTCAATGGGCGACGTCCGTCATATGCAATGCTGCACGCGGCAACGGCGGCGCTTCAACGGCACTGCGAAAATTGGCGCACGCGGCTGTCCCGGGTGGCGCTGGAGCTGGAAACGTCACGAGCGACAGCCAACCGTCAGGTCGCGCCGGATTTTGCTGAAGGGCGCAAATGGGATTACTACATCCACGTAAGCCACGACGCGCTACGCGTACAATTAGCGCTGGAACTCTATCGACGCCAGCACGGCCGATGGCCGGAGCGTCTGGATGAGATGATTCCGGAGATCCTCCCGGAATTGCCGGTCGATCCATTTGTTCCGCACTCGACGGAGCCACTTGTCTATCGCCGCACGCTTGATGGATATGTGCTGTACAGCAGAGGTCTGGACGGCAGCGACGACGGCGGCAGGTATGGCAGTCGCTTTGACGACTGGTGCGAGACGGGCTTCGACGCCGATCTCAAGATCGATTCGCGCAAATTTGAAGATGCATTTTCGTGGCGCAAACTTCCGGTCGCCGTCGGAACACCCGGACCCTAGCTGCTACCGCGGTTCCGCTTTCTCCTTGAACTCCACCGCATGTATCCGCCCCTGCTGTGTGTTCATGAGCAGCCAGCCGTGAATTTCGGAGCGCACTGGTTGCCGCCGCTCGTATTCCTGGCCCGGGACGTTTCCGCGCAGCGGCGTCAGTGTCTCGTCCCAAGAGGCGGCCGTGAGCCACTGCTGATGCACCAGGTGTACCTTCCCTTCCTCCATTGCCAGGGACGCGTAATTCGAACGATTTTGCATTGGCAGTTTCGCCAGCGACTGGGGCTTCAGCTCCGGCAGCGATAGCCGCCAAATCTCCTGGCCACCGGCGGCATTCAGGTTCCACGGAATGGTCCAGTAGACCGCACCGCCACTGGCGGTCGGCCGGATTTCGTTGCTGGCTGCCAGCGGAGCAGCAATCAGGTCCACCTTCCCCGACTCCGGATCGACGATCAGCGGAAACGGCACGATGCTGGCCGAACTGGCGTACCGGCCAACGAGCACTTTCTGCGTTGCTTTGCCACCCTCCGATTTGCCCGACAAGGTAAACAGCCAGATGGGATCGAACGCCAGCGTGGCGCTCAGGTGCTGGTCGCGCTCGCCCATCACCGGCAGATCGCGCGCTTCGTGAAAGATCTTCACGGCCGCACCCTTGTCGGGATCGAATGTGGCGACTCCCAGCCATGCCCGGCCGAACGATCCGGCCAGCAGCACCTTACCCGGCGACAGTGCCGTCGCGCCCAGTAGCGGATTGGACGAGCCGACCGACGCGTCTCCCGGCAGTCCCTCCTTGGCGGTGACCTCCGCCACCTTCTCCGTCGCCGGATCAATCACTAGGAGCCGCGACGGCTTGCCAGGATCGACCAGCGGCACCCAGGCGAATTTCCCGTCGAAGCACGCCAGCGAGGGTCCGTAGCCGGCGCTCGTCATGTGCCGAAACATCAGGTTCTGCGAGCCTTCCCAAATGAGCTTGTAGTCCCCCTTCTTCTTGGAGAGCAGAACCTGGCCGCGATAGCAAAACAGGTCGCCTGCCTTGCCCAGCGGCAGCAGCAGCTCGCACACTTCGCGGGTTTCGGGACCATCCAGCAGCGTCTTCCACGGGAGCGACAGCGGCGTGAACACAATTTGCGCGTTGGGATCGGGAGTTGGCGGCTTTGCCGCCGCAGGCGCCGGCGAAACGGCCGGCGCCGGCCGCGGCGCTACCGCTGCCGCCGTGCGGGCCAGCATCTGTCGCTGCTGCTCGACCGCCTTCTGCACCGCCGGGTCGGAGATCATCGCGAGCTGCTCGAGGAATTGCTCGGCATTCTCCCGGCCCCCCTGGTAATTGAACGCAGCGCCGATATAGGACTGGTTCCGCATCTCCGCGCGGGGATAGAGCCGGAATTCCACGAGCATCCGCAGCACCAGCGCCCTCCGCTCCTGGGGCGAAAGCTCGGAAAGCAGAACCATGTCCCCCGCTTCTCCATTCGCTGCCGAGATTTCGTTGTATCGCAGCAGCAGCTCCTGCCGCTGGCGACGAAATCCGCGCACCAGCGCCGCCAACTCGGGCGACTGCTCGACAATCGGCGAGAAAGCGAGCTGCGTGTACACAAAGTCGTGCCCGGGAGGGGGAAGCCAGGCGTAGGTGCCGCCGGGCTGGGGCGGAGGAACGGTGGAAAGCTGCCGCTCGAAGTGAGCCATCGCGCGACGATAGGTGTCGAGCGTCTCCACGACCGCCTGGACGTACTCCGGCGGGAGCGGCCGATTGGGGCGCGGCCCGACGACAACGGCCGGCGGCACTCCCGGTGGCGAACCGGGCTGCGGCGGCGGCTCGAAGCGCCGCGCTCCATCCACTTGCTCGCGGATCAGCTTGGCCGCATATCCAATCGCATTGGAGCGCCACTGACGGTCCTGCGGATCGAGCAGCAATCGACTCTCCGCCAGCGCCAGTGCGGCCCGCCAATTCCCTTCACGTTGATACGCGCGCGATGCGGCGGCAAGCAGGTTTTTTTCGGCATTGCCGTCGTCGTTTGCGGAGGCACCTTCCTCAGCGGCTCTGGCGAGCTGTAGGGCGCGGCTGCGCAGCGCCTTGATTGCCTCGGCCTGGGCGGCCGCGGGAAGCGGTTGCTTCTGGCCGGGCGTTTCATTTTCCTGAATGGTGACCGCCAGCGACAGCGCCTGTGGCTCGCCGGGCTCATGGCGGTATTCCCCCAAAAGGAGTCGCGGCGCTGGTCGACTGACAGGCTGCTCGATGCCCGCCATGCGCCTTGCCGCTGCCAGCACATGGGCATATTCGAGTTCAACGGCAAAAGTCCCTTTTTGCGATAGCAGTTCCTGCTCGGTCTCCAGCGCCAGTGCAGTTCGCAAGTCGCCGTTGACCGGCGTCAGGTCGTTGCTGCGAAAGGGTGGCACGGCCCACAGGCGGCTCATGCTCTCGCCCAGCTTCTTGAGGCCGCTGGTGGCGGCGCTGGCCAGCGCGTCGACGTCCTTGACGGTCTCGCCCGAAAGTGCCACGCGCTGCACTCCCAGCCGCAATCCGAGCCCCGGCTCGCAGACGACGACTTCGGCCTGGCGCTTTTCGCCAACTAGCCACGTCCGTACCAGGATGATCGCGTCCGGAAGCTCCGGCTTATCGGTCTTCGAGTCCGCAGCCGGGGCCAGATCGAGGCCCGAATAGAGCTGCGCTCCAGCCAGCAGCTTTGCCGTCGCCGAGCGGGGCCACCAGTTGACCATTTTCTTGTCCCGCAGCCGTGTTTCGACCAGCGTCCCCAGCGGCGAGCGGTCCAGATTCAGAATCGCCACGCGGGCGGCCCCTTCGATCTCTTCCTCGACCCGTGGGGCCTCGCCGGGAGGCACGGCAGGTCTGGTTGGCCCGCGAAAAGGTCTGCCGGGAAAAGGCGGCCCGGGCGGTGCAAATTGCGCCGATAAAGGCGGAGTGGCCACCGAACCCGCCAAAATCGCCATTGCCGTGACGAAGTTCGCCAGAGGGCGTTTATCGAACCGCCGGAAGAGCCCTAACATGAGAAATCCCCGCGACGAGGGTTTTTCCTGGCTGCAAATGTTCTCGAGCCGCATTATCGGTTGGCCCTTGCGCTGCGCCAATTGTTCGCCAGCTAACACACCCCGCCGCCGGTCGCCGCTGGACAGGTTGGAAACCTGTCCTACGGTGCGGCATCCTCCGGCCCGTACCGCCCGCGGTACTCGTCGGCCGGATACTTGGCCGCGTTCTTGATCATCTTCGCACGGACGGCAGCGGCCAGGTCGATGTCCAGTTCATTGGCCAGCGCCAGGGCATAACATAAGACGTCGGCCAGCTCGTCCTGGATTGCCGCCAGCTTCGCAGGATCGCGTGCGGCGGCACGCGACTGGGCTATGTCGATCCACTGAAAATGCTCCATCAGCTCGGCCGCCTCGATCGCCAGGGACATCGAGAGGTTCTTGGGCGAATGGAATTGTCTCCAATCGCGCTCCTCCACGAAGCGGCGGATCGTGTCGCGGAGTTCGGCGAGGGTGGTGGAGGAGTCCACGGGAGAGGTATGCGGGTATGAGGGTACGAGGGTGTGAGGGTTTTAGGGTGACTTGAGCGTCCAATTTGACGCGTGCGCAATCATGTCCACGAGCATCGAAAGTATCGAGTCATACTTTCGGTAGAGCTGGGCGGCACGGTCGCGCGGCAAATAACGGCATCCGACGGCGAACTGAATCCACGTTTGCGTCTCGGCAGCCTCTGCCTCGCTGTCATTCAACTTGGAAACAAAGGCCGCCTCATAGCGCCGTTTCCGCCAGGCCTCGGTGATGTTCGAGCAGACGGATCGAGAGCAGCGGCGCATTTGGCTCGTGAGCGAATACATCTCTTCCTTCGGAAAACTCTTGCTCAACTCGAACAGCTCCTGAGCCGTGCTGTATCCCAACTGGTACACCTCCAAGTCGGTGTGCCGCTTCGCCAGACGCTTTCGAGAACCACTGGGTGTTGTTGCTTTCATCGATGCTTCCGCAATGGCGCCAGTACTTGCCGAATTTCTCACACTCTCGCACCCTCACACCCGCATACCCTCACACGCCCCCGCTCAACATCGCCAACTCCCGATGAAATGCTCCGTCTCCCATCAAATCCAGGCTTCGCGCCAGCCGCTGCCGATCCTCTTTGCGCGGCAGCGACCGTAGGGCGGAAAGCACCCGCTCGACCTGGTCGCTCGTCACTGTCCCGATCAGCGGCTGGCCGAGCCCCATGATGTACTTGGCACGCTGCAAGTCGGCAAATTTCCCCGGGTCGTCCTGCATGGCCTGAAAGAGCACGGTGACTGCCGTCTGCGCGATCGCCAGCTCATCCCAGTCGCCGCGGGCCGCCGCAACGAACATGTGCAAATACTGATGTACGGCAAACGACATCGGTCCGCTGGTGACGCCGCAGCGCTGACGTCCCTGGGCGTCGTGCGCAGGTCCGTCGCGCAGCGCGCGGGCCAGATACGGATCCCAGCCTTGCACGATTTTCAGCCGGGCCAGCCGCGAATCGGCGAGAAAGCGGAGCGTGCTCTTGTCGTAATTCGCTTCGGTGACCTTGATGGCCACGATCTGCTCGCCGCCGGGACCTTGCACGAGGTCGGCCGCAGCATCGGGTGACATCGGGCAGCCGCTGACATCGGGAATCGAGTACAGCCCCACCGCCAAATGCCGCTCGGCCGCCAGCTCGACAATCGGCCGCATGTTGTCGGCAATCGAGGCGTCGCTGGCATTTTTTCCGAGGTTCGTGCCCGGCCGGACAAAAACGACGGGATACGAGAGCTCGGCAAGCAAATCGAGCAGCCGGGCGTTTTCGTCCGGGCCGTCTTCGGGGCGCAAAAGTGCCGTCCGCAGGCAATTGCCGACCTGCGCCTTGGCGGCCACGCGAAACCACTGGGCCAGTTCCGCCGGAGTTCGCAAATGTCCGTGCCCCGTCGAAGCGCCGATCAGCAGCGCGGGAGCGCCGGCGCGGGCCAACGCCTCCAGGAACTGGACTGTGCGGCTCTCATCCAGTCGTCGGCGCGGCAATTCTCCGCTCGTTGGGTCGAAGCAGGCGACCGTGGCCTGGGGATAGACGCCAATCGGATCGCGGACCAGTTCGGTAATGTCGGACGATCGCATTGCAAACGGGCAAGATCATTTGCCCCGGCATTTGAGTTCCACCAGCCAGACCGCGCGGACATTCGTCCGCTCCCCGCCGCAGTGGAATATGTCGCAGTTGGGCGAGGAAATCAATGTGGCGGCCGGGGATCAAGAGGCCGCGCCTTTCTGTTCGTCGCGAAGCGAAGCGCAGCGGATCCTAAGCGCGGTCGTCGAGCAGCGGAAAACCGCCGTAGAGCGGCGGAAATGGCGGATCGCGAAATGCCGCCGTGCGATCGCCGACCGGCTCGAGTGCGGCATTCCACTCCCGGCCATGCCACGGATCGGCCGCCCAGCGACAGAGCGTCAATTCATCGTCGAGTAGCCCCTCCGTCTCGCCGCGGGACCTGCCAAGCTGCATCATCAGGGAGGTGATGTACGGATCGGCCCAGGGGAGCAAGTCGCGCGGCCGGGTGCCATCTTCCTGCGGCTCCAGGACGTCGAACGCGGGAACCTCGACGACCTGACAACGGATGCGAATCGCGGACATGGCTGGCTTCCTTGTTCCGGGGTAGCGGTGACGCCGCTTGCGCACCGTGCAACAGAAGTGCCAAACACGCGGAATTTTCGTCCCGAACCCTCCAGCACCGGCTTATGCCATGCCTCCATAAGCACTTAAGCCGCCACGAGAAGCTGGGCAAGCGCGCTGCCGGCGCTGCCACGCTGGTAGAAGTTTCAAATCAAGTGCGGCGGAAAGGGTCTTAGCGCAGCACAATGCGCTGGGTGATGCCGAGCAGGCGCGGCAGCTGGCGAATGAACTGGCGAGGCCGGAAGGTTGGCGAGGACCCACGGCAGGCCAACTCTGGCAG
The DNA here is from genome assembly GCA_035649415.1 of Pirellulaceae bacterium. Classification (GTDB taxonomy): domain Bacteria; phylum Planctomycetota; class Planctomycetia; order Pirellulales; family Pirellulaceae; genus DATKDU01. The sequence goes on along the minus strand of DASRJP010000272.1, from coordinate 15,938 downwards.
CAGCGGCAACGGCTGACGCCCCAGGAGCGTGCGCTCTTCCTGGAGGTCGTGGCCGAGCGGCGATTGGAAAGCCGCGCCGCGCTCAACTTGCCGCTTGAGCATCCGCTGCCGCACTACTCGCAGGCGGCTGTCGATCGACGTGCCGTGCTTTGGTGCGCTGGTAGCGCAGGAGCTGCTGCACACTGCGCCGCGGCAAAACGACGCGAGCCGCGGCGAAAGAAGCGCGCCGCACAGGGCACGTCGGCAGGGGACGCGGCGCTCCCTGAGCCTGAAAACCAACCGCAGAAGGCGCTTGCCGAAACTGGCGCGGGTACAATACCGAGTGCAAGCACGGTCGCGACGCCGACCATCGGAGTCGGGGCCCCCCTGGAGCCCACGGTGGTGCTGCCAGGGAACCAACCGACCGAGGAGGTCCATTCCTCCACCAATAAGTCAACGGCTAGCGGACAAGTTTAGCGATGGGGCACACGCACAAGCCCCCACACGTATCAACGTGTCGCTTCCATATGATCGAGCATCTTGGCTCAACGCACTGGGAAGACATTGCAGGCAAGCTCGAAGTATTCCCCACGAACGATACGTGGTGCTATCCGGGGTTTGGCAATAATGAGCCATGCGAGATCAGAGGATTAGGCTCCGTTTGAAAACTGATCTTTCCTGATTTCGCCGTTTCGAGCAATGGCGACAAAGCTTTCGACGCAGAGTGGATTCGTGATTGGCTCGAGGAGCGCGACATCACGCCGGTCATTCCGCACCCAAGTGGACCGGAGAAACGTCGAGTTCCCCGTCGTAGTCGGTGAAGATAGGCTTCGTGCATTACTATCTGCGGGGCGATTCTCAGGACAGAATCGTGGATCTGGCTGTCAGGAAGGGACGCGTTGCAGCATATTAGTCTAGGGAGGCTATGTTTTGCGAACCCATTGGGGCGGGCTGTTTGCGTTGCTGCAACTGGGGCCGCTGTCTTGTGCATGGAGGAGGTGTTTTAGGGTTCCCGTACGACGGTCGATGTTAATCGTCACGTCACAAGGTTGAGATGCCGCTATGAGACGCTTTCGCGATTGGGCGCTCGTTTTGCCGCTCCTGGCCCTCGGCTCATCATGGATTGGCCAGACGCAAGCGGCGGTCGTCGGGATTGCAACGGATAACGCTGCCGCCGTTTTCGGCGCGGAAGCTGCGGTGACCGCGGCTGGCCATACGCCGGTACTCATTGCCAGCTTAGGCGATCCCCTAAGTGGCTTTGATGTTGTGTGGGTGTTGAATACGGAAAACGGCCCACCGATTCTCACAGCGGGCAACGAAATAAACATCGCCACATACGTGTCGCTGGGCGGCGTTCTATCTTTTCACGATCGCAACGTAAATCAAGGTCAATCCGCCGCCGCCTACATTCCGGGTGCCGGTGGAATCACCTTTGTCAGCAACTTCTCTGACAATATCGACGTTGTCACGCCTGGCACACTCGTCACGAATGGGCCGGCCGGCGTGATTGACGATACCACACTCGACGGGGGCGGTTTCTCGAACCAGGGCTACGCTCAAGTGGCCACGCTCCCAGTGGGCGCTACTCACATTTTTAGTGACGGTGACGCGACCCACGCGGTGGATTTTACGTATCAGTTCGGGGCGGGCTTTGTCTATTACTCCTCAATTCCGTTGGATGCCTTCCTCGAGGGAGGCGGGAATCCTTTTGCGACCATCTATGCGACAAACGAAGTTGCGTACCAAGTGTCATTGGCGCAGCCTTCGACCGCACCGATTCCCGAACCCACCTCGCTCGCCATTTGGTCTCTCGTTGGCCTGATAAGTCTGGCGCGCTTACGCCAGCGGCACCGGTAGGTCCCCTCGCGTTGTTTCGCTGGAAGTGCTGTTCCATTACGAAAACGCCTCACACTTAAGGTGTTGCCATGAGGACGAAGTGCATCTTGGGTCGTAGCCGTCTGCTGCGGGCACTCGTGGGACTGCTTTGCATCAGTGCCGTCGGCGGCCCTGCGACCGCGGCTCCGCCGACGCAATCCAGCCCGATTGCGCTGTCCAGCAACGACGCGGTTCTGGTCAACGTGAATCCCGACAACAACTCCGTCAGTGTTTTTGACCTTACGCCCTCAACGATCGTCAAGCGCACCGAAATCGCCGTGGGAAAGGATCCCAACAGTGTCGCCATTCACCCCAGCAACGGCAAGGCGTACGTCGCCAACTCATTCGACGGCACGATCTCGGTCCTGAACCTGGCGACAAACGCGGTGGAGAATACAGTGGCGGTTTTTGGTGCCGAGCCCATGGGGCTCGCCTTGTCGCCCAACGGCACGCGGCTCTATGTGGCCAATTCGTCGTCGAACACGCTGACAGTGCTCAACACCGCGACGACGGCCATCGTCGCCACCGTTGATCTGAGTGCATTCGGCACTTCCCCCCGGGCCGTCGCGGTAACGAACGATGGGGACGGCGACGATGTGGACGAGACGATTTTCGTGGCCCTGTTTTTCGGGCAGCTACGACCAGGCAAAACCGCATCTGAGGAAGGGCAGGACGACCAGCGTGAGGGGCGAGTGGTCGCCATCTCCGCCGCGACGAACACGGTGATCGGGGCACCAAACCCCGTCACCTTGGGGCCCATTGCCAACGCGGGGTTCAACTCCAATGGCAGGCTGGCGCCTGGCCCGGGTGGCGTCCCCGCCGTTGGCTCGACCAATCCTCAGACGTTTACGACACCGACGGGAGCCTTTCCCAATCAGCTGGCCGCGCTCGGCATTCACCCCACCACCGGCAATGCCTATGTGGTCAGCACCGGTGCGTCTCCAAACGGCCCCATTCGCTTCAACCATAATACTCAGGGTTTGGTGTCCGTTTTCAACACCAACACGCGGACCGAAATCACAGCGGCCCAGACCGACCTGTCGGTCCGCCGGACGGCGCCGCTCAACCTGAACCAAGGCATCAACCTCGCCACGACGCCGTCGCCGAGGCTATTCATGTCCAATCCGGTCGCCCTGGCCTGGCGGCCGGACGGCTCCGACGCCTGGGTCGTGGTCCAAAACTCGGACCTGGTTGTGCGCCTGACCGTTGATGCCAACGGCATCCCGACGATTGGCGCCCCGCTCGTTGCCGGGCCGAGTCAGATCGTGCGCGTTAACCTCCTCGGCGTGCCCAGTAATTTGATTGCAGGCAAGGCGCCGCGGGGGATCGCCATTACCAGCGATGGAAGCCGTGCCTACGTGTTTAACTTCGTCAGCCGCTCCATCACGGTCCTCAGCATCTCGAATCCAACTGCCCCTTCGGTGCTGGCAACCGCCCGAGCGTCCAATTCGGCCCTGAGCCTCACCGCCCAGCTCGGAGCAGAGCTGTTCTTTGCCAGTGGAGGTCCCCAGGGGCGGATGTCGAGCGAGTGGTGGGGCGGATGCATCGTCTGTCATCCCAATGGGCGCTCCGACAACGTCACCTGGATGTTTGACACCGGCCCGCGGCAGACGATTCCTCTCGACGGGACGTTCAATAAGGCCAATCCGAGTGATCAGCGGGCCCTCAACTGGAGCGCGGTCCGCGACGAAGTTCACGACTTTGAGCTGAACACGCGGGGCGTCTTCGGTGGCCGTGGCCTGATCGACGACGACCGCCTGTTTCTAGCCATCGGCGGTGCGAGCGGCGCCACACCGGCCGACTCGACGACGATCGAGCAATTTCAGCAATCTACCGGTGTGGTCAACAGCACGAACGATCTGGTCACCAGCTTCTCCCTGCCGCAGCTGACCGCGCTGGGCGCACGGCGCGATTTCGCCATCGCCACGCTGGAAGACGACCGGGTGTTCCTCATCGGGGGCCGCAGTGGCGCCGGCCAGGGCGCACTGGTCGCTGCCAACGCGGTTCTGGAGTTCAACCCGCGCACGAACAAGCTCACGGCGCGGAATTCCACAGGATTTACACTCCGCCACTCGCTGGGCGCTGCCGCGGTGAAGACGAGCGACGGCCCCCGAATCTATTGCGTGGGCGGCTACGCGGGTACGTCCGCCACGGATACTCCGGTTGGCACCGTGGAGGAATACAACCCGGCCACCGACACCTGGCGGACCGTTGCCACCATGCCGACAGCGGTAGCCCAATTCGGCGTCACGGTAGCCGGCGGGCTCAACACGGCGGACCCGGTCCAGCTCATTCATGCTGCTTCTGGCAACACCGGCTCCGAGGCCGCGCCTGCCGTTCCGGGTACGTTCAGTGTCCAGCGCTTTCAAGCCGACCCCGTGGGGCCAGGGGTTTGGAGCATTTTCACCGTGACCGGGCTGACGCCACGCCGCAACCACGGAGTAGCCACCGCCATTCGCGGCGTGGCGGCACGGATCTTCGTCATCGGAGGGCAGAACGCCGCCGGCACGGTGCTCGACACCGTGGAAGAGTACACGAACGGCGCGGTTGCCGTTAACACGCCCCACACCAGTCTCCCGGCCCCCCGCGCCCGGTTCGGTATCGGCAGCACGCTGACCACCAGCCAGATCTACGTGATGGGCGGCGTGGATGGGAGTGGGGCCGACCAGACGTCGGTGTTCGAGTACACCATCGCCAACAACGGCCCGACTCCGGGGCCACCTGGGACGCCCAGCGGCAGCTGGGTGACGCGCGGCAACTTGTCGACCGCTCGGCGCGGGCTGGGCGTCAGCACGCCTCCCGGCGTGACCAATTTCCTGCCCACTAAGAACAAGGGACGCAACTCACGCCAGGACGCCATCGCCGTCTGGATCGCCGAGAACGTCCGCACGGCGAAGGCCCCCGTGCCGGCAACCGACATTGATGCCCTCAATGGTCGGACGCTATTTGCCGCGGCCAATTGTCAACAATGTCACGGCGGTCCCAAATGGACGAGGTCGACAATTAGCTACACGCCGCCACCGTCCCCATCGGTGATCATCGGTGCCGAGTTGCAGGATCAGCTGATTCCTGTGGGAACCTTTGACATCTCACAGGTCAACGAGCTCCGCTCCAACCCAGCGGACATTTCACAGTCGATCAATCCGCTGGGCGTAGTTGGCTTCAACCCACCGTCGCTCTTCAGTGTGCATGAGACGGCGCCGTACCTTCATAGCGGCGCGGCACAAACGCTTGAGGACGTGCTGCAAAACGTCACGCATCGCAGCGCGGGGACCGGCGGCGTGGACACCCTGTCGAATGCGGCTGATCGGGCGAGAATCGTTACGTTCCTCCGGTCGATCGACCAGACGACGCCGATCTTTCCCTGACGTCACTGGGCCAAGCAGTTCCTCGATTCGAGCACAAGACTACCTGATCGAAACCGGCTGGCTGGCGGGGAAGGTGCCTGGCAGGCATGCGCGAGAGACGTCGCGCTCCGATAGAAACTTCAGGTCCTGGAGCTTTTCGTCCCGCAGGATGATCGGGCGGATAAAAACAAACAGCGAAGTCGACTCTCCACTGTCCGTCACGGCGCCCGGTCTGCATTGTGCTGCGTGGTGGCGAAAGCCGGCCTAACATTTCTATGTCCTCCTCCTGTCAAGATAGCGCACGGAGAGCGCGGGTGGCCCAGGTTGCTCGCAACCTGGGCCGTCGGGAGGCAATGGGCAAAAGCATGCGCCGCCACCGACCCTCGCCCGTCAGTCGATCCAAGAGATCGGCACGCCGACCGACTGCTGCCGCGTGTACCAGCGCGCCGAGCTCCACCGCCAATCTTCCGCGCGCTTGACGAGACCCGCCTTCACGGGGTTCCTGTGCATGTATTCGAGCTTCTGCAGCAGCTTTCGTTCGCTATAGACGTGAAACACATAGGATTTGGGCTGCCAAAACCGCTCGCCCGGCCCGAAACCGGCAAAGTAGTTGGCGGCATGGGCGGCATACCACTGGCGAATTCGAAAGCTGCTCATCCGCTTCCAGCCATGGAGAAACCGGGTGATGTCTTCAGGATTGGGCAGCCAAACGAGGGCATGCACGTGGTCGGGCATGAGGACAAACCCAACGCACTTGGCATTGAGCGACTTCAGCAAATGGTTAAACACGCCCAGCACGATTCGTTTCGGCTGATCGAGATCGAGCAGCCGCCGGCGCTTGAAAACCGAGAATGTCACGAAGAAGACGTATCGCTGGTCGGCAAATCGTCGTCGCCGGTCGCCATGCCAACGATTTTGGGCAAGTCCGGCGCGACGGTTCAAGAGGCGGGCTAGGGCAGGTTAGTAGCGACGGAGGTATCGCTAATGCCTCTTGTCGGCCCGGGTTGCGAGCAACCTGGGCCACCCGGGTAACCTTCCCGAGCTGCGCTTCGAGGGATTCATCCACGAACAGATCATTCCTTCCATTCGCCGCCTGGGCGCGGGCGTCACGTCTGACGCGCCGTTTCGATGCGCTCCACCAGAATCACGCGCAGGTCGCAGACGTTGGTATGCGTCGGACCGGTCTTGATCAACCCGCCCACCTGCTCGAAGAACGAGTAGGCATCGCTCCGCGAGAGAAACGACTGCGGCGACAGCCCTAGCTGCCGCATCCGCGTCAGCGTGCTCGCGTCGATGATCGCCCCCGCGGCATCGGTCGGACCGTCTTCGCCATCCGTGCCGCCGGAGAGCATGGCGAGTCCTCCCAGTGGGTTCGATGACAGATCGCCGGCCTGCGACTGAAGTAGCTGCACGAGTGCCGCCAGGACGAGCTGCTGGTTGCGTCCACCTTTGCCACGGACTTCCGGCGGGGCCAAGGTGACCACGGGCTCACCGCCGCTGATGAAAGCGCTGGGGCCATTGTCGCGGCGCATTTCCAGGGCCAATTCCGCCTGGCGGCGTCCAATGGACTCCGCTTCCCCTTCCAGCTCGATGGCGGCATTCAGCGCCGGGCTGTAGCCGCGGCGGGCCGCTTCGCTGCCGGCGGCATCGACCGCCAGGGCGTTGTTGCCGATGACGAGGTTGGTGACGAGCGGGGCCCCCGAGCGCTCCCCCGCGCGCTGAAGATACTCGTAAATGGCTGCCGGCAGCTCGCGCCGCGGATCGAACCGCTCCAAAACTTCCAGCGCCGCCTGCGGCGTCGCCGTATCGGCCACCGTCGGCCCGGAGGCGATCACATCCAGAGGATCGCCAAGCACGTCGGAGATGATCAGTGTGATGAGACGGCCCGCCCGGCAAGCACGCGCCAGTCCCCCCCCTTTGATCCGGCTCAGTTGCTTGCGAACGGTGTTCAATTCGTGAATGTTGGCGCCGCGAGCGGACAAGCGCCTGGTGAGCGCCTGCTTGTCGGCCAGCGTGATTCCATCGACCGGCAGCGGCAAAAGCGCCGACCCGCCTCCGGAAATCAAACACAAACACAAATCGTCCGGCCCCAACGATTGAACCAGCTCCAGAATCCGCTGCGAGCCGACGATCCCCGCCTCGGTCGGCTCGTTGATCCCGGCGGGCCGCGCCGGATGCAAATGAATCACGGCCAGCTGGCCCACGCAATCCGCCGGCACGTTGAGCCAGCCGGTGACTTGTTTCTCGCCCATCAGTCGCGCGCCAAGCGCTTCTTCCAACCCCGCCGCCATGCCCGCTCCCGCCTTGCCGGCGCCGACGACGGCAATCCGGCCGATTCGCGACAGCTTCAGCCGCTCGTCGCCAATCGTCAGCCAATCGCCTTCCACACGGACGCTTTCGCGCACCAGCCGATCGCTCCGCACCGCGTCGATGCCAGCCTGAAAGATCGCCAGCGCGTCGCGATGGAGCTGTTCGGTCGTGCGTGTCACGCCGCCACCCTTGCCCGCAGGATTTGCAGCCATTCGCCGGGATGTTCGACGGTGATTTCCCCCAGGCCATTGGGGGCCGAGGCACAGCACACGAGTCCCACCAGGTAGAGCTGTCCGTGCGCTTCAAACTTGCCGGCCAGGCTGCACCAGACGGTTCCTTTGCCGTGGTCGCCGGGCAGCGAAAGCTTGTTAAAAAACGACTGCACGAAACCCTGCGAGCTGAGCTGCGGCGACCAGCGGACGTACAGCGGCTGACTGGCGATCAGCACCGCCCCCAAATTCGGCACCAGAAACTCGGACAGTGCCGGCAGTTCTTTCTTTGGGGGCACTGAGCCGCCGCGGCCGGGCGGGGCCATCACGACCACGGCCACGCGCACCGGAGTGCCGTAGACTTCCAGTTGCGGGCCAGCGGCCGCGGGGGGATGAGCGTCCAGTGCCGCGACGTCCACGGACCGGTCGAGCACTTCCTCATTAGCCAGGGGCGCGATCTTACGCCGCCGCAATAGCACCCAGGCCACGCTCAGCAGCGCGACCGCCAGGAAGGTGAGCAGTCCCGCCACGATCGACAAGAGCAGCAAATGCTCGTTGCCCCACTGGAGCAAATCGAAGAGAGGCGCGGACTGAGACATAGGTGACGCGCCGCGCCTTGGCGACGGGGTGCGCAAAAAATGACGGCCCGGGTTTCATTCTAACGCGGCGAGTTGTCCGCTGCCGCCTTCGTTTCCCGAATCGGATCGGGCTCGATCAGCGACACCGATAGATCGTCGAGCCAGGCTTCGCCTATTCCCGTCAGGGCGAACGAGAGCGTCAGATTGCCGTTTTCCGGCACGGCGCGATAGAGCGTGAATTCGCGCCAGCCACGTGTGGCATAAATCCGTTCTCCCAGCTCCGCTCCAGTCAGCGAGTCGAAAATCAACAGACCCTCCTGGCTGCCGGCCAGGGGCTGCGGCACTTGCGCCCAGCCGTGAATGCGGACCAGTTGTCCCTGGCGGACGGGAATCGCACCGCTGGTGATCCACAGCGGCACACGCTCCCAGGCGGCCGGCACGCTCGCCGGCGCGTCGGCCCAGGCGTGCATCCGCAGCGCCGTGCGGCCGCCGTGCGGCGACGCCAGCGACAGGCCCAGGTCGGCCTCAACTCCGCGTGGCAGCGCCCGCTGTTGTTTCCAGCCGGCTTGCAGCAGTTGATTCAGGTTTTCCATGTCGCCGGCGGCCAGCGAATTCGGCCCCCAACTGTACTGCCGCATTCGATCGGCAAACTGCCAGTGGGCCAGCAGCGTTCCAAACCGGGCGATGCAAGGGCTGGAAGCAGGCGATGAAAACGCGCCCGCTGCCTGCTCCCAGTGGCCGCGGCGAACCTTGGCCAAGGCGGCGTCGGACCGGGCGGCGGAAGCATGCAGCGTGCGCAAATCGCTCGTTTCGAACGCTCGCCTGGCAAGCTGGAGATAACCTTGCGCCTCGCGGATCCAATCGGCAGCCCCGGCCAGCGGATGCCCGCGCTCCGTCAGCTCGCGGTCCAAATCGGCAGTGCTCAAGAGCCGCCTCGAAGCCGCTTCATACCTCAACCGCGCGATCTCGAGCTTCGCTTCTTCCAGAATCCGCTTCACATGGTGCTGCACCAGCGGATCCTGCGTAATGACAACCGCCATGGCCAGGTCGGGCTCATCGATCGTCACGCGAAGGCCGCCGCTGACGGCTCGCGTGCGCAGCTCCCGCGGCCCAGCCAGCGTGATCTGATACGCCCGATCCGAAATCGGCGCGCCGGGAACGACAATCGATAGCGGCCGGCCGTCCGACGGACCGGCGACATACTGCTGCGCCGGCATGTGCCGCGTTATCAGCAACAGCCGGCTGCGTTCGGTCTGGAGCAGGCTGGCATGCAGCGACGGATCGCCCGTGTCAATCGCCTCGGCATTTCCTCCCGCGGCGCCCCAAGGTTCCAAGAGCAGCAGCTCGTAATTCAGCAGCTTGAGCAGCTCGACGCGGGACGCCCCCGAATTGGAGTCAGTATGCAGCGGCGTCTGGGACGTGAAGACAATCCCTTTCGCGCCCGCCGCCAGCGACGAATAGGTCACCAAACGCATTTGGGCCAGATCGAGGTCGTCGCCGCCGATGGCCCCCTGCGACATCAAGATCACCTGCTCGCGCAGCGGCGGCGGCAAATCCGTCGGCACGCTGGCCCAAAATGGAGTGCCCGGCCGCACCAGACGTGACCGGTCGGCCAGCCAGGCACGATGCGCTCCCAGTTCAAAGCTCGTTCCCAGGGTCGGCCGCTCCAAGAGGAGAATCCCAGCCGCACGGCTGTACTCGCTCAGACTGGTCAGCGGACCGCAGACCAGCGGACGCTGCTGACGCGGATCGATCGCCCGGATTTCGCTGGCCATTTGTCGCGTTGGTTCCAGGTCTTGCTCGGCAAGCTGCGTGCCCAGGCTCCAGGCGAGCACGGACGCGTACTGCGAACCGAGTCGCTCCTCGCTGGAAAACGGCGGCGGCGCGACCAGCCACAGGTTCAGGCGGGACGCCTCTTCCAGTTCCTTGGCCGACGGCGACGATTTCAGCTTCACGGCATTGAACCCGAGCGTTTTGAGCCACTCCAGCGGCTCGCCGTTGTGCTCAATGATCCGCGGCATGATCGGCCGGCCGCCGGCCAAGAGCAGCGAACCTTGCAGCGCAACCTCCTGTCGCGGGTCGCTTGCCGAACCCCTGCCGCCGGCCTGATCCTCGTCCGGGCGTGTGCCGACGTCGATGTCTTCGCCGAGATTCAGGTAGCCTTCGATTTCCAGATCGTCGATCCACAAATCGACGGCGCCCGGACTGCTGTAGGCATTCAGCACGATCAGATCAATGAATGCTTCGCGCTCGCTGAAACGATCCTTGAACTCCAGCCGTTTGGCTGCCGCGTCGCGGGCCACGAGTTTGGTCAGCTCCGGGACCTTGAGCTGCTGCCACGCGCCGACGTCGGTATACATGTCCCCCGCGAGTAGCGACATGATCGGACGCCCCGTCCCCGGATCGATGGCCCGCGGATACACCACACGGACGAGCAATTGCAGGTGCGCTTTGTCCGCCTTGAGCCACAGGCTGGGCGCCAGCTCGGCAATCACCGGCGCTTTGCCAATCGGCTGCGTCAGGTACGCGAAGGTTCCCGCACTCAGTTGCAACCGCAGCCGCTCGCAGCCACTGCCGGCGTGCGAATCACGAAAGGTGCGCTCCTGGAGCAGCGTCTTGACGCCGCAGTCGGCATGCGAGACGGTCCACGACGGCGTTGGCGACTCGAACGGTTCGCGCAACTGACTGCGGGCGACGCCGTGCGTCAGCAGCACCACGAGCAGCAATGCCGCCGGCGCCAGGGCGCGCTGCGACAAGCGCCGCCATGGGCGAATTGCGATCGCCGATCGAACGTTTTCCAAAAACGACATGTTGCCGCCGCAGGACGTCTCTTGGGCGGCGGCGCTGGAAACGAGCAACGCGGCCACCTGTAAGCGCAAGATCGGCTTGTAACAGGACTTGTGGCGAGCGGCCAGATCGAACGTGGCAAAATCGCCACAGTCAGCGCCCCTGGCAGGACCGCGACCGATTGCCAAACGTTTGCTGTAAGACGCCAGCTCGATTAGAGTTACGTTTTGTTCCTCGAATCGATCACCGCCCGTGGCACAGCGGCTGCTTTCCAGCATCACCAATGACAGCCAATCACCCGGAGCCCAGCTCAATGTCCTCGCTGCCGCAAGCCATCCCCGTCACTGACGAGCTTCCCAAGGATGTCGGCGATCTGGCGGCGGCAATCGCGGCCCTGCCCCCGGAGCATCGTTCCCGGCTGGAACCGCTCGTGTTTCGGGTCGTCGACAGCACCCGCCGGCGGCGGCGGATCCTGAACCTCGTCCAGGAAGCCCTCAGTCAATTGCGGCTGGACATGAAATACCTGGTCTTCGATCTGGAAGCGACCCGTCGCGAACGGGACGCCCTGCGGCAGGACAACGACGGGGATTGCGAGGGCTAACGGATCTCTTGTCTTTTAGAACCAATCATCATCTGGCTCGGTTCTTGAGCATTCGCGGTACCGCCGAAAGCGTTGCGTGCCGCTGGAACGTCGAATACCATAAAGTGGTGGAGGTTCTGCCCTTCCCAAGGCCCACCAACAGGAAAAATTGCCCGATGGCGCGGCGTCCGGTCCGAGGCGATCCGCGGCTCGAATTCCACCCTCGATCCCCGTTGGCAGCCGCCAGCGGCTGAGACTTACGTTGGCAGTCTCCGTGACCAGCGGGCCTCGTACCTAAACTCGTCCAGCCACGCCGCACATGTCGGAAGTCACCGCGGAAAAACTGTCGCAGCGGATCATCGACTCCGGCTTGCTGGATTCCCGCCAGCTCGAAACCGTCTGGAGCGAGCTCGGCACGCGCGAAGTCACCCTCGACCAATTCACCAGTCTGCTCTTGCGCCGCGAGCTGCTCACCAATTTCCAGCTCTCGCGGCTGACGAAAGGGGACCGCGGCGGATACTTCTACGGCCACTACAAGGTGCTCTATCTCACCGGCACCGGCACGTTTGCCCGCGTCTATCGCGCTGTGGACTTGAATACCGGCAAAGTCGTCGCGGTGAAAGTCCTTCGCAAGCGGTTTCGCGACGACAAGATCATGACCGAGCAGTTCCTCCGCGAAGGGGAAATCGGCTCCAAGCTGCGGCATCCTAACATCGTGCCGATCCTCGAGGTCAGCAAGAATATCTCCGCGCCCTACTTGGTGATGGACTTCGTGGAAGGGTGGAATCTGCGGGAGTTCATCAAGGTCCGCAAGAAGTTCACGCCGGCGGAGACGCTGCGGATCGTGATCGACATTCTCAACGGCTTGGTGTACGCGGCGGAGCAGGGGATGAGCCACCGCGACCTGAAGCTCTCCAACGTGCTGATCTCCAGCCGCGGCCGGGCGCGGCTCGTGGACTTCGGCCTGGCGGCCATCAAATCGACGGAGTCGATCAAGGACGACGATTCGCCCAACGCCCGCACGATCGACTATGCCGGCCTGGAGCGCGCCTCCGGCTGCCGCAACAACGACCCCCGCAGCGACCTGTTCTTCGTCGGCTGCATCCTCTACCAGATGGCCTGCGGCGTTCCCGCGCTGTTTGAAACGCGGGACCGCATCCAGCGGCTGTCCGTGCAGCGCTACCAGAACATCAAGCCGATCGTGCAGCATGATCCCACGCTGCCGCAATCGCTGGTATTGATGTTGTCCAAGGCGCTGGAGCTGAGCCCTGAAAAGCGTTTTTCCACGCCGATGGAGATGCTCGAGGAAGCCAAAAAAGTCCAGCGGAGGATCGAAGCGGGCGACCTCGCCGCCGCGGATGCCGCGGCCGCCGCAGCTGCCGCTGAGGGCGCCCCCCCGGCGCCCATCGCTCCCCAGCCGGTCTTCGAGCAGGAAGGGGCCACGCGCACGATCATGATCGTGGAGTCCAAGATCGAGGCCCAGGACCTGCTCCGCGAACGGCTCAAGAAGCACGGCTACCGCGTGCTGATCTTCAGCGATCCCCTGCGGGCCATCACCCGCTTCGAGGACGCCGAGCGCCAGCCGGCCGACTGCGTCGTGTTCAGCACCGTCAACCTCGGCCGCTCGGCACTCGACGCCTTCAACAAGTTCGGCATCCAGGCCTCGACCAAGGACGTGCCCGCCATTTTGTTCGTGGACGAAAAGCAGGGCGATCTGGTCAAAGCGGCGGCACTCTCCAAGCATCGCGTCCTGCTCTCAATGCCGCTCAAAGTCCGCGAGCTGCGCAACACGCTGTTGAAACTGCTGGCCGAGCCGCAGGTGGCGTAGCGGACAAATGTTCTTAGCCGGAGGCAAACTTGCCTCCGGGTGCCGTGGCCGCAGTAGTCCTCCGCGGACTGCGGACTCGCCAGCCATCACGCTTGCGCCTGCCACCGCCTGAGATGAAAAAGTTGTAACCGGTCAATCGGTTCCGTAGAATCGCTGCACCCGAATCAACGCCCTCCCGCCGGAAAGAGCGGCATCCGTCCCTGCGGGAACCGGGCTGTCCACCAGCGGAGTTCGCCATGAGATGCACCCTCCTCATCAGCGTTGCGCTGCTTGTCGCCGCCTGTAACGGTTCAAATGAAAGTGTCCCAACGGGGTCGACCTCAGGGGTGGCGCGGTTCGCGAGGTGGGTGATTGCGAATAACGGCTCTGTCGGCAAGGCGGACGGCACGTTTGTTGATCCCAGGACACTGACGAGTCTCTCCGAGATCACGATGCTCGGATTCGGCGGAAGCAAGGTGACCGACATTGGGCCGCTTGCGCAGTTGACCGAATTGCGATACCTCAGCCTCGCCGGCTCCGCGGTTCAAGACCTGTCCCCTGTGGCGAAACTTAACAAGCTGGAGTATCTGGAACTCCAGCAAACCGGCGTGACTGACCTGACGCCCCTGCTGGGTCTGACCAACCTGAAACGCATCGGCATTCGCGCCACGCCCCTCACCGACGACGAGCTCGCCAAACTACGCCAGGCCCTCCCCAAATGCGAGGTCTACTGAGCGTTGACTGGCGGGGCTACTCGTTCCCAGGCCCAGCCTGCCAGCACACATAACTCGAGGCTCTGCCGGCTCTGCCTCGGCAGCCCAGCGATGCCCTAAGGGTAGCCTCGGTGTTTCTTTGGAGGGAAAAAAGCTGCGGCGTTGGTCACTCGCAACGACCGGCGGTGCAGCTCGATGGTTATTTGCTGCCTACCCGTTCTTAGTGCCTGGAGACTTGGACTGCCGGCCACCATAGTCGGGTTCCACGATCGCTCGTGGCATTCGGAAAGTATGGGTGAAACTATGGACAGCCTTCGCCGGCGACTGGCCTGGATCCAGGAAAATCATTCACCCGGCAGGGAATAATTGTATACAATTGAGCATCCATGGGATAGGCCCCATTGCGCGCGGCCTGCCGGCCGGCGAAATGCCGCCGCAACGATCTTTGTCAATTTGACGAACCGTGAGCCAGGTCAGGGGCCCAGGGTCAAGAGTCACCAGTCACGTCGGGCGACTCAGGCCGACTCATCTCCAGGGCCAGTTGCACCGGGCGACTCAGCGTAAGATGGTACGATACAATCGTTTATGCACGTTGAGTCGGCCGCCAGCCGCCTCGCCAAACCGACTCAAAAACCGACTCAGGGGAGGCGGGAAGAAGTCACAATGACCAAGTCACAATGACCAAGTCACAATGACCAATGAGGCAGTGTTAGCGACGGCCCGCCTAACCCTGACCTCTGACTCCTGACTCCTGACTTCTTCCCGGGCCGGCGGCAGTGTCTGTGTGCCACTTGGCGGGCCGCCCGCCAGTGGGAAGTGCGGACCCATCGACCATCACGCACGAGCCGCAAGCGTCTTTTCGACAAGACGTGGCCACCAGTTCGCGATCTTCATTTTTTTTCGCCGACGTGTGAATAAATGTTAGAGTTATCCACTTAACTCCACCGACCACTACCTATTGTGGTTTGCCCTGGATCGAATGAGGGTGCGGTACGGGGCTGGTTCTTCCCTAACGGCTTGTTGCAGCAATACGTAGAACAGTTGACCCGGGCTGCGAGCCCGGCGTCGGTTGAAGCGAAAGGTGAACTCGTCGAGATAGTACTCCAGGTGGTCCGGGCCGATGCGCCCGTGGTGCGTACCCAAGAGCCAGCGCTTGAGCAATGCTGCCACGCGATGGACTCGCGGCAGCTCCTGTACGGCTGCTGGCTTGGGGCGGCCAGCCAGCGACACCGGTCGGTGTCGATAGCCTAACGCCTCCAGCCCGGTATAAGCGGCCAAACCGTCCGTGATGACGGTGCTCCCTTGCTCGATCGATTGGCTGACGAACTGGTGGAGTTTAGGACGTGTGCGGTCGAGGAGCGGAGCCAAGCGAATCCGGCCAATGGCCGATCCCACACATTCCGCGGCAATGGCCACCAGGTACTTGTGCTGGCCCAAACTGGCTCCCCAGGTACCTGGTTCCGGACCCCCAACAATGGTCTCGTCAACCTCCACGCTTGCTTGAAGCAACGTCCGCCCAGATAAAACCATCGCCCGCCGGAGCTTGTGCAGCCATGCCCAAGCGGTCTGGTAGCTGCGCAGGCCCAAGCTTCGCTGCACGCTCGCAGCACTGGCCCCATTCTTTTGACTCACAACCTGCCAGATGGCATGGAACCAGAGTCGGAGTGGTAGCCGAGTGTCTTGGAAAACTGTTCCGGCTGTGACGGTTGCCTGGTGCCGGCAATCGCCGCACACAAACCTGCCGCGTGAAGCT
>DASRJP010000271.1:0-5971 GCA_035649415.1 Pirellulaceae bacterium | reverse complement strand
TTGAAAACCGCCAGGGGCACTCCGCTAATCCAATGAAAAGACGGAAGATTATGCACAGCGATAGCGGCATGAGGGCACCGCGAGGGCACACGTCAGATCGGAGAGATGGCCGAGTGGTTTAAGGCACCAGTCTTGAAAACTGGCGTGCTCGAAAGGGCACCGGGGGTTCGAATCCCTCCCCATCCGCTGCTCGATTATTTCGCCCACTGCCGGTGACGACGCATGACAAACAGCCGTGAGCAGGACGTGACTCTTGGAGCGTTTCGCTACCGGGCAAAAGCGGATTGGGCACGTTGGCCGGCCGAGTGGCAAGTGCCGGAGGTCGTGGGCGTAGCGACTGACTCGCAGGACCGCGTGTTTGTCTTCTATCGCGGCGAGCACCCGGTTTCCGTTTTTGGCAGCGACGGCTCGTTCCTGTATTCATGGGGCGAAGGATTGTTCAAGCGGCCGCACGGAATCACGATCGGCCCGGACAACAGCGTGTACCTGACGGACGACTTTGACCATACAGTCCGCAAGTTCACGCCCGAGGGGAAACTACTCTTGACCCTCGGCACCAGCGGCCAGCCGTCGGACACCGGCGCGACGAGCATCGACTACCGGACGATACGGCATGACGCTGGCCCCTTTCATTATCCGACCAATGTCGCGCTCGGTGCGGCAGGCGAAATTTACGTTTCCGACGGCTATGGGAACGCGCGGGTCCATAAGTTTTCTCCTGACGGCGACCTTCTCTTGTCAATTGGTTCGCTGGGGAGTGATCCCGGCGAGTTTCGCATCCCGCACGGCATTGCCGTCGATCGAGAAGGAGTCGTCTACGTCGCGGATCGAGAGAACAGCCGCCTACAGCTATTTTCACCCGATGGCAAATTCCTGGCACAGTGGACTGACGTGGCCCGACCGTGCGAAGTGGCGATCGACGGCGAGGGACGCGTGCTGGTGGCGGAGCTTGGGTATCGCGCCGGCATGTGGCCGGGGACCGAGCCGCCGCACGCAGGGGCGACGGGCGGACGAGTCAGCATTTTCGACCGTCAGGGAAAACTGCTCGCGCGTTTTGGCGGCGGCGAGCGGCCGTGCGACGCCGGCGATTTCTTCGCGCCGCACGATATCTGGCTCGATTCGCGGGGCAACTTTTACGTCTCCGAAGTCGTCTGGTCGGCAGCCAAGGGAAAGAAGCCGCCGGTCGGGGAGTATCATCCGCTCCAAAAGTTTGAGCGGATGTGAGCCGGACGTCGGAGAGCAGAGGTCAGAGAGCAGAAGACCCAGGCCCTATTCACCACTCACCATGAAAGCTTGGCGCTTCTACGGCTTCGGCGACATGCGTCTCGACGAAGTGCCGCCGCCGAAATGCCGGCCGGGGCACGTGATCGTTGAGCCGCTCGTCGTCCAGCCGAGCGTCACCGAGGCCCAGCTCGCCTTCGGCATTCCGACGCTGGCCTACGACCGAGTCAAGCGGCGGCTGGAGACCGAAGCGCCGATCCAGCTTTTCGGCCACGAGTTCTGCGCCCGGATCGTCGAGATCGGCGACGGCGTATCTGGTTACAACGTCGGCGACCGCGTCGCGGCCCGCGCGAAGCTCCCCTGCGGCAGTTGCTCGCTCTGCACAAGCGAACGCGGCAACTTGTGCCGCCGCGGGCCAGTGATCGGCTTTGACCTGCCGGGCTGCTTTTCGGAGCTGGCCGTTTTGCCGGAGTGTTCGCTGGTGAAAGTCGATGACCGGATCAGCGACAGCGTGGGGGCCTGCCTTCAGTCACTGAGCGACAGCGTGGCAGCGGTCGAAACCGCGCAGCTTCAGGTGGCTGATACCGTCGTCATCTTCGGGCAGGGAAGCATGGGCCTGGAGTGCCTGCAAATCGCGCGGCTCAGCGGGGCGGGCCTGGTCATTACCGTCGATGTGCGAGACGAAGCGTGCCAGGTGTCGCGCGAGCTGGGAGCCGATGTCTCGCTCAACGCCAAGACAACCGATGCGGTCGCGGCGATTCTCGACCTGACCGGCGGCAACGGGGCCGACGTGGTCTTCGAATGTGCCGGCGGCAGTCCCAAGCAAGGGCTGGCGGGCCATCAGACGCTGCTGGATGCGATCAGCGCGGTGCGCTCCGGCGGCAAGATCATCGGCGTCTCCTGGTTCGGCGGGCCGATCGAGCTGGCGATCGACACGCTCCGCGAGCGCAGCCTGCGCTACCTGTTTCCCGACATCAGCACCCGCGAGCACCTGGCTCACACCGTGCGCCTCGTCGCCTCCGGCCGAGTCAATCTTCAGCCCACGATCCGCCACGTGCTCCTGGGCATCGAATCAGTGCCGCAGGCTTTCGAGATCACGGCCCACAAGGGGAAGTATCAGGCGATCAATCCGGCGCAAGTGGTGATGCGAGCGTGAGGCAACACGCCTCGTCTGACTTAGCGTCTCGTCCGCTATCGATCGGCCACTAGCGAGGCACAGACCAGTTCTTTGCCGCTCCGCGCGAAGATATGGCCGTTGGCGTATGCCGGAGGGGCCCAGGCCACATTTCGACCCCCGAATGGGAACGACGGCTTGAGCACCGAGGCCCGGCTGATTTCCTCGTAGCCGTTCTCCGTCAGTTTGGCGCGAATCAGCTCGCCGCGATCGGTGTAGAGCAGGACAGAATCGCCGCAGAGCGTCAGGTGAATGCTGGCTCCGTTTTTCACATCCGTGACTTTGTCCCTCGTCCAGACTTGCTTGCCGGATGTGGCCTCCAGGCAGATCAGCTCGCCCGTGGACTTTGCCGAGTACAAGTAGTCGCCAGCGATCAGTGCCGTCGAAGTATGGCTGAGTATTCGGCGGGCTGGCGCGCTCGATTTCGGCCACAGGACGCTCGCGGCAGGTTCCTTGGGGTCCATCTGCAGCATCAAACCGCCGATCAGCAGCCGGCCTTCGTGAAACACGGGGGTGGAGATCGCATACTCATTGCTGGTCAGGAGCCGCTGCCGCCACCACGTCTGGCCCGTTGTGGGATCGAGCGAGGTCACCGATTCCTGCGTCCAGACGATCAACTGCCGCTTACCACCGGCCTGAATGACGATGGGCGAGCTGGCGGTAAGCGATTCGTCGAGCGCCTTCCAGGCTTCCTTGCCAGTGTCTTTGTTCAGCGCGACGACGCAGGCGCCCTCCTTGCCGCCGGCAAACACGATCACGATTTCGCCTTCGATCAGTGGCGAGGGCATCCCAGGGGCAAAAGCCGCCTTGTATTCCTGCTCCAGATTCTTCTGCCACAGCACGGCTCCGCTGGCGGCATCGAGACAGAAGAAGTGGCAGAGCCGTCCCACGGCATACACCTTGCCGGCATGGACAATCGGCGTGGCCACCGGTCCGATTTCCTGCGTGGCGTCAAAGGCCCAGTCGGGATACGCCACGTCGTACTCGTGCGTCCACAAGATTTGTCCGGTCGCTTCGTCGAAGCAGCGGAGGCGCTCTTTGGCTTTGGGCGCCATCAGCTCGGAGTCGTGCAAGTAGACGCGGCCTTGGGCTACGACGGGACTGGAGAATCCAAAGCCGGCGTCGGCCCGCCAGCGAACTTTCAAACCGTCCGCCGGGAATTTTTCCAGCAGTCCCGTTTCGTGCCAGGCCCCGTCGCGCTTTTCCCCGCGCCACTGCGGCCAGTCTTCGCTGCGGAGCTTCGCCGGCAGCAGCGCCAAGGCAAGGAGGGCGGCGAGGTGAGCTTTGCGGAGCAAATCGTCGATGTGCTGCACTGGCCGCTCCCTGCTGAGATCGCTCAATACGTTTTCGTCGTGCTCAACTTGCCCGCCTCATCGTAGCTCTTCCAGACGCCCGACTTCTTGCCGGCCACGAATTTTCCTTCGTCATACGGCTTGCCGTTTTCCTGGTATCGCTTCCAGATGCCGTGCTGCTTGCCGCCCTCGAAGCTGCCGGTCTGCATGAGCTTGCCATTCTCGCGGTACCACTTCCACGGTCCTACAAGCTCGCCGTCCTTGTACTTGCCGGTCGCCTTCAGCCCGCCGCTGCGGAAGTAGTATTTCCACACGCCCGTCTTCTTTCCGCCGGCCAGCTTGCCCGTGGCCAGTCCCCGCGATGATAACTCACGGCCAGCGCGAGGCGGCAAGGGAAGGCGAGCAGTTCCTGCATTTCTCTGTTTGCGTCGCGGAGAGAATTAGGCAGCACGAGTGTTGCAAAACTCCCGAGTCTGACGTCTCAATATGGGTTGGACGGCCGTCCCGAAGTGCTTGGCCTGCAAGCCAGTCAGGGTTTTCGTCCCTTGCCAATTGTGCTTTGAAGTCTCAATAGCAAGGTGAGTTTTGAACCAATTTGGCCGTTTTGCCGGCTTTTTGGTGCAAAACTCCCTCGACTGGGCGAGACGACGCTTCGGCCGTGGACCATCATCGCCAATGCGCGGCGCAGGACTAAAAGATTCAGTTGTCAAAGAACCAGGTGGACGCGCTGAGCACGCCATAAGTGTAAATATAGACACTAGTGGCTGGATGTCAAGACGTCGGCGGCCGGATTCCAAGAGGCGGATTTCCCGTTACCAGGCTCGTTCCTTGCACCATGCGATTGCCTCGCGCTCGACCCGTTTGATCCACGCATCTTTGGCGTCGTTGTACTGGTCGATGTCGTCGGGAAAACGGGCGTAGGCCCGGCGTTTGATGACCTCGTACTGGCGGCAGATGTCTGGGTGGGCCCGCAAGTAGTCGCGAAAGGCGAGATGGCGGGCGATCTCGGCGTTACCTTCGCCGTAGATGTGAACGTTTTGCGTGCGCGTGCCGGTGGTGTCGTCCTTGGTGAAGTAGCGGCGGCCCGGCAGCCCATATTCGCCCCATACTCGATAGCCGGCGGCCTCGAATGCCGACGTCAGCGAGTCCGCCCGCTCGATCTGCCGCACGATCGGCAGACAATCGATGATCGGCTTGGCCGCCAGTCCGGGAACGGCAGTGCTGCCGATGTGGTGGATGGCGACTAGCTCTGCACCCAGCAGCTCGCGGAGTTTCTCGGCCTCTCGCTCGAACTGCCGCGGCCAGTCGGCAGAGTAGGGCTCGAAGGTATAGCGGCTGGGCATGGGCAGTCATGCTTCAGGCCCAGCGGGCCGACAGGCAATAGCCCGGCTCGTCAGGGCCGGGTTCCCGATCAACGGCCCCTCTTTCAATTTGGAGCCGCGAAGCGGCGCCACGTGGTTGGGTTGCGCCCCTTCGGGCCTCCAGAATTTTGTCGCTGGCCAATTTTCCCCGCCCTCACGGTCGGGGCTACTTCTTGTCGGCCCACCGGGCCTTAAGATTGTCAGTCAGCAATATCGTTACGGAACTCGCAAGGCAGTCGCCGCAGCTTCAGGAACGAGGACTTCGTCCGAAAAGATCGCCATTTCATGATTGTTGTCAAAATCTGGGTCATTCGAGGCAACGACAATGATGCACTGCCGTGGTTGGGATGGCGTTTCAGGTGGGCCTTCTTTAACGTTTCCTTGAAGCCACGGCATATATTCCAGCCCGTAGGCTGATTGGTCTTGGACCAATGCTCGCCGGAATCCATTAACTGCTCCTCTTCGCCAATGCGATAAACGCAGGTTATTTCCCCGGCAACTGATACCCCTCCCGGTTCAGCTTGATCCGGTACAAGCTCGAACCCGCGGTGATATAGAGCATCTTGCTCTCCTTCCCGCGCCCGAAGCCGACGTTGGTGGGGAGCTCGGTCTTGATGATTGCCAGCTCTTTGCCGGCGGGGGAGTAGACGGCAATGCCGGGGCGGTTTTCGGCCCGCTCGGCGACGTACAGATTGCCGTCCTTGTCGCACACGAGGCCATCGGGACCATCCTGCGGGGAGTAGTCCACCATCACTTTGCGGAATTTGGCTTTCCCTTCGGAGGAGAGGTCGTAGGCCAGCAGCGCCATCCGCCCTTTGAGCAGCGGCACATCGATGGCGGCCGGATTGTCGCCGGTGCCGCTGCTTAGGCGGTCGATGGCGGTGGCCCCGTTCTCGTTGCTCACGACATACAAGCTCTTCTGG
>DASRJP010000270.1:0-4823 GCA_035649415.1 Pirellulaceae bacterium | reverse complement strand
TCCCAGTGACCGGCGGCCAGCCGCAAGGGCAGAGTCAGAAACTTCACTACAACCGGCAATCGCCCCGCGGCGACTTCCCGCAACCTGCGGCACGGAGTGCGAATCGAACGTAAGTTTTCCTGGGGCAACCCATTTACCCCTTCCCGCCAGAGAATCGCCCATGCCCAAGCGCACCCCGACGGCCGATGAGACCCTGCGTTATATGAGTGCCGTTTCGCCCCGCCGGGCCGAGGGGGCAATTGCCATGCTGGACGAGGCCAGCTCGGGCGAAGCGCCGGGAAGCGAGCGGCGCCGCGAGCCGCGCGAGCCATACTCGGGGCAGGTCAGCGTGCGGACGATTGTCCGCACGACGGCCATCAGCGTCGGCGGCGTCAAGCGGGAAATTTTGGTCGATGTTTTCGCCCGCAACCTGTCCCCGCTGGGGCTGGGTTTCCTGGCGCCGCCTCTGTATCTGCCCGAAGCGGGCTCTGACAGCCGGATTGCCCTGCCCGGCGAGAAGGTGTTCGAGGTCGGCAAGCGGGTCGAAATCGCGATCGTGCAAGATGGGCCGCCGCGATGGCTTTTCGCGCGCGTCGTACGCTGCCGGAGCGTGCACGACGGCTTTGTCGAGTGCGGCGTGGAGTTTGAGTAGGCGAGCGCTCGTCGCGGCGCCAGCAAACACTGGCGGCCTGCTCCTGGCCAGCGCGCCGGGTTAAACTGGCAATCGTCGCTGCACTCGATCGTCTTTGGGCGCAAGCGCCCACACCGGAGACAGGTTGCCATGCGCTGCCTCTCGTTTTGCCAATTCGCATGCCCGAAACTCATCACTGCCGTGACGCTGGCGGCATTCGTGGCGCTGCCGCTCACGGCGAACGCTCAATCGCCGTCCAAGCCGGCCGCGCGGGCCAGCGGCGCGGCAGAGGCCGCCGCCGGCAAACCGACCGATTACACATCGCCCCATTTCCTGCTGCACACCGATCTGTCGGCAACCGACGCCAAGGAGCTGCTGACTCGACTGGAGACGATGCTCTCGCTGATCTCGGCGTATTGGGGCAAGCCGCCGTCGGGGATCATCGAGTGCTACGTCGTCGATGACCTCTCGAACTGGCCGGAGGGTTCGATTCCGTCCGCCGCAGGCCGGGCCAAAATCGAAGCGGGCGCAGGTGTCACGATCACGCAGCGAATTTCGCAGGGCAAGCGCTTCGTCGCCAAGGCGGTGGTCTATGCCAGTGCCGATCGGAATACGCCGCAGCACGAGGCGGTGCACGCCTACTGCGGGCAGACGTTCGGCGAGACGGGGCCGGTGTGGTACAGCGAGGGGATGGCCGAGATGGGGTCGTTCTGGAAGAAGGGGGAGACGAGCGTCAACTGTCACCAGGAGATCGTCAAGTATCTGCGCAATGCCGAGCCCAAGAGCCTTAACTCGATCGTCAACGGCGAGGAGTTCACGGGGGACTCGTGGCAGAACTACGCCTGGCGGTGGGCGCTGTGCCACCTGCTGGCGAACAACCCGAACTACTCCGACCGCTTCCGGCCGCTGGGGCTGGGGCTGCTCTCGCAGCAGCCGGTGACCTTCGAGCAGGTGTACGGCCCGATGGCGACCGAGATCTGCTTTGAATATCTCTTCTTTCTCAAGCACTTCGACATCGGCTATCGGGTGGACCTGTGCGCCTGGGACTGGAAGAAAAAGTTCAAGCCGCTGCGGACGGGGACAATCGCCACGACCGTGGCCGCCAACCGGGGCTGGCAGCCGACAGGGGCCACGCTCGCCAAGGGGGAGAAGTTCGACTTCAGTGCCGAAGGGACCTGGAAGCTGGCCAAAGCGGGCGAGGCGATTTCCGCCGACGGCACTACCGGCCGGGGCAAGCTGGTGGGCCTGGTGATGAAGGATTTTGCCTTGGACGGTTCGCTGAAACTGGAGGATTATCTGAGCGAGCCGATCGACCTGGGAACCTATGGCACCTTCACCGCGCCGCAGGATGGCAAGCTGTACTTGCGGTGCGATGACGCCTGGCATGAGCTGGCCGACAACAGCGGCAGCATCAAGGTGAAGCTGAAGCTGGCCGGCGAAGGACAGCCGCTGCCCAAGCCAAAGGGGAAGTAGGACGGATTGGGAACCTGCCCAACACGACTGGCTTGGGAGCTGCGTCAGGGGAAGTTTCTTAACCGTGGCCAAAAGAACTGCAAAATCCAGAGCGCTCGCTCGCCGCAGCCCGCGGGCGGCCAGTACCACGCCACGAGCACTTCTGGCCGACCTGCGGCAATTGATTGCCGACGCCCGGCAGACGGTGGCCCGGGGAGTGAACGCGGCACTGGTGCTCTTGTATTGGGAGGTGGGGCGGCGGATCGGGGCGGAAATCCTGAAAAGTGAGCGTGCTTCATACGGGAAGCAGATTCTTGCGACACTGTCGAAAGAATTGGTCGCCGAGTTCGGAAGTGGCTTCGGCAGGCGAAACCTCTTCCAAATGGTCCGTTTTGCCGAGGTTTTTCCGGAGCATCAGATTGTGCAGACGCTGTCTGCACAATTAGGGTGGAGCCATTTCGTCTATATCATCCCTCTCTCCGATCCCCTCCAGCGCGACTTCTACGCCGAAATGTGCCGCGTCGAACGCTGGACCGTCCGCACCCTCCGCGACAAGATCCGCGGCATGCTTTTTGAGCGCACGGCACTGTCGAAAAAACCCGCCGCACTGGCCAGGCAGGAGCTGGCCAAACTCCGCGACGTAGACCGGCTGACCCCTGATCTGGTCTTCCGGGACCCGTATGTGCTCGACTTCCTGCGGCTAAAAGATACGTACAGCGAGGCAGATTTGGAGACGGCAATCCTCCGCGAGCTGGAGTCCTTTCTGCTGGAGCTGGGCGTGGGATTCGCCTTCGTTGCCCGTCAGCTGCGACTCATCATCGATGGCGAGGATCACCATCTCGACCTGCTCTTCTATCATCGCCGGCTGAAGCGCCTGGTGGCGGTCGATCTCAAACTTGGCAAATTTGAGGCCGCCTACAAAGGAAAGATGGAGCTGTACCTCCGCTGGCTGGAAAAGTACGAATCGCAGCCGGGCGAGGACTCGCCCCTGGGCCTCATCCTCTGTGCCGGCAAATCCGACGAACAAATCGAGCTGCTCCAGCTCGATGCCAGCGGCATTCATGTAGCCGCGTACCTCACCGACCTGCCGCCGCGCGACGTGCTCAAGCGGAAACTGCATGAGGCGGTCAAGTTCGCCCGGGCGCGGCTGGCAGCGGCAGATGGGGAAGCTCACTCCAGCAGCGGCTGACGGTAAAGGCTGCCGTATGGACCACCACACTCCGCCGCGAGCCGCTTGGCGCCGTCCCCACTGGATCAGTCTGGCGGCGGCAGCCGCAATGCTCATTCCCGGGGTGTACTGTCAAATCTACGGCCAGCTTTACCGAAGCGGCGAAAGCTTCTATTACGGCTGGCCCATTCTTCATCCCGCAAACGAATTTCGCTTCGTTTCCAATGCCTTCTGGCTGGATGTGGTCTGGGCGGTGGCCATCGCCGCAGCCGCGGGCTTCGTGGCCGAGCGTGCCAGGAGCGCCTTTTCGAATCGCGCTCGCTTCGGCGTTTCAACTTTGCTGGTGTGGATGGCGATTGTGCCGCCGATCGTGGGAGTCTTCGTTTATTTTGATCGCACCAGGGCCCATCCCATTCCGGCAGATTTTCTGGACGACAAGGTGATCTTCGACCCGGTTGCTATCCAGTATCCGCTGTGGATCAGCCTGGCGGCTTGCTTCGGCCTGATCTGCCTCGTGTACGCAATCCTGACCGCGGGCTTTCGCGTCGCCATGTACTGCCGCGCGCTGAAATCCCCGCAGCCGATCGCCGGGTGATTTTTGCTTCGATGCTTACTTCACCCACTCCAGCCGTCGCACCTCGGCTCCAGGCTGGAACGTCCGCGTCTGGCCGTCGGGCGCGATGATGAACAGCTCGTCGTCCCCGAAGATTTTGGTCCCTTGCTGGCGGTCCCCCAGGAACATGATCGACGTGACCACACGCTTGCTGTCGGGACTGAAGCACAGCCGCCACGCGCCATGGCTATCCAGCCGCGGATCGATGTCGGCGTATGCGACGGCTTGCTCTTTGCCGCTGGCCAGGTCGCAAAACACCAGCCGACCCACCGTGCTGTAAGCGATCGTCTTGCCATCGGGGCTCCAGGCGTAGTCGCAAAGAAAGATTCCTTTGGCAATCGCCTTGGTCTCCTTGCCGTCGTCGACCATCAGGCTCGCTTGCTGATACTTCTGGTGCGGCGGCAGCCACGAAACATACGACAGCCGCCCATCAGCGCCGAACATCTGCATCCAGGCCCCTTCCGGCGAAAACGTGATCTGCTTCAGGTCGGTCCCGTCGCGATTGACAGTGTGGACCTGGTAATGCTCGCCCCGTCGGGCGGCAATCGCCAGCCGCTTGCCATCCGGCGACCAGTGGGGACTGCCGCAGGCCAGCTTGTCCGGCGTGATCCGCCGCGGATTCTTGCCGTCGGCATCGGCGACGTAGACTCCCTCGTCCGCGCCAACATAGGCCACCTCTTTTGCGTCTGGTGAAAGCTGCCAATTGGAGGGTATCGCGTGCTCGCTGGCCTCGACCGGCCCAGTGCCGTCGGGGCGAAAGACGAGCACCTTGTTCTCGGTGAAAACACGAATCTGGCCCGCGTCATCGGCCGCGGCAATGACCGGCGCCAGCAGCAACGCCACCCACAGCATTTTCATGGATGCACTCCGCAACCTGAGTCCTGCGAACCTCGCGGAGCTGATTCTAGAGTCCGGCCCGCGGCGGGCGCGTAACAAGCGCGTCACGAGCCACCGCTTCTGTCTCCTGTCTCCTGACTCCC